>JAESSB010000004.1 GCA_016764335.1 Magnetovibrio sp.
AATAAAAACAGACGTTCTTCGTTTTGACGGGCAAAGGCCTCAAAGCTTAGTTTCCAAAGACCACGGCGCACCCGTACGTAAAATATAGAATATATCGTTCAAAACACGGGAGTCATCAACGCGTTTAAGGCTTTCTCCACCCTGTGGTAAGTGAGGCTCAATAACGGCTCATTCTTCGTCTGCTCAATTAAATCTCATGATGAAAATCCTTTTAAGAAGGACTGAATTACACTTTATCCTTAGCAATTCAATACGTTAAATTGGGGCGAGACCCTAAACACAACTTGCCCCAACTCTGGGTAAAGGGGACGGTGCTGTTCTCGATAATCTTTCAGTGTCACATGCGATAGCATCAAGCGGCCAGTCTCAAAGCGAGGCGCATGGCTATTGTTTTAGCCCCGTACTCGCTTGACTTCAATCCCATAAAATGGCGAACCTTCTTTGCTGTTGACGGATATGTGTCCAAAATAACTTGGAAATGCCCTAGGTGTTTAGTCCCGGCATTTGATGGTGCAATATTCTCCCTAGAATGGAAGGAAGCACTCTGGGACAAATTTTACACGGCAGCGCCACGACGACTGAGGCCGTTCGTCGAACAATCTAAAATCGTCAAGAAAGCCTGAGGGCTCTGTCACAGCGTTACGGCATCACTCAAAAGAYCGTYGCCAAAKGGAAGAAGCGAACCTCGGTGCAGGATTTGCCGRCAGGGCCGAAAGAACCAAAATCGTCGGTCTTGTCGCTTGCGGAAGAAGCGATCATCGTRGCCTTTCKACSCCATACACGGCTGCCGCTTGACGACTGTCTTTRCWGCCTTCAGGCGACGATYCCTCATTTRTCGCGTTCATCGCTGCATCGGAGGCTCCTGGAAACGATATTTTCCTCCCTTGGGGCTTTGCCCCAGAAGAGGTCCTGAGGGACGAAGGCGCGCTAAGGCGTGTCTTCAACGCCACAAGATATCCCGCTTGCCAGAGGTGGCTGGAGACAAGCCGAGCAAAAAGAAATTCAAGCKAYACCCTATCGGCTATTTTCACATTGATATCRCGGAAGTCCGTACGCAAGAGGGTAAGCTGTATCTATGTGTTGCTCTTGATCGGACATCAAAATTCGCCTTTATTCAACGGGTGAAGAAAGCAGGAAAAATGGTGGCGGCAGCATTTTTGCACGATCTGATCAAKGCCGTGCCTTATGCACGCCACACAATTTTGACAGACAACGGTATCCAGTTCACCAACCTTGCCCGTCACAAACAGGCCGGCGTTCACATCTTTGATCGTGTCTGTGCGGAGYATGACATTGATCACCGACTGACAAAAATCAGCCCCCCATGGACCAATGGCTAAGTCGAACGCATGAACCGCACGATCAAGGCAGCGACGGTCAAACGGTATCATTACGACAATCATGAACACCTGAAACAGCACCTTGACGACTTTATCAATGCCKACAATTACGGGCGGAGGCTGAAAAYACTCAAGGGACKGACGCCATACGAATTCATCKGCAMGTGCTGGACAAATRAACCCAATAGATTCAACATCAATCCGATCCATCAAATGCCGGGATCAAACACCTAGGACAGCCCCTTATAAATTAATAGGTCCTGAGATCTACGTTAATGTTATTTTAGGGGTGTCCTATGGATAGTATAGCGAAGCAATGGGTTTTCATTGACCTTTACGTTCATAAAGTGAACACTAAAGAAATTCAAGGTAAATGGCGTTATGAATAAAATTACATTCACCCAGAATACAGGGGTTCGACTGGATTTCATGTGAAAATTCATGATCTGGATATGAAGGTTTCAGTTGCTCAACAAAAGTGTTCTATTTGAAACAACTTTACAAATATTGCAGGCCAAACGAAAACGCTTACAKGATAACGAATAGCTCATGAAAGTCGCGATTGCCTACGAAGTGATTAAAGGCCCCTGGGGTGGTGGAAATCGCTTCGTAAGTACACTCCGGGATGCTCTTATCTCTGCGGGAAATACCGTCGTTCACACCTTGGATGATGCTGACATCGATACAATCGTGATGATTGACCCTCGGTGCCGCATCCCCAACATTCCTTTCGGGGCTGGTGATATTTTACGTTACCTCGCGTTTCGGAACCCCCATGCCATCGTCGTTCACCGCATCAACGAATGTGATGAACGCAAAAATACCCGAACCATGAATTTTCGTTTGAAACTTGCCAATTATGCCGCCGACCATACGGTCTTCGTTGGCTCTTGGTTAAAAAACCTTTGCGTCTGGCGCGAACAAGATGGTCATGGCTCCAGCGTTATTTTAAATGGCGCAGACCCAACAGTCTTCAATGCGAGTGGTGCTCAAGAGTGGACGGGTATCGAGCCTTTAAAACTTGTGACCCATCATTGGGGTGGGAACTGGATGAAAGGATTTGATATCTATCAAAAGCTTGATGAGATGCTTTGCCAAGAAGAGTGGAAAAGTCGAATTGAATTCACCTATATTGGCAATGTTCCAAACGGATTTACCTTTAAGAATGCCCGCTTATTAGCCCCAATGGATGCGGAACAGCTGGGTGCAGAACTTAGGTCTCACCATGCTTACGTGACCGGCTCAATTTGCGAGCCGGGAGGAAATCATCAAAATGAGGGGGCCTTGTGTGGACTGCCAATTTTGTACCGAAATTCTGGATGTATGCCGGAGTACTGCGATGGATTTGGCGTCATGTTTGATGGGCTATCCGATTTTGAAGACGCCCTTTCTCGTATGATTAATGAATATGAGACATGGCATGAATGCATCGCCTCGTACCCCTGCACAGCACAACGCACGGCTCAGGCTTACCTTGACCTTATAGAATCACTTCACAATGAGTCCGAAAAATTGCTACAACGTCGTAAGATTTGGCGAGACCCTTTTGTATTCCTCCTTAACCAAATTCCTTTTTAACGCTAGGCAACGTATATGCGCAAAGATTTCATAACCAATGACGACGGCCAAAACCTCGATGAAACGACATTTATTGAAAATTACTGGACAGACGTCTGGAACAGTCAAGGGGGCCCCAAAGGGGAAATCGGAAAGATTTCAACGAAGGATGAATATAAAGTCATCTCCCCTTTCCTTAGCCAACTGCCCAATGGGGCTCGGATTTTGGATGGAGGATGTGGATTAGGCGACTGGACCGCATTTTTTACGGAACAAGGGTATGATTGTATTGGCCTAGACCTTTCCCGGGAAACCGTCGCAAAACTGCACGGTATTTTTCCGAACACAACCTTCAAGGCTGGCGATATTCGAGCCACAGAATTCGATGACAACTCATTCGATGCCTATTTTTCCTGGGGCGTCTTTGAACATTTCGAAAGCGGTATGCGCCCCTGCATAGACGAAGCTTTTCGGGTCCTCAAGCCGGGCGGGCGTTTATTCATATCGGTGCCCTTTGACAATTTACGTCACGCCTTGCGGGCGGCGGGAGACTGGTCAGAGGGAAAAGCCGCTCATCGTCATGACCGCCGCTTTTACCAATGGCGATTGACCAAGGGTGAATTACGTGACGAACTAAGCGCTGGTGGCTTTGATGTTCACAAAATTTCGACCATTCACAAACGCCAAGGCGTGCTGCGCAGTCTGCATCATGAGTTTAAACTCAACTATAGTTGGTTTCTCACACGCGGGTTGAGCGTGGCCCTTATGCCTTTTATGCCCGGCGGCGTCATGTCTCACATGATTCTTGCTGTGGCGCAAAAGCCAAATGACCCATAAGCTGAATTCTAAATTTCGGATAAACTCATGACAACAGAAAAAAAACGCGCGTTAATTTTTGGAATCTCCGGTCAAGATGGAGCCTATTTRGCWSRWYTWTTAWKAKMAAAAGGCTAYRMRGTTYWTGGCAYATCTCGTGATGCGGAAATGGTTAATTTTGGCAATCTCTCGCGCTTAGAAACTCTCGACCAGGTCACCCTATTCTCCTCCGTACCTTCTGATTATCACAGCGTGATGAACGCGATTGATCGAACTAAACCAAATGAGATTTATAACCTGAGCGGTCAAAGTTCCGTCGGTCTGTCTTTCGAACAACCCGCTGAAACCCTCAATAGTATTGCTCTTGGGACACTCAATATTCTAGAGGGTATTCGTGCTCTTGATGTCTCTATTCGCTTCTACAGTGCAGGCTCGGGCGAATGCTTCGGCGACACCGGAACGGCGGGCGCAAATGAAACAACAGCCTTCAACCCCTGTAGCCCCTATGCGATTGCCAAGGCTGCTGCCTATTGGGAAGTTGCTAATTATCGCGCTGCATACGGCTTATTTGCTTGTTCGGGTATCTTATTCAATCACGAGTCACCCCTGCGTCCAGCGCGTTTTGTCACCCAAAAAATCATCAAAGGTGCCGTTTCGGCTTCATGTGGCAATCAACAGAAATTGGCCCTAGGAAACTTATTGATCCGCCGTGACTGGGGTTGGGCCCCTGAATATGTCGAAGCTATGTGGCTTATGCTGCAACAAGATACGGCCGAAGATTTCGTCATAGCAACCGGCCAATCTCATAGTTTAGAAGAATTCGTAAAAGCTGCATATGCCCACTTTAACTTAAACTACAAAGACCACATTGAAACCAACAACGACTTGTTACGGCCCACGGAACTTATGCACGGCCTCGGCGATGCCAGCAAAGCCGCCAAAAAACTTGGCTGGAGCTCGCAAAAAAATATGGTTAATGTCGTCAGTGCTATGGCGCAAGCGGAATTAGCTCGACAATCTGGCAAGGACTAAGATCTATGAGCTTCGTGATAAACGGCCTCAGGCTAATTCGCAATACAGCCAAGTGCCTTCCCGCGCGGGTTCTTTCCGCTTGTGGCCTGAACCAGCCGCCCGGAGCACCGATACGTTTCATCATTGAGAATGCTAACTGGGCCATTCGCACTGTCGGCGAAAACATCCACGACGAAATCAACAAGCGACATCCAGATGCCGTCACGCTAGCTGTGACGCCAGCCGGGGCACTCAACAACGTTGTGCATTTTGCCTCACAGTACATGTGGCTAACCTGGGGGAGACCAGCGGGTAAATCTAATAAATACGTGGTGTCCTTTTTCCATGGCAAGCACGAAGATAGCCCAGAAGTTTCACGCCACATTGAACAGTTTTTAAAAACCGTACCAAATCTATCTCGGATCGTCGCGTCCAACAGCATCGTTCATGAGCGCTTGATTTCATGGGGCGTTCCCAGCGATAAAATCGTGCGCATCCCCATTGGGGTTAACACCAAGCTGTTCACACCACCAAGCGCCCAGCAGCGGAGTGCTGCGCGAGCGAAGTTCAACATCCCCCAGGACAGTGTCGTTTTCGGTTCCTTTCAAAAAGATGGGGTGGGGTGGGGTGACGGCATGGAACCAAAGCTCATCAAAGGCCCTGATATTTTTGTTGAAACGCTGAAGAACCTGGCGAAAGACATGCCCGTTTTTGCTATGCTGACCGGGCCTGCACGCGGTTATGTCAAGTCCCGATTGGAAGAGCTTGGCATTCCATATGCACATACCTATCCCGATGCTCATCCCGATTTAGTCGAATGTTACCATACTCTTGATCTCTATATTGTCAGTTCTCGTGAAGAAGGCGGACCTATGGGCTTGATGGAAAGCATGTCCACTCGCGTTCCCGTCATCTCAACAAATGTTGGCATGGCACCGGACCTCATTGAAGACGGCGTTACTGGCGGACTAGACCTCAGCATAACCCCCGAAGGTCTGGCGACAAAGGCACGTGAAATTTTAGCCCCCTCCGTTGATCGTGTCACCCTAACGAAACGCGCCCGCAAAGCCGTCATGGTTTGCGATTGGTCCGTTGTTGGAAGACGTCACTATGAGGAAGTCTACCTTCCTCTGATAACGAAGTGATGCTGTACCGAAAATGAACACTAAACACACACAGCCCATTCGAGAAATTAACGGTGACGATAAACTGTCGATTTCACAACGATTKATRTATTTATTGAGCAATGCTCTMAAAAAYATGCGRCCAAGGCGGCACKCGATCAAAGTCAGCCACTACCATCCTGAAARCATAACGGATGCAATGGCGGTCGCCTCTCCCAGCCGGTCGCTAACCTTATCCTTTCTCAATCAAGCTCTCAATAATATTATCCCTGTCGGCAATATTCGTGTTCTTGATATTGGCTGCGGCAGCGGCTTCATAAGCGACGTCCTCGCCCGTTCCGGTTACCAAGGTGTTTATACAGGCCTTGATATTGCGGATCGTTTTCGCGAAAGCGTTACGGAAGCAGATGCCTTTGAAAGGTCTTTCATCAATGCAGATGCACATACCTTCACGTCAGACATTGCCTACGATGTCGTTTTTTCCTTTTCAGCATTGGAACACATACCCGATGATGCTGTGTTGATAAATCACCTCAATTCAGTTGTGAAAGATAACGGCGTGCATCTTCATATTGTGCCTTCCGCTTGGGGACTGCCCTTATACTTGTGGCACGGGCTACGCCAATATACGCTTTCAGACATTGAAGATCGCTTTGGCACTCAAAACCTGAAGGTTTATGCTTTGGGCGGGGCCTTCAGTTTTTTGCTGCATTTCACGTTCATCACCATCTTGGAAATGTTGCTTCGCCTTTCCGTACGTAAAAAGTTTTGTAAATTTTATATGCTGATGCATCGCATGTGCTTGCGGTTGGATCGAATTTTACCATTTGCGCCTTCGGCATATGTTGTCATTAAAACGATTATTCGTAAGGGTGACAGCACGTCACAGCAATCTGAGGTGCCTTTATGAGGATCCCTCTTAAGCTCGCGCTGGATTTTTTGTATATTATGCGTGCTGAACTTTACGCCAAGACGGAAATCGTGCCGGCGGCTTGGGGGGATGTGTACCCCGTGGCCGCCCATACCCTGGCCATTGTCGCATTGACCCCACAACCCCACGCCGTGAAAATTACGTTCAATGGCCCTCAACGCTGCACACGTTGGAAGGTTGAGGTCAATGGAGTGCCCATCGTCCCAATTGAATCTTCAAGCCCTATCATACCCTTACAAACGGGCCACCACGACTACACCTTAATCCCACAAAATTGCACAATTACATCGCCGGCTATTGATGCCGTGCGTCTGAATTTATTTTTCTCTCCCAAGGAATCTTTCGGCGTACAAAACGTTTCCATTGATCAAATCCAACTCAACAGCTCCAACATCCCSRTCCTTATGGAGCCWCCCCAATCCTTTGACCGTTGGGTGCCMGATATCAAATCTCGCACAAGTGCCGAGGCTCAAGCTGCCCAACAAGT
The DNA here is from genome assembly GCA_016764335.1 of Magnetovibrio sp. GTDB lineage: Bacteria > Pseudomonadota > Alphaproteobacteria > Rhodospirillales > Magnetovibrionaceae > JANLGW01. The sequence goes on from JAESSB010000004.1 coordinate 7,267, forward strand.
CCTTATGGATGCTGGCTTAGATATCCGCGCACCCGTCMGAGAACAAATYGCATTTATTGCCACATTTGTCCGTGAAGGCATGCCCCCCGGCACGCCAGCCGAACGRTTAAACACCTTGACSCCATACAAGCTGTTTACCGAAGCAAMAGCCGGTCGCGCAAAGAGTTTTTGTCGTCAGTGGTCCCTTAATTATGGCTATTTCGCGAATGCCGTTGGCATCCCCACCCGYAACATGTTCACGGGCGGRGCCATGGGTACRATTGACYTRGGCTCCCATGCTTTTTCTGAAAGCTTTGTGATGGATGAGGGGCGTTGGGCCTATGTCGAYCCAACCAATGCGATCGCTTATCTGCAAAACAGCAARGGACARCTSATGAGCGGAGCCGATGTCTATATGGCTGCGGTTACGGACAACCTAGACGGCATCAAAGCCCGTATGATCGCAACGTCCTCAGACATGCCGCTGACTGATTTTCGCGAAATTTCTGCTGACGTTGTCGCGTTCATGCACCGTGAGAATTTTTTAATCTATATCGGTGGTTTTGATGGGCGCTATCAAATTGATGACCCCGGCTTAACCCGCTATGCTTACAAAATTTGGCGTTTCATTGCACAGCCGCAGCAGTATTTCGGCTATACGCCATTCACAAGTTATCATTGGTTGCGCCCCCTTAGTTTTTTCACGGCGCTCATTTCAGGTCTGGTCTTTGCCGTATCCATGCTGACCCTATTCACAAGACGTTCCCCAGGGGGCATAAAATAACATGTGCGGTATTACAGGCATTTTAACGCAAAGCACCACCCCTTTGGCTCAAGAACTTGAACGTTTGGCTATACGCATGCGCGATGTCATGCGCCACCGTGGTCCAGACGATCAGGGTGTATGGTGTGATCAAAATTCAGGCATTGCCCTTGCCCACCGTCGCCTCGCCATTATCGACTGCAGCCCCGCCGGCCATCAACCGATGACCTCAGGCAATGGCCGATTTGTCATATCGTACAATGGCGAAATTTATAATTATACGGATATTGCTCAAGAGCTCCAAGATGCTGGGCACGACGTCAAAGGTGGCTCTGATACGGCTGTCTTGTTGGAAGCCTGTGCCGTGTGGGGTGTTGAAAAAGCCCTAGAACGCTGCAATGGCATGTTYGCTTTTGCCYTGTGGGATAAAGAAAAACGCTGCCTAACTCTAGCCAGAGACAGGCTGGGGATTAAACCATTATATTGGGCTGAAACGAACGGAACGTATCTTTTTGCTTCTGAATTAAAAGCAATCCGGGCCGCACGCTTGATGGATGAAGTCATTGACCGAGATGCACTGGCCAGCTATTTGCGCCATGCTTACGTCCCTGCACCGCACACGATCTTTAAAGGTGTGCATAAACTGCCGCCCRGTCATACTTTGACAATTCCATTAGAGGGAGAACCAACCCTACAACAATACTGGGATGTGCGCGCCATTGCGCGGGCGGGCTATGAGACACCTTTTTCTGGCAGCTACGAAGAGGCCCTTGCACAGCTCGAACATTATCTTTTCGACGCTGTTAAAAAACGCATGATTTCTGATGTTCCTCTGGGTGCATTTTTATCTGGTGGCATCGATTCATCCGTAGTTGTTGCATTAATGCAGGCGGCAAGCTCTACCCCGGTCAAAAGCTTTTCCATTGGCTTTCACRAAAAAGCTTATAATGAGTCCGCCCACGCCAAGGCCGWTGCCGACCACTTAGGCACGGATCACACGGAAATGTATGTCACCGCCCAAAATGCACGAGACATCATCCCCGAACTGCCTCGTTGGTATGACGAACCTTTTGCCGACAGCTCGCAAATACCGACTTTGCTTTTATCTCGCTTGACCCGCAAACATGTGACAGTCGCCTTGTCTGGGGATGGCGGAGACGAAATCTTTGCGGGGTATAATCGTTATTTTTGGGCCACTCGTATTTGGGATAATGCCGAACGTTTTCCTAAAATTTTAAGGTCAGCAGCCTCTAATTTTATTAAGTCGGTACCGCCATTGGCCTGGGATAAATTAGCAAGATTAATTCCCTCAAAACGTATCCCCCCACAATTTGGCGATAAACTTCATAAAATTTGTGACGTTCTGGGGGCCGACAGCATTGATGACGTTTACCGCCGATTGGTCAGTCAATGGCCGGACCCGGATATTGGCGTGACAATGGGGGCAGAATATAAAGGGGCTTTGTGGGATAAAACAACCATACAAGACCGCCCCGACCCCATCGGGCGCATGCAAATGCTAGATATATTGACGTACCTTCCCGACGACATTCTAACCAAGGTAGATCGTGCGTCCATGGCAGCATCTTTAGAGGCTCGCGTCCCTTTACTGGACCATAGAATCGTCGAATTTGCCTGGACCCTGCCCAGAAACTTCTTGGTCAGAAACGGTCAAAGCAAAGCAATTTTACGGGACGTTTTRTAYCGTCATGTCCCCAAAGACCTTATAGAACGCCCAAAAATGGGCTTTGGCGTYCCGATCGGGGACTGGTTGCGMRGTGATTTRCGYGATTGGGCAGARCACCTCTTGGATGAAAAGCGTCTGACTGAAGAGGGTTACTTTAATGTGTTAGCCGTTCGCACCTTGTGGAAAGAACACCTTTCGGGCCACCGGAACTGGCAATACGCGCTGTGGACGATATTGATGTTCCAGGGTTGGCAAGATCAAGGCCCACCATCATGTTAAATACAGTCATTATACTTTGTATTGCCCTTCCACTTTGGGTATTAGGGCAAGAGATCAGAACTCAACCCGCACATCGGCTTGCTCTTTCCCCATTTTGGTATTTCACCTTTTTATTTATCATTGCTTTTCCCGTTCGGGCTTATTTGATAAACGCAGACTTAATTTACATTCAAGCCCTTGCAAACCAAGATGTCCGCCAGCCCTATTCTGAAGCCGTGCTGATGATCGCACTTTCCTTTTCCTTAGCACTCTGGTGTGCAACCTTACTGGGCTGGAGAAAAATCTTAAGCATTCCTTTGCAACACGTCACCCAGCCTATCCACAGGTCTATCTCTCAACCACAATGGTTTCGCGTTGTTGGTAGCCTCATTCTATTTGCGGCCATTGCCATAATTGCTCTTTTGATCATTGGCACAAAGTCACAGGTTGATTTTGATGGTGTATTTTATCAGCGGGCCCGCATGGGGTCTGGGGCGTTGTGGTTGTTGCCTGAATTTTTTGTTTATGCCGCTCTGTCCATGATGGCCTGGCTCATCGTACATAAAGATCGACGTCTAAGGTGGCAAGAATACGCCGTGTTAAGTTGCGCGGTTATACTTTCCACATGGATATCGGGGGAATTGTATTCACGCAGAATCATTGCTGCCGTCGTGTTTGCAACGATCATCTTACATGTGACCCGAAAACTCAAACTCTGGCCCCTGGCCCTGGCCTCTATATTTTTAACCGTGGTGTCTGCAAGTCTTCTCGACTTCCTACGCCAACTGTATTTTCTCAATGGCAATAATAATTCATACCAGGACGTGTTTGCTATCATCAGAGGCATCTTTTTCGATCGATTTCTGACATTGATTTCCAGCGCTTTTGAAGGCGTAGACCATGTTGCTCGTTTGATCGAAAAAGCGGCATGGAGCCAACTCACCTTTGGTGTCGATCACGGTTTATCTTGGCTCTTCAATGCAGGGGTAGCCCTTATTCCCCGTGCAATTTGGACGTCCAAGCCCATAATTTACGGGGGCATAGAACAATTTCATTGGCTTCATCCAAATTTATTTAAAGGTGGTTTTGCCACCGCAGGCATTCCCATGTCCTTTGCCGTAGACTTTTCTTTTGCTTTCGGACTCCCATTCGCATTGATCGTGGCATACGTCTTTGGCCGCCTACTTGGTGTTGCAGAACGAAACTTTTGGGACAAGGCTTCCCATACGGCTCAAGTGGCTTTGTCTCTTTTTATCTTCATCTACATGTTCAATTGGGTTCGGGGGGGCAGCATAATTATACAAAGCGTTATACTGTTTTCTATTCCCGCCGCCGTTATGCTCGGCTTACGTCCTATTCTTCACGCTGCCTTTGGCTTAGCCGGGGAAGCCGTGGGATTGGTCGGGGGGTGTTGGTGGGGAACGGTTCGGGTTTATTTCTATCCCCACGCCTATTTGCGGGACCGACAGTTGGACACCATTCGCAACTGGCCGCGCAATGAGTCTGTGAATTTTGATATCGCCGAACACCGCGCGGGGGCGCAAGTTCAGCGGGACCAAGCCCTCACTCCTGCCCGCACTTCATGGAAGACCGTGTTCCCTTTAATCAACATCAAACGCCGTCCCCAAAACGCCCCTGATGATGCCGCGACTTACGTGTGGGGGGGGCTGATGGCAAAAGGCCCCTTTATCACGGACATTGATAATCCTTATGCTTTCACCGGATATAACACGTTGGCTGTCAGACTTTACAGACCCATCATTCAGTCTTTTTTAGAAAGCCCGCGCTGCTTGCAAATTCGCTGTTTGAGCCAAGCGTGTCTTGAGGGTGTACGTCAGGAATACGGCGAAACTGCCGCCGCCAAGGCCATCGTTGCCTATCCAAAGATCACACCCACAGCGACAGAACCACGTCCCCAAGAAGCTGATAAATGCCACTTCCTTTTTGTATCTACACAGTTTGAAATCAAAGGCGGAGCTGCACTGCTTAAAGCATTCGCGCGGGTCATAAAGGATTTTCCGGGTGCAACGTTGGACATGGTCACTCATCTGCCTGACCATGTTGATGCAAACATTCCCAATGTTCACATCCACGCAGCCGACCTGACCCGCGCAGAAATTTCAGATCTCTTTTTGCGTACAGCAGACGTTCTTGTTCATCCAACCTATTTTGATTCTTTTGCCATGGTGGTTTTAGAAGCCATTACCCATGGCCTTCCCGTTATTGCCACCGATGTTTACGCCATCAAAGAAATGGTTGAGCACGATAAAAATGGCATATTAATAAAACCACCCCTGTCCATCTGGTCGGGAACGCGGCCCGGCCCTTTATTTTCCGACACGACAAAGGTCTGCGCCCAAGCCCGCCTTACGGACACAGCAGAATTTGAAGATGCCTTGACCGAAGCGATGCTCAAACTGGCCCGAAACCCCGACCTTCGCGCCCAAGCAAGTGCGGCAAGCCTTGATCTTGTACGCACGCGATTTACGGGGGCGTCATGATTATTTCCTTCGTCATTCCCGCCTATAAGGCAAGCTTAACCATCGGTGAAACCTTATCTTCCGTGACCGCCGCCCAGGTGCCCAAAGGCTGGACGATTGAAATCATCGTGGCCAACGATGGCAGCCCCGATGGCCCAGAACAAGAGGTTGCCGTTCAAGGCTTTGAAGGTGTCTTGTATCTTAGCCATGAACCGAACCAAGGCAAATGCGCCGCCMTGAATTTGGGCATTTCTAAATCRCACGGCGACATCATCATTCTYTTGGATGCAGACGACACACTGGTTTCTGATTGGCCAAAGCGGTTGGCACGTATAATAAAGACTTGGCCGATTGAAGCCCCAATTTGCTTTAGCGCGTGCCGKACWGAAGCGGGAAGCAGCACCGTMTCTGAACCCAATTACACAGGACAGCTCAGCTTTGACGACATGCTTAACGAACGKCAYATGGGCGAATACCTGCCGATRTTCAGRGGTTCKGCATTACGGGCAACCAACGGTTACCGAGACCCAAAAGAGCCCTATGGATGTGAACTCTGGACGTACTTAGGGTTTGCAGAAAACGCGGACTTGTGGATCAGTTCAGACGTTTTGCGCATTTATCATGTCAATCGCCCAGGCTCTATGACGGCTTCCATGTGCAGTCCACAAACAGCCGAACGCGTGGTGCGCTGTTATGATCGAGTGTTTGACGACTTTGAAGCTGGATACCTTATTCACGCGCCCAGATATTTGAAAAAAAGACGTCTCCGCCAAGCGGTATTTGCGGCACTTGCCGGGCAACGGGGCCGGGCCTGGTCGATATGGAAACAAGGGGTTATGTGGACGGCACCTTTCGATACTTTTGGAGCGCTCCTTTTGATTGGCCTTGGCAGCGGCACGGTTAACCTTGTTGTCGGCCTTGCCAAAAAAGCACACATTTTGCGACGTTATGGGTAGGGGCTGAACCATGTGCGGAATCGCGGCCCTGAGTTATCATGCCTCCCCCAACAATGTTGAGGAAATTTTACGCGCCATGTCACACCGTCTGGTCCATCGCGGCCCGGACGATCAGGGGTGTCTGGTTATAAAAAATGGGTCCGCCGGAATAGCCCATCGCCGTCTAAGCATTATCGACCTYAGCACCCTGGGCCGCCAACCCATCGTTAATGAAGACCGCACTTTGGCGTTGATTTGCAATGGCGAGATTTATAATTTCCAACACTTGCGCKGTGAGCTTGAAGCCAAAGGTCACCGTTTCACATCCCATTCAGATAGCGAAGTCATYCTTCACCTGTATGAAGAAATCGGTGCGGATGTGGTGCATAAACTGAAGGGCATGTTCGCCTTTGTTATTTTAGACCTGCGCAATGGCGACCTGTTTTGCGCCCGCGATCCATTGGGCAAAAAGCCTCTGTTTTATGCTGCCACACACCAAGGCGTGGCCCTTGCATCCGAAATTCCGGCTTTATTCGAAGTCCCCGATATTGATCTAACGATTGATGCCCAAGCCATGGGCTTATTTTTATTGCGCAATGTCCGTCATATTCCCGACCCGAAAACCTTATACAAAGGTATTCGTTCCGTTCCCCCCGGTCATTTAATGTGCGTTAAAAATGGTCGTGCAGGTCAGGTCGAACGGTACTGGTACCCCAGCCTCAAACCACAACCGACGACACCGTCTGACGTTATGAAAGCTTTGGACATTGCCGTGGCGCGCCGCCGGGTTGCGGATGTTGAAATCGGCGTCCTGCTTTCGGGTGGCGTTGATTCCACCGCCATCGTCGACAGCCTTAACCGCCAGGGAGCCAAGGATGTGCGCACGTATGCCTTTGGCATGGATAAAAATGACGATGAATTGGTCCGCGCACGCCGGGCATCTGAAATGCTTAAAACTCATCATACCGAAATTTATTTTGATGCCGACCGTCAACACGATCTGTTTGATGATCTTCTCACCAGACATGGTCAACCGATTATGGCCTTGCCCTTGACCCACGCTATGATGTTGTTTGAATCCATTCATGCGGATGGCCTTAAAGTCGTCATGGCGGGGCACGGTGCAGATGAAGTGTTTTATGGCTACAACGGGGCGCAAAATCTCGCCACCTTCTCTCGCCTTGACGACGTCTTGCCTGGCTCTTTGATCCGTCCCCTCGCCAAAGCGATGTCAGGGCTATGGCGTAAAGGCAATGTAGGGGAAGCCTTACGCATCCTAAGCACCAAACCTGGACACCGTAAAACGGCCCTATATCGACATGAAGCCAGCATCCTTTGGCCACACCTGTTTAAATCACCTCTTGACCTTCAATCCGTTGATGACTGGTCTCAGCCTTGGTTCGATGGTGTCGCGCCGACAAGTTATATTGATGAAGCGGCGTTCTTAGGTCTGRTGCAGGAAAACGCCCATGCCATYACCATTTCCGGYGAYCTGCCCGCGATGGCTTTTGGCATTGAAGTCCGTTGYCCGTTTCTGGATCAAGACCTGATTGAATTAGCATTGACSACCCCYTATGGCGATAAGGTYAAACGCACGCRAGATTAYAGCGGSGGTAAAATGATCCTCAAGCGCGCCCTAAAGAACCACCTTCCCAACGAYATTCTTTATGCCCCCAAACGTGGATTTGGATATTTTGTCCAAGAAGAAACCGTCTTACGCGGACCTTGGAAGCAACGCCTTGATGAAGCCTTTGCTGACCCTCATGATTTTGGCGGGCTGTTCGACGTTGAGGCATTGCGCTCAATTAAGGCTCGTTTCGATCAAAAGGATCCAGGTGTTCCAGCGATCCTTATGGCCAAGCTGTATGCCCTTCAGCGTTTTCACAGGCTCCAGGACCAAGGCCAGTGCTAAACCGTGTCCTCCAAGCCTGTCGCGACATAGCAAGCCGCATTAAAAACAATCCCGATTACGGGTGGAGCATTGCCAGTAGCTATGGTCACATCGGCATCAATATTGTTGTGCAAATTCTATTGGTGCCCTTGTACCTGTCGCATTTGGGTAAAACGGAATTTGGCGTTTTGATGATTATGTTGGGCACCGTCAATTATATGGGAATGGGCATTGGTTGGGTTTCATCTGGTGCTCAACGCATTATGGGGGAATACGCGGCACGCAACGAAACGGGACATGTTGCGCGCACCTACAGTCTTAGCAAGATCATCTTTGTTATATATGCCGCACTTACGGGGGGCATAGCCTTCGGCATCGTGTGGACAATGCGAAATGACTTATTCATCAACACCCCTGACCTTGGCGAAACAACCGTGCGCATGGTTGCCCTGGGTGCGGTGTATGTGGTCGCCTTATATGATTTTAATGTTGATCGGCTGGTCTTGATCGCCATAGGCAAACAGGCTTGGGCCAACACTCTAAGCATCATAAGCTTGATTGTCTTTGCCTGTTCTGTCAGTCCTGTTTTATCCGCAGGTGGCGGGTTGGTCGGCGTTATGGGTGCGTTACTTTTTGGAGTGATTGTCGCGCGGGTCTTTTCCTTTGTCCTCGTGCGCAAACAAGGTCTTCGTTTTTGCTGGCCCGGCCAAGAAGGACGACTTATTTTTAAACGTCTGATTGGCCCCATGGGCATGGGGTACGCCGCATACGGTGCCTTGTTACTAACGCTCTTGCAGGCCGATACTCTTATTCTTGGTGCTTTGGGCGGTCCACTTTTGGTCGCTGATTTTATTTTAATATGGAAGATCGCCGACGTCGCCATGCAAGCGATTTGGCGATTGCCGGAATCTTTGATCCCCTACTTGATCCAAATGGATGCGCGTGGAGAACATAAGCGCATGCAGTCCATTTATGCCAGCGCTCAAAAAGCCATGTTCGTCCTTGCCGCCATCGCGGGCATCGGCTTTGCGCTCTTTGGCCAAGATGTGGTTACATTATGGGTTGGSAAGGAACAYGCSCCAGATTTACCCTGGGCCTATGKGCTGGCTGGCGGGGCTTTGTTTTGGATGAGTGTGGCCCGGCTTCCCGCTATTTTTGCCTTTTCGCAGGTCCGCCTAAAACCGTTAATACAAGTGACCGCGATTGAAACAATCGGAAAGGTCGTTTTCGTATTTGCACTTTTCCCCACAATGAGTTTATATGCACCAATAGTTGCTATAAATATTGTGCATATTCTTGGCGTTGCCTATCTTTACCAACGCCTTTACCGGCCCTGCATAAATGAGTAGACCAAAGAGAAAATGCGTGCCCCCGATTAAAATCACCCACATCATTACAGGTCTATCCGTCGGCGGCGCGGAAAATGTATTATTGCGTCTGTTGCGTAATATGGACAAAAATACCTTTGAAAACCGCGTTATTTCACTCACAGATATGGGCCCCCTCGCACAACATATGGTGAATGATGGTATTGCTGTATCTGCGATGAACTTTCTTAAGGGGAATGTTAATTTTACCCCTTTTGCTAAGCTAACAACTGAACTTCGCACGAATAAGCCGCACCTTGTGCAAACCTGGATGTATCATGCTGATTTAATCGGCGGTTTGGCGGCTCGCCTTGCATCATGTGCTCCCGTTATGTGGAATCTTCGTCAAAGCACGCTTGATAAAAATCACAGCAAGCCAAGCACAATTACCACGGCCAACGTCTGCGCACGGCTTTCTTCCGTGCTGCCAAATACGATCGTTTGTGGATCGGAATCAGCACGGCTGGTTCATACCAATTTGGGATATGACGCGACAAAAATGGTGGTGCTTCACAATGGCTTTGACACCCAGAAATTTAAGTCATCGTCCCAACAGCGCACCGCATTTAGGGTCAAATACAATATTCCCGAAGACGCCATCCTCATCGGCAATCCTTCTCGTTATGACCGCCAAAAGGATCATACAACGTTCCTGCAAGCGGCCGCTCGGGTTATCCAAGAGATACCCAACGCCCACTTTGTTTTGTGTGGTGAAAACATTACATTCAGTAATAAAGAATTATCCTCAGCTATTCAGAACCTTGACCTATCAAAATCTATCCACCTCTTAGGCCTTCTTGATGATATGAGCCCCTTTTATTCTGCCATCGATATCCTCGCATTGAGTTCCGCATACGGAGAAGGTGCACCGAACGTGTTGGGAGAAGCCATGTCTGCACAAGTTCCTTGCGTAACAACTGATGTTGGCGATAGCGCATACATCATTGGAGATACCGGCATAGCCGTCCCGCCACACACCGCAAAAGCGTTCACAAAAGCCCTCATCAAATTTTGCAAAGAGACCCCAGATCAACGCCTAATGCGAGGGAAAGCGGCACGCATACGTATCGAAAATATTTTTGACTTGTCAACAATGTCTAAGCGCTACGAAGACTTATACAAGAGGGTTTTTAGTCAGAAGTACGATTTTTAAATCAACGTTATCCTCTGGGATACTGGCGACTGTATAATCGATACGAATAAATATTTCGTAGATAGAAAGAACAGGCTGTAAATGACAATTTTCAACAGCAACAAAGTCGTGATATTCCTCAAAAACACAGACAATATTTCTAAAGATTTACCGTAATGATGCCTCAACCCTCTATAATTTTTATTTACCCTGGTGAAGCACGGCGTAGTCGTTTAAATGACGTTAAAACGGGTAACGCTCCCAAGGATTTTTTTTACGGATACACGCACATCCGAGATTTGGGCTTTGACGTCGCGATCGGCAACAGTCGTAAGGACCCAATTGGGGCTTGGGGAATGAGCCTTCTACTTTATGAGCGCCTTCGCAATCGCATTCTCAATTTTGGCTTAGCTTCTTCGCGCGTTATAGCGATTGCAGACGAAATATCTAATTTCGATATTGCTTTAAGTTTTAATGATTATTTCAGTCTATCTATGGGACTTTATCGTCAACATATCAAAGGCTCCTCGCTTTTGCTCGGCGGGTTTCATGGCTTATCTGACTTACCGAACCGTGTGCACCCCCTTTTTAAGGGGTATGCAATTCACAAAATTACCCGCGCGCTTGACGGATTGGATCATTTATTTTTTTCTGGTGAAATTGATCGCGAAGTTGCCATTAAACTGTTTGGTATCCCTCGAGAGAAGACCTCATATTATCCTTTTGGCGTTGATGCTGATTTCTGGCGACCGTCTCAAATTAAGACCCCACAACATGGAATTTTATCCATAGGCAGTGACCCCAGCCGTGACTTTGATACCCTTTTGAAGGTCGATGTTAAAGACGATATCCGCATCATAACGCGCCTCAACATTAAACCGAACATACACAAGCCCAATATAGAAATTGTTCGGGGCAGCCTTAACAACTCTCCGATCACGGATGTTTCTTTACGTGAACTGTACCAAAATGCAGAAATCGTTGTCGTTCCGCTCAAAGACGTTTGGCAGCCAACAGGATGCAGCGTCACCCTTCAAGCCATGGCCTGTGGTAAACCTGTGATTATTTCTCAAATCAAAGGCCTATGGGATACWGAYGTTTTGAAATCYGGAGAAAACTGTATACTGGTCCCACCCGGTGATAGCCATGCCCTAAGTGAAGCTATTCGTCAGCTTAAAAATAATCCTGAAATACGTCAACGTTTGGGTAAAGAAGCCCGCAAAACCGTCGAACAGCATTTTACAATATCAAGGATGGAAAATGCTCTTGAACAAATCATTCGCGAACAAATTAAATCCTTTGATACCCCCCATAACGTTAACTGAAGAGTCGCAAAACTTTGCTTTTTAACTCGCCAGAATTTCTCCTCCTTTTCCTCCCCATCGTCTTGGTGGGTTTTTACATATTGAGCTTCACTGCACATACAAAAATAAGCGCAGGGTTCTTGGTTTTAGCTYCATTATTTTTTTATGGGTGGTGGGAACCGATTTACCTTTTTCTAATCTTAGCGTCCATACTGTTCAACTTCACAATAGCACGTGCCATTTCCGCACGGCCCCATCCCAGCCGATGTTCTAAACCACTGTTGATTGTTGGCATAGCGACGAACCTAGGAGCCTTGGGGTTCTTTAAATACGCTAATTTCTTTATAGACACTCTTAGCTCTTTAAACGGTCAATCCTTTAGCAGCCTGACGATTATTTTGCCGCTGGCCATTTCATTTTTTACGTTTCAACAAATTGCCTACCTCGTTGATGTATACCGCAATAAGGCCGATGAAACAGACCTACTCACATATTGTCTATTTGTGACTTTCTTCCCCCAACTGATCGCAGGACCTATCATCCATCACGGTGAAATGATGGGCCAATTCAAAAAAACCATTTCCCGTGGTCAAGCCCTTTGGGACAACTTAGCCGTTGGCCTTTCCATTATGGCTATGGGTCTTTTCAAAAAAATAGTCCTCGCCGAGCAAATGAGCACATGGTCGGATCGTGTTTTTAACACCGCACATATGGGGAGTGACCCAACTTTTATTGAAGCTTGGGTTGGCCTCATTAGCTTTACCTTTCAGATTTACTTTGATTTTTCTGGATACTCCGATATTGCCATTGGTCTATCGCGTATGTTTGGTATTCGCCTTCCTTTGAATTTTGATTCTCCTTATAAAGCCCGCAACATTGTTGATTTCTGGCGGCGCTGGCACATAACACTTTCTCGGTTTTTAAGGGACTACATTTATGTCCCGTTGGGTGGTAATCGCAAAGGCCCTATGCGTCGTTATGCAAACCTTATGCTCGTGATGGCTTTGGGTGGGCTCTGGCACGGTGCAGGCTGGACTTTTGTCCTTTGGGGTGCGCTGCACGGAGCCTATTTAGCGATCAACCATTTTTGGTGGTACCTCACCGGATCATCTGACGCACACGATGGCCAACGGTCTTGCCTTGCCTATCGATGGCTGGGGCGAAGTGTTACTTTGCTTGCCGTGACCTTATCATGGACATTATTTCGCGCAGGATCAATTGATACAGCCACAAGTATGTACAAAGGCCTATTTGCAATGAACGGTTTTGTTTTGCCCGTGCATTATCAAGCCCTTCTTGGCACTTGGGCAGATACGGCAGAACAGATGGGTATCACCTTTGGCGCCGTTCCAACTTACGGCGGTGGTTTTCAAATCGTTTGGATATTTTGCGTTTTATGGGTTATTTGGTTTTTCCCCAGCACCCAAGAACTCATGCATAAGTTTGAACCCGCTCTGGACTTTGATGAGACTAAATCACCTAAAATTATGGGTCTAAGTATTCCATCATGGCGCCCCTCTTTATGGCTTGGCATAGTTAGTGGTGCCATGACCTTAGCTCTCACAATTAAATTGCTACAAGGACAATCCGGTGAATTCATCTACTTCCAGTTCTAAGAGCTTTTTTATTGGCTTTACGCTGATTTTCTTTGTGGGAATTACGACCTTTATTATCGGTAGCGAATACATTGTTCGCACCATCGTTGCGCCCAAAAGTGACTTTGATCGCTTACGCGAAAGCCTCCATTCGACCCAAGCCCCTTATGCCGCTTTTGCAGATTCACATGGCGCAAATGGCTTGCTTAATCAAAATGGGTTTATAAATTTATCAAGAAGAGGCGATAACCTTGCAACCATCCTTGCCAAGGCGCAGTTTTATTCACGGTCTTCCACGGCGAAGGGCGTTATTATACAGGCAGATCCACATCACTTTGCCAGTTACCGCTTAAACAGTGATCAACTAGCCCTGCGTGATGATTTATTCAAACGCAAATCGAATTGGTTCCAGTTTTTAAGGCCCGTATACCGTCAATATCTTATACAGTATTGGAAAGCTTTTTTCTTCTCTTCTCGCACAGCTATACAGCCTAAACATACCATAACACGTCTCTTAGACCTGCCCGCGGCTGAGGTTTCTATAACCTCATCAATTCGTGCCGGTTTACATAAACCAATCCCGTCRTTCAAGCAGACTAAATTTGCAGATTTATATGCAAAGGGGATTCAGGCCCTGCAGAAAAAAGGCATAAAGGTCTGTTTAGTTTCTTTTCCCATCAGCAGTCCTTATAAAAATTCAGTCACTAAGGAAGCAACGTACACCAAAGTTATGCAGTTTTATGCCGCATTTGAAAAACAATATGGAGTGAAATATTTTGACTTCAGTTCGGCACTTGAAGACAGCCAATTTGCCGACCCAGACCACCTCAATACTGAAGGTGCTGCTGCCTTTACCAAAATCGTTCTGAACGCTTGCTTTGGCTTAAGGCAATGATGGTGGTTTTTGAACAGCCCTTAAAAAGTTTGTTCCAGGCTTCGCAGCAAATAGCGACGATCTCTTCATATGATGYAAAAATTCTATTGRATAACCAATTGTCACTTGAGRCGAGATTTCATCGAGGGCTAGAGTCCAGACCTTAACTTTGTTTTTGGTCTTCTGTGAATTGAGCCAAGAAAGAATCAACCTCTGACCTTAAAGTCACAGCTTGTTGTGAAAGATCTTTGGCCGCTGTCAGTATCTCGCCAGCAACGGCACCCGTTTCCGTTGCTGCATTACTAACGTTCACGATGTTCTTAGCAACCTTTTGGGTTCCAGCCGCCGCTTGTTCAACATTTTCGGCAATTTCCCGCGTTGCATTATTTTGTTGATTCACAGCATTGGATACGGATGTTGTATTTTCGCTAACCGTATTGATGCTTTCAGAAATGGACGTGATGGATTTTGCGGCGTCTTCGGTGACCGCTTGGATGTTGGTGATTTGTGCACTGATTTCTTCGGTCGCCTTTGCTGTTTGATTGGCAAGGTTTTTGACTTCAGAAGCCACAACGGCGAATCCTTTGCCAGCATCCCCAGCACGTGCCGCTTCGATGGTTGCATTCAGGGCCAGTAGGTTGGTTTGTTCGGCAATGTCACTAATCAAAGAAACTATTTCACCGATTCTTTGGGCCGAACTGACCAGTTCTTGGACTGTTTGGTGGCTGTGGGTTGCTTTATCAACGGCTTCTTGGTTCGCCGTTGTTGCAACATTGACCTGACGCAGAATTTCAGAGATTGAAACAGATAATTCATCGGCTGCGGAGGCTACGGTTTGTACATTTACAGACGCTTCTTTCGATGCTCGGGTAACGCTTGATGCGAGGTCATTCGTTTCCTCAGCAGATACAGTCATGCCTTGGGCCGAAGATTGTATCAGTGTTGCGACGGCGGTTACATTTTCCACAACTTGGCTTATGACCCGGTTAAAGGCTTCGATGGCGATCAGAATTTCTTTGCGGCGTCCATCGCGTTGCTTGTCTCTTTGTAACTTTGCTTGGTCTTCGTCACGTTTTTTGATGGCCATATTTTTAAACACCACAACGGCCCCGGCCATGTCGCCAATTTCATCGGTGCGTCCTTGACTTGGAATTTCGATGCTTAGGTTCCCTTCGGCTAGATGCGTCATAGTATCCGTAATGGATCTAACAGGGTCCCCTATGGATCGTTTGATAAAGACAAAGTTAACGATACCTATGATGAGCGTAATGATGGCGGCCCCAAGAGCAAGCTTGATCAATTCATTGTCCAGAGCCGCTCTCATTTTGTCCATTGTCAACGATATGGAATAGATACCAATGACATCTCCTTTGTTAAGGCCCATATCTTGTCCATGGCATTTAAAGCATTTTTGCTGATTGGCGACACCTTGACCTAAAATGACGGGGACCGACATACGGTATTGATTTCCAACCACGCGGCTGACGATGCGTTTGCTGCTAACGGCTTCTTTTCCTATGTCATCAACGGGGGGCTCTTGGGCGCTTTTCATCCTCTTTTGGAACGCCAGAACTTTGGGGCCCATGGCCAGCCAAACTTTCATGTCCGTGGCATTTTTACTGAGCTGTTCAAATGTGCCATCCAAGGTTGCGACAACGGGGTCATTGTCGGCTTTGTCCAAGCGGTTTTTCATGGCCTGAGTGTGGATCGCTTCGATAACGGCGAGGCGTCCTTCGGCCTGTGTTCGCATTACGCTTTCGATATCTGACCGTCGTTGTACGGAAAAAATCACCAGACCTATAAAAACGACAGCGACCATAATGATGGAGCCAATGGTGACGATTTTTGTTCCAATATTGAGTGATGCTAACATTTTACCCCACTATTCTTGAACATTAATTAAGACATTGCAAAGTATTGGAACTTTGTATATGTCCCAACAAAACTTAGTATGGGTCGATGCAAATTTGTGCCGTTATCTTATATGACACTTTAAAGAAAACCACATGATTGGCAAGCTTTAGGGTTTCTAATTTAAATTTCACACATAAAATATAAGGAGCTGTACTCATATCGATTCTAATCTAGCCGTCCGTTCGGTAACCTATTCCGGTCATTGTGCGAATAGACAGTTAACGATACAATCGACACAGGAGGTTTTCATGCCCGAAGGCGCACACGACTTTAGACGCAAACCTAACGCAAAATTCGGTGACCCCTTTGTTACSGCARCGGGAGAAAYRCGAGCCTCWGTRTCGCTGGTGCGGTTAGAGACCTTGTGGTTTAACACCGGAAGTCTTTGTAAYATTGCGTGTGCTCACTGTTATATGGARTCCAGTCCAACAAAAGATGACCTTGCTTATTTGCGGAGCCGTGATGTTCGTAAYTTTTTAGATGAAATAGAGCGCGACGACCTTGSCACTCAAGAAATTGGGTTCACCGGGGGCGAGCCGTTCATGAACCCCGACATCATGATCATGCTGGACGAAGTACTTGCACGTGGGTATCAGGTTTTGGTTCTCACCAATGCCATGAAGCCGCTGTGGCAATGCCGCATAGCCTTAGCAGGTTTACAGGCGCGCCATGGCACCGAGCGACTGACCCTGCGTGTATCCATCGATCACTTCACCCAAGCCCTGCACGAAGAAGAACGCGGTCCAAACACGTGGGCCCCAATGCAAGCGGGTGTTCAGTGGTTGATTGATCAAGGCTTTCGCATAACTGTTGCCGGGCGTACATTGTGGAATGAAGATCCAACCCAAAGCCGCCAAGGTTACCAAGACCTGTTTGCAACATGGGGATTGAATATCGACGCCCACGACCCTGCACAATTGGTGTTATTTCCTGAAATGGACGACACTCAAGAGGTTCCGGAAATCACCACTGCCTGTTGGAATATCTTAGACGTGCGACCCGATGCGCAAATGTGTGCACGTTCGCGTATGGTGGTGCTGCGCAAAGGCGATCAAGAGCCTACCGTTACACCGTGTACCCTGCTGCCCTATGATGAGTGTTTTGACTTGGGCAAAAACTTAAAAGATGCCAAACGTACTGTGCAGTTGAACCACCCGCATTGTGCCAAATTTTGCGTTCTGGGTGGGGCTTCGTGTTCTTCTTAGGTCTTTTTTGTCTGCCCTGGCCTGGACATTTGGGTTTTAAAGCCCCAAATAAGACTCACACGAGATTTTATTAGGGTCGATTACTGTGAAACAACTCATCGAACAAGCTAAGGGCGTCTACGTGACAACCACAAAGTCCATTATGATTTCGGTGGAGCCAGAGTTTTTAAAAGAACACAGCGATCCCCTCAATCGTCGTTTTGTGTGGGCCTATCATGTCCGCATTGAAAACCAAGGCGCAGAAACCGTACAATTGGTGAGCCGCTATTGGCACATCACGGATGCCCTTGGTCAAGTACAAGAAGTCACCGGCGACGGCGTAATCGGCGAACAACCCGTATTGGCCCCCGGTGATCACTTTGAATATTCCAGCGGCACGCCCCTGACCACCGCATCGGGTATCATGCACGGCTATTACGTCATGGAAGCAGAAACAGGTGAAAATTTTGTCGCAAAAATTCCTGTTTTTTCCTTGGACT
This sequence comes from Magnetovibrio sp., assembly GCA_016764335.1. Classification (GTDB taxonomy): domain Bacteria; phylum Pseudomonadota; class Alphaproteobacteria; order Rhodospirillales; family Magnetovibrionaceae; genus JANLGW01. The sequence continues at coordinate 25,130 of JAESSB010000004.1, forward strand.
CGCCAAGTACAATGCGACAATTACACTGATTAAAATTCACCCTCCTGSCCCACATATCGGGTAAAATCGTCCAGACCCCCGTGGAAACCAAAACAAGGACTGAAACCATGGCCCAGACTAAACCGCTTCAGGCTGTTAAATATGGTCAAAACCGTCCGGCCCGCGCCGAAGCCGAAGATGCCGTACGGACGTTGATCAAATGGGCTGGTGACGACCCAACGCGGGAGGGTCTAATCGATACTCCGGCGCGCGTGGTCCGCGCGTATGAAGAATACTTYCAAGGCTAYAGYGCYGACCCACAAGACATACTCAAACGCACCTTCGAAGAAGTTGAAGGGTATGATGAAATGGTGCTGTTAAAAGACATTCGCTTTGAATCGCACTGTGAACATCACATGGCGGGTATCATCGGTAAAGCTCATGTGGCGTATTTGCCCAAAAATCGCGTCGTTGGCATTTCAAAGCTGGTCCGCGTGGTGGAACTTTATGCGCAGCGCCTGCAAATCCAAGAAAAGATGACGGCSCAAATTGCAAATGCYATTRATGACGTTTTGCAACCCGATGGCGTRGCCGTRATTATTGAAGCSGCGCATCAATGCATGACCTGTCGCGGTGTGCATAAACCGGGCGTCACGATGATAACATCCAAAATGATTGGCGCCTTTAAAGACAACGATCAGACGCGCCGCGAGTTTTTGTCCATGGTCACTAATCCATCGGCAATTGCAACTGATCTGCTTTAAAACTGCCTTTCTCCTTGACCGCGCCTCTTAAGCGGTCAAGATTACGGCCTGATACGATCAACCGCGCGTGCGAAGAGGCCAGTTTTCCGAACAATGATGGATTTTAGACCCATTTTCAAGATTTTGGGCATGCTGCTGGCGACTTTGGCGCTGGGTATGTGCATTCCTGCATTTGTGGATGCCTCACGAGGCAACCCCGATTGGCAGGTTTTTGCCGTGGCGGCGGGACTGACTTTTTTTGTCGGCATCAGCTTAACTTTAACCTCCTCCATGGGCAATGCCCGCATGAGCCTTAACGTGCGCCAAGCCTTTGTCATGACCACGCTCAGTTGGGTTGTCCTCAGCCTTTTTGCCGCTTTGCCGTTCACATTTTCCGAACTTCAACTCAGCTATACAGATGCCTTTTTTGAAACCATGAGCGGGATCACGACGACCGGGTCCACGGTTATTACGGGGCTTGACTATGCGCCACCCGGTATTTTGCTGTGGCGCGGTATTTTGCAATGGCTGGGTGGTTTGGGTATTGTCGTGATGGCGATCGCCGTCATGCCAATGATGGGCGTCGGCGGCATGCAGATGTTTAAAATCGAAGCCTTTGATGCTGGGGAAAAAGTGTTGCCCCGCGCCACCCAAATTTCCATGGCTCTGGTGTCGATTTACATTGGCTTAACGGTTATATGGAGCGCAATGTTGTGGTGGGCCGGTATGACGCCGTTTGAAGCCACCGTGCATGCCATGACGACGATTTCAACCGGGGGCTTTTCCACCTCTGACGGCTCGGTCGGTCATTTTGACAGCTGGGTCATTGACGTGATCATCACCCTTGGCATGATTATGGGGTCGATGCCGTTTTTGCTGCTTGTTCAAGCGGTGCGCGGCAAACCTTTGCAGTTGTGGCGCGATGAACAAGTCCGGGGCTTCATCGGAATTTTGCTGTTTATTGTTTTTAGCATTACTGCCTTGCTGTGGTTTGAAACGGGTGAACCGCCCCTGCAGGCCTTACGGTACTCCGCCTTTAATGTCGTTTCCATTATGACTGGAACGGGTTACACCAACCACGACTATGACCTTTGGGGCAGCTTTGCTATGCCCGCCTTCTTTTTCATCATGTTTATTGGGGGCTGTGCGGGATCGACCACCTGTGGCATTAAAGTGTTCCGGTTTCAAATTTTGTATGCCGCCGCACGGGTTCAGGTGCGTCACCTTTTACAGCCGCACGGCGTATTTATTCCCTATTACAATCATCGTCCAATCCCCGATGAAGTTATCGTGTCGGTGTTAAGCTTCTTCTTCGTGTTTGGACTTTCGTTCGCCATTCTTGCCTTGGGCCTTGGCGTGTTGGGGTTGGACTTCCTCACTGCGATCAGCAGTGCCGCCACCGCAATTTCGAACGTGGGTCCAGGCTTGGGGCCTATTGTTGGGCCATCGGGAACCTTCCAATCGCTACCGGATGCTGCAAAGTGGCTGATGGCGGCGGGCATGTTGCTGGGCCGTTTGGAGTTGTTCACCATCCTTGTGCTGTTTTCTCGCACCTTCTGGCGAGGCTAGGCGGCTATGTTAACCTTTTTAGGCCTCGCCTTTCTCATTGGCATGAGCCATGCCCTAGAGGCCGATCACATGGCCGCCGTGACCGCAATGGCCACCCGCCAAACCCGCGTATCCAGTATCGTCCGCACCGGTGCTGTGTGGGGGATTGGGCATACCTTGTCGCTGATGATTTTTGCAGGCATTGTGTTGGTCTTGGGGCTTGCCATAAATCAGCAAATGGCGGGCTGGCTAGAATTGGCTGTGGGTCTCATGCTGATGGGACTTGGCGGCCATATTTTGTACCGTTTGGCGCAAGACCGCATACATTTTCATCGCCATAAACACGACGTGGACCTGACACACTTTCACGCCCACAGCCACGCCCTTGATCAAGACCACAGCGCCAATCATAAGGCCACGCCACATGACCACAGCCATGAACCTTTTCCTTTCAAATCGTTATTTGTGGGTATGATGCACGGCATGGCGGGGTCGGCGGCYTTGCTGGTCTTGACSGCCAGCAAAGCRCCMWCRCCGCGCCAAGGTCTTATCTATGTCTTAGTGTTTGGTTTGGGTTCGATCCTTGGCATGATCAGCTTAAGCACCGTCATCGCCGTCCCCCTTGCATTTTCCGCCCGCTTTCTGACCTGGACCAACTGGGGGCTACAGGCGACCATCGGGCTGGCCACGCTTAGTTTGGGGGGGCAGACCGTTTACACCCAACATATTCTGCTCAAGCTGAGTGCGCTACTTTAGGCCTGGCGTTTCCACCCAACGGGCTAAATAGCCCTGAATTTGCAGGTCCATTTGGGTATTAAAGTCCACCATCAGTTTTTCCACCAAGTCCATCCACGCTTGTTCACGCTGCGCTAAACTGGCGTTTTCGCTCACTTCGATGGACCGTTTCGCCGTGACGCGCACGTTACCGCTGGCCCCACTTTCATCGTTAGTAATGCGCAAGGATGCCACCGCATTTGCATCATAGCGCGTGGTTGGCTCATAGGTGAACATGCCTTTCAAACCCTTGGTTTTTTTGATGTGCGTTTCAATAACTGAACCGTCTTCGATAACAAAGTTAGCGATCGCGACATAGTCGGGGCCGCTCACTGCGACCAAGCGGGTCAAAGCCCAATCAAACATCGCACGTTCCGGCGAGGTCGTAAAACGATGTTCCGCGTTTGGGGCCTCCATCGAGCCTCGATAGTTAGATTTCACAGTCACTTGAGCCACATTTAACCGAATTTTTGGTAAATGTTGAAAACCGATTTGCGCGATCGGGCCGCCTATTTCTTGATCCTTGGCACACGCCGAAAGGCCAAGACTTAAGGCCGCGCAGCACAAGGCTACATGTGTTATTTTCCACGATTTAATCATTGGACTCACCATAAATTTGATCCAGGTCTGTGGCCGTAAAATCATRRTCYATTGTACAAAATTCGCAATTCACATGCRCGGAACCATCATCACCRATAATTTCATGACGAGGAAGGGATTGCAGCGTTGTTAYGACCTTTTTACGMGAACACCTRCACTTATAYACTAATTTTTTKGGTGCATAAGCGCGCACRCCATCATCATGATAAAGGCGRTACAAAATATCRTCGGGATCAAGGRCCGGGTCCAGCAATTCATCCAGTTTTAAACTTGACAACAGYACCACCACGCGACGCCATTCTTCTTCGGCCTCATCAACGTCTTTGCTCTTGTCTTGGGGCATGCGTTGGATCAACACGGCCCCCGCCGTATGCGTGGTGTCAGAACACTGTGTGCCAAGGAAAATCACCGTTTCCAGTTGTTCAGATATACGAAAATAAGACTGCGCACAGGCTGCAAGGGTTGCCCCTTCAAGCGCCACCACCCCTTGATAACGGTCCATATCTTGACCTTGATCAACGGTAAAAGCCAAAGTGCCCCGGCCCAACAAACGCGGCACCTTGGCCCCATSGKMKYTSSCMRYTKCMRCSASMCGSTCRGCRTCRAASYKSGCATAGCCGCGCAGTTCGCCTGCGGATGTTAAATCTGCCAGCAACAGGGAAATGGGGCCATCAGACTGAATTTGTAAGGTGAACTGCCCCTCAAACTTTACCGTACTGGCTARGGTCGCCCCTAAAACTAAGGCCTCRGCCAAKAGTTCMGCAACGGGRRCGGGATAATYGTGKGCRCCTAAAAYCTCATTTAMAGYCGGMCCCAAACGGACCAARCGRCCYCGCACATCAAGGYCGTCCAATTGGAAGGCTTGTGCCACATCAAAGGTCTGTGGGAGAGTTGGTATCACCGTCATGTTATGAGCTCATGCACCAAGCCAAAATGCCTTTTTGCGCGTGAAGTCGATTTTCCGCTTCATCCCAAATGACCGATTGCGGCCCATCAATAACGTCCGTCGTGACTTCTTCGTCCCGGTGTGCCGGCAAACAGTGCATAAAGACGGCATCCGTATGGGCCAGCCTCATGCGTCGGGCATCCACTTGAAAGGGCTGCAGCAGCGCATGACGTTCGGCGGCATTTTCATCGCCCATCGATACCCAGGTGTCGGTGACGATCAAGTCAGCGTCTTGGCATGCTTCGTCTGCATCATCAGTCACAAAAACATTCGCCTCGTGCGTGGCTGCCCACGCCAAAACATCCGCCTTAACGGACAATTGTTTTGGGGTGGCAAGGCTCAGACTGAAGCCAAAGCGTTCGGCGGCATGGACATAGCTAATTGCCATGTTATTGCCATCGCCACACCACGCGACTTTTTTGCCTTTGATGGGCCCACGATGTTCTTCATAGGTCATGACATCGGCCATCAATTGGCAAGGGTGGCTATCATCGGTAAGGCCGTTAATCACCGGCACCGTGGCGTACTTTGCCATGTCCATGAGTTTTGCGTGATTGTCGGTGCGGATCATGATCGCATCGACATAACGCGACAACACGCGCGCGGTATCGGCAATGCTTTCCCCGCGCCCCAATTGGCTGGCTTGACTGTCGATCGTCACGACATGACCGCCCAATTGCATCATTCCGACTTCAAACGACACGCGGGTGCGCGTTGATGGCTTTTCAAAGATCATCGCCAAGGTTTTACCGACCAAGGGCTGATTTTTACCACCCGTCTTTAAATTCGAGCCAAGATCCAAAATCGAACGCAGCGTTGTCGCGTCTAAGTCGCGAAGCTCAAGAAAATGCTTTAGAGCCGACATTGGGGCTCTCCTTTACTTGTTTTAAACGTGGCGCGCGGCCACTGTATCAAAAATAGTGATCGCCTCGACAACATGACAAGGCTCGATGATCAGCGGCGGCAACAGGCGAATAATGTTGTCTCCGGCAGGCGCCACCAAAAGCCCTTCGGCTTCCAACTCGGCCTTAAAGTCACGATTGACGATAGACTCAACCAGCTTAATTCCGCGCATCAACCCCAAACCACGGGTTTCGATAAACACGCTGGGATGTTTTGCCACAAGGCCTTGCAAAGCTTGGTCCAAAGCCGCGCCCATTGCGGTAACGTGGTCCAAAAATCCGTCTTCCATCAGCACGTCAAAAACCGCATTGCCCACGGCCATAGCCAATGGATTACCGCCGTAGGTGGTCCCGTGATTGCCGACACCCAACACGCCAGCGGCTTCGGTGGTGAGACATGCACCTAAAGGAAAGCCGCCGCCGATGCCCTTTGCGGTTGATACCACATCCGGTTTCACCCCATCCCATTCATGAGCGAACAGCTTGCCGGACCGCCCCATGCCGCATTGGACTTCGTCAAACATCAGCAACACGCCAAATTCATCGGCGATGTCGCGCAGGCCTTGCAGGTAACCTTCGGGAGCCGGACGCAGCCCTCCTTCGCCTTGCACAGGTTCCACCAAAATTGCGGCCGTTTGGGCGGTGATTGCCGCCCGCATTTCGTTCAAATTACCATGTGCAACCTGATCAAAACCATCAATGGCGGGCTCAAATCCTGCTAATAACTTGGCCTGACCAGCGGCGGCGATGGTCGCCAAGGTGCGGCCATGAAATGCATTTTCGCACCCAAGCACTCGATAACGTTCCGTATGACCATTGTCGCTTTGATATTTACGAGCAATTTTAATCGCGGCTTCGATAGCTTCGGCACCAGAATTACAAAAGAACACCCGGTCGGCGAAGGACGCCGCGACATACCGTTCGGCCAACCGTTCTTGGCTGGGCGAACGATACAAATTGGACACATGCCAAACTTTATCCGCCTGGTCTTTTAAGGCTTGAACCATGTGAGGATGAGCATGACCAAGCGCACTTACAGCGATTCCCGCGCAAAAATCCAAGTAACGTCGTCCGTCGTCCGTATACAAATAAACGCCCTTGCCCTTTTCAAAAGCAAGATCAGACGGCGCATAAGTCGGCATCAAAGCGGACATTTGGGACGCTTCCTTTCGTAATGTGTAAGTCAAAAAAACAAACCGGGCAGCAAGGCCACCCGGAAAGCATAGGATTATGGGAATCTTGGGGGGCACTGTCAATGAAAAGAAGGCCTGAACGACACATAGCCCAAAAAACAGGGGCTCTTGAATTACAATTTATTGTTATTATAATTCTGAATCATGCCAGCTTGCATCTATTGTGACAAAGACAAACCCGATAATGAGATGTCATTAGAACATATCGTTCCCCAATGTCTGGGAGGCGCTTACATTCCCAACATATTAAAAACGAGACGTGTCTGTAAGAAATGCAATAACAATCTGGGTCAATTTGTTGATGCCAGCTTTGCAAAAAACTCCATTGTATTTAGCCATTTACAGCGTATAGATCGTGCTTTCTATACACCAACAGGCTCGAACGGAGTCGCTCTAACCTATATAGGTATTATTGGACTTCGCCTAAAAGGCATGAAAAAAGATGATGTTTGTGAATTTTATGGGTATGTAGGTGGAAACCCACGAACAGTTAAGACATCAAATACCAGGGCTTATTTCTTTTTCTCTGATAAAAGCCAAGAAGATATGAGGTGCGTTCTTTTAAGTTTTCGTGATGCATTCAAAGGCCGAAAAGTTAAAAAAATATGCGGTACACCGATTGTTGACCGGGGAAATATCCCCAGTTGGTTCACGCCTCCAACCCAACGGGACAAAGATCGCATTGAAGCTATAACCGGACCATCAAACGATTTAGCTCAACTAGAAGTACAACAATCTTTCAATGTTAATTTTGACATCCGCTTCGCAGCAAAGCTTGCGCTAGGCATAGGGTTCTGCCTTTTCGGTGACAAAGCACTCTTAGGTGCTTATGCAACGGACTTAAAAAAAGCAATTTGGCTAAGAGAAGAAGACCCTACACCATCAGTTCAAGGAAAGGGTTTCTTAACGGCCCCAAATTCCAACAAAAAATTTGTCGAGCTTACGGGGCATCCTCATGCAGTGACACTGTTGATAATACAGACCATTGAAGGCGTCTCATATCACCTCAATATCGCACAAGGGCTTTCCGGCTCAATGCTGTGTGTCAAGACTGCACTTCTGACTGAAAAGGATCGACAAAAAGTGAATCATGGCCTTGTTTTTATAATGTTTCGACAATTGAAAAAAACTATTCAAATGTCACGACTGGAATTTATATCTCATAAAAATGGCACATTACCTCATCCTGAGCTGTCTCGCATTGAAGCAGAAATCAGTCAGAATCCGTACGCACGTTAAACATAAAGCCAACCGCTGGTCGCTAAGGCTTCAGTTTATAGCCCGTATCGAACATTTTCCAACAGATGAACCACAAGATGGCRTCCATGCCACCGACGGCCAATATGCCGTGCAGGATGGGGGCATCAGATTGACCGATGAAGCCATAGCGAAAGCCGTCGATCATATAGAAAAATGGGTTAGCCAGGGCAATCATTTGTGCCGTTTCGGGAAGGCGGTGGATGGAATAGAAGGTGCCAGACAAAAACGACAGCGGCGTGACGATAAAGTTCGTCAGTCCTGCGATATGGTCAAATTTTTCCGACCAAATACCGCCTATGATTCCCAGCAAAGACATCATCATCGAAGCCCCCACCGCGTGAAAGACAATCATGGCGAGGTTATAAACATGCATCGGCACCACAAATGAGACCACAATGCCCACAGCAAGTCCAACCACCACGCCCCGCGTGGCACCGCCCAAGGCAATCCCCAACGTGAGTTCATGTGCRCTTAACGGCGGCATCAAGGTATCAACAATATTGCCTTGCACCTTAGAAATCATCATCGAACTAGAGGTGTTGGCAAAGGCATTTTGTGTGATCGCCATCATGATTAGCCCGGGAGCCAAAAATTCCATAAACGGAATTTCCCCGACCACAGTGACGGCGYGGCCCAAAGCCAAAACGAACACCGCTAAAAACAGCATCGAGGTCACAATCGGGCCGATGATGGTCTGCGTATAGACCTTTAAAAACCGCTGCACTTCGCGCATATAYAGGGTATAAAGRCCGACTAAATTGGATGTTTGAACTTGACGCATAATACTTAAAACCTAAAGGTTTCCGARGRAGGTTGGATATTATATAGTCACTSCCYATGACYGAGCGCAAAYCAAAATCTCAAAAAGACTCTAAACCRCCGCGTATMATGACGKCCCAGCGGYTGGCGAAYATCGCCTTGCACCACCTTGACYGTTATGCMTCKTCCGCCGAAAATTTRCGYCACGTGTTGGARCGYCGCGTTTATAAATCTTCTCTGTTTCATGAAGGTTTAGATGTCGATGAAGCCAAAGGTTGGATYGATAGCCTTATCATYCGCTATGTCGAATCGGGGCTRCTCAATGATTTAGCGTATGGKGAAACCCGCGCTCGGTCRMTGCTGTCTCGGGGSKCATCCACCCGCTTGATCCGCATGAARTTGATGGAAAARGGCCTTTCTACCGAYACCATTGACGCGGCMCTTAAGGCCTTAAMGCTRGATACCCCSGACCCAGAACTGTATGCCGCCATAAAATTTTCGCGACGCCGYAAGCTTGGCCCATTTTGYAATCCCAGCCTGCGCGYGGAACACCACGAYAAACATTTAGCSGCCCTGGCSAGRGCCGGRTTTTCCTATGATATGGCYCAGCGCATCATAGATTGTGAAGATTCAGATACGCTAGAAGAGCTGTTGRCCTAAAGCTTGCTTTACAGTTGTTCGATCTCCGTTATCATCTGCGCCACATGAATTTGGGAGTTGGTATGCAGACCTTTAATGAATTTTGGGCCTTAGTTTTAGACGTATGGACTGGCGGCGTGTTTGGCATTGATATCGCCACGCTGTTGAGCGCACTGGGCATTTTTGGCTTGTYTTTGCTCCTGCGGGGCCTGATTGCGCGYTTTATTATCRCCACMTTGAAGTTCAAAGCCAAGCGCACCAAGACTTTGCTGGATGACGAATTGCTCAACGTCTTAGAAGGCCCAATCCGCTTGTTGCCTGTTGTCTTAGGTGCATTTTTAGCCTTAGATTACTTGCCGCTGGGCACAGCCCATCAGGATTTRGCCGACCGCATTGTCAAAACATTGATCACCATCGCCYTGTTTTGGGCCGTCCACCGTGCGGTTGGSCCGTTAAGCCAACTTCTCAGSAAATTGGACCGTATYTTCACCCMGGTGATGCTCGATTGGCTGGTCAAAATCATCAAGATGCTGATTGCTTTTATTGGTATTGCCGCCGTTTTGGAACTTTGGGGCATTCAGGTGGGGCCTATATTGGCCGGGCTTGGCCTGTTTGGCGTTGCTGTAGCGTTGGGCGCGCAAGACCTGTTTAAGAATCTYATCGCCGGAMTTTTAATCATYGCCGAACAGCGCTTTAACAAAGGTGACTGGATACGGGTCGATGGCGTGGTTGAAGGCACCGTGGAACAAATTGGCTTTCGGTCCACCATGGTGCGCCGTTTTGATAAAGCCCCCGTGTTTGTCCCCAATGCCATGCTTTCCGATAACGCAGTGACCAACTTCACCGCCATGACCCATCGCCGCATTTATTGGAATATCGGCGTTGAATATTCGACGTCTATTGAACAATTGCGCACGATTCGCGACCAGATTGAAACGTATATTTTCACCACCGACGATTTTGCGGATGCCAAAGATGTGGCAACGTTTGTGCGCATTGATCGCTTTTCCGATAGCTCCATTGACATCATGTTGTATTGTTTCACCAACACCACCCAATGGGGCGAATGGTTGGTGATTAARGAACAACTGGCCTATGCGGTCAAAGRCATTGTCGAACGGGCGGGAACCTCTTTCGCTTTTCCCTCACAATCTTTATACGTTGAATCCTTACCCGGCGATGCCCCAGAACTGTTCGTTCCGCCCCAAACCAAAAAATCTTAAGGAGCTCCGATGCCCGTCACCATTTATCACAATCCACGCTGTTCTAAATCCCGCCAAACGCTTGAACTTTTGCGCGAACACGGTGTGGAACCGAAAATCGTTGAATATTTAGACAATCCCCCAACGGCTCTTGAGCTCAAAGACATATTGACCAAGCTGAGCAAACCTGCCGCCGCCATCGTGCGCCCCAAAGAAGCCGCCGAAGACGGTATTGACGTCGCCAACTTGGACAATGATGCCCTGATTGAAGCCCTTTGTGCCCACCCCCGCGCCATCGAACGCCCAATCGTTGTCAAAGGTGATAAGGCGGCTATCGGTCGGCCACCAGAACGTGTTTTAGATATTCTCTAGGCTATTTGCGCGGATGCGATGATGGCCAGGGCGCGCGCATGCGCTGTGGAAATGTTGGGGCAAAACTCAACCTCGCCGCCCAGATGCGTTTTACACATACGCTCAATTTCTTGGCGGGGTTGGCGTTGCACGGTCGATAGAATCATGGTTGTCCCCTGTCCGCTGCTTTTATTCATAAAGCCAATGAGCGCCGCCGCCCCGGTGGCGTCAATAAACGGAACATGACGCATGCGCAAGATTAAAACTTTGGGGGGACGGCGCATTTGTGACAGAACTTCGGTTAGACGCGTGGCCGCGCCAAAGAAGAGTGGCCCACTGATCTGATAAACCTCGACACTATCGGGTAAATCATTTTGACCTGCATAGGGATGGGGCAAGGGTGCTGCTCGGTCGTCAACCTTATCGTCGGTTAGGCTATTTTTAGATTGCGTTTGAATTTCAACGGCGCCTGACATCCGGTGCATGAACAAGATTGCGGACAAGACGACACCAACCTCAATTGCAACCGTCAAATCCACAAGAACGGTCAGGGTGATGGTGAGCAACAGCACCAACCGATCCCCAGCCGGAGCAAACATCAGGTTCTTAAAATGCGCAATCTCGCTCATATTCCAAGCGACAATGACCAACACCGCGCCAAGGCTTGCAAGCGGCACAAATGATGCCAACGGAGCCAAAAACAGCATAAACAGCAATAAAAATACAGCGTGCATCATGCCCGCAACGGGGGACCGCCCGCCCGATCGAATATTGGTGGCGGTGCGTGCAATGGCACCTGTCGCTGGGWTTCCACCAAAAAAAGAGGCCGCGATATTGCCCAGCCCCTGCGCCACCAGTTCACAATTGGACCGGTGTTTGCGTCCGGTCATGCCATCTGCGACAACGGCGCTTAACAAGGATTCAACACCCGCCAGAAAGGCGATCGTGAAGGCGCTGGGTAAAAGTTCTGCCGTTCGATCAAACGATAGGTTCGGCCAAGTCGGCATCGGCAGGCTATCTGGGATACCCCCAAAACGTGTACCAATGGTATCCACATCCATACCCAAAGCCCACGTCACGAACGAACCCGCGATGATGGCAAACAGAAACGCGGGTTGCTTTGGGGCGATGCGGCGCAAAACCAAAATCAAARATAGACTAAGYCCGGCCACCGCCACCGTTTGCATGTGGGTGGTTTGCACTTTTGCTGCGTATTCCATCCATTTGGCTATGAAATYTGCGGGAACAGTTGYYATATCAAGGCCMAGCAATTCTTTGACTTGACTTGAAAAAATAATCAAAGCGATGCCMGACGTAAAACCGGTCACCACAGGATACGGAATGTATTTGATATAATTGCCAAATCCCGCCAAACCAAAAATGACCAGAAGAATCCCGGCCATCAAGGTCGCCTGCACCAGCCCATTATAGCCAAACGTGTGGATGACGTTAAACACCACAACGACAAAGGCCCCGGTCGGGCCTCCGATTTGAAAACGTGACCCGCCCAATAGAGAGATCAAAAAACCAGCGACAATGGCCGTATACAGCCCCCGTTCCGGCGTTGTCCCCGAAGCAACGGCCAACGCCATCGCCAGCGGCAAGGCAACAATGGCAACGGTTAACCCGGAAACGACATCATGGCGGAGGTCGTCAGCGCCATAGCCTTCACGAAATACGGTGTAGAGTTTGGGGATGAAAAAATGCCACCGTGGAGAGTTTTTTAAGGGCCGCCCGCGCATGTTCTCATCCTCAAAAAATTTCGCCAGTATGCGATAACGTTCTGAGGCTACTCCCCCGTCCGAAGACACACCACATAATTATGCGCCCTTTTCTATCCGTCCGCCTTTGCGCTAAAAACGACGAAGGTGGGGGGGCCGTAACGACGAAAATCCTGCCTTGGCCGCACGGATCTCACCAAGCAATCGTGGCGTGTCTTTGGGGAGGTTTCCAGCCAAAGGCAAACAGTTCGAGCCATGGTTGGAGCGAAAGATAATCGGGCGGGGCGGATTTAGGTTTTGCAGCAGCAGCTCCAATTCATCCAACACCCCTTGGTCGTCTTGGCTTTGAAAGGCATCGCCGCCCTTAGCAAAGGCGGCTAGAAATGAGTCTTTAACGGCTTCATCTAGGCCCAGTTGTAAGGTCGATAAATATCTTGGTGATTGACGATTGATCAGCTTGGCGGTCTGTTCAATGTGTTCGCGCCAGTGACCTTGACCGCCAAGACCTAAAATCATGGTTGCCGAGACTTTCAACCCAGCCTGATCGGCCCGGGCCATCGCGCGTTCCATCGCCTGAGCGGTGCCCTTGTGAACGCGCTTTAAAATTTCGCCGGACCCCGACTCGAGCCCTAGATAAACCATATTTAAACGCTTTTTGCGCAAGAGCTCTAATTCAGAAACGCTTTTTTTGTTAAGATTAAGRGGRGTCGCATAGCACGTCACCCGCTGCAAAGCCGGAAAGGTCGCCGCCAATTTATCCAAAATATGCAGCAATTCATCTGTGGGCAGGACCAACGCATCACCGTCAGCTAGAAACACCCGAGCGGCATCCGGCCTGTCAAGGGCCGCGGCTTCGATATCTTCAAAAACGTCGTGTAATGGGCGGCTTCTATACGATTTTGTCTTGTACATGGAACAAAAAGTACAGGCATTAAAACTGCACCCAAGCGTGGCCTGGATGATCAGATTGGGGCCTTCGGACGGTGGTCGCCACAAGGGCATGTCATAAAATGTCATACTTTACTTTACGCCGAGAGCGCCTTTACGCCCAGACCAAATCATATCTAAATTTCAAGCCACCGCTTTCCCTTGAATTTCAGGCTCTTAAATTGGATACTCACGACAAATGTGCTTTTTTACCCGGATGTTTCATGGCGACAAACCAAAATGACACGCTTAGGAATGAACTGCCCGCTGCACAAGCGGCGCGGATTTATAAGCGCGCGGTATCCCTTCATCAAACGGGACAGTTGGGCGAGGCGATCGAAGGCTACGCCCATGCGCTTCAACTGTCGCCTCTCGGTTTTGAAATTTACAACAATTTAGGCGTCGCTCTTCGGGCCACGGGACATTCTGAAGCCGCTTTGGCTTGTTATCGTCGGTCTTTGGGCATCAGCCCCGGCAGCGCCAGCGTTTACACCAATATGGGCAATGCCCTTCACGACTTGGGGGAATATGCGCGGGCTGTCGAAGCCCACCGTCGGGCCGTCAAAAATGCCCCCACATCGGCTAAAGCGCATTTTAGCGCGGGGCGRGCATGCGCSGATGCGGGCAAAACCAAAGACGCYCTTAATYACTTCAGCGAAGCRATAAAACRGCAAAMAAACTATCCTKCKGCGCGGGTTCAGTACGCCCTCACCGTGTTGCGGCTTGGCGATTGGGCRCGCGGTTTTAAAGCGTTGGAAAGCCGCATGACCCTTAAAGGTCACGACCCTCGGCGCAAGGATATTGCGACCTGGGATGGTGCCGATCTTGACGGTAAAACCATTTTGATCAATTACGAAGGGGACGAAGGCACGCTGGTGCAATACCTACGCTTTGCTCGAATTTTAAAAAAGARGGGGGCACGRGTGTTGATCGAATCTCCYGSRCATTTCAACACCTTATTGGAYATGTCCCCAGATATWGWCGGCACACCMAACCCAGGGGCCCCCGTCAAAGACGTCGATGTACAAATTCCATTGCTGAGTTTACCGCGCGTATTGGGCCTGAAAATCGACACACTCCCCACCCCCGAAGGTTATTTACCCACATTAAAATTCAATGGCCCCGTGCTCGCCATTCACCCAGATGTTCGTTTAGCGGTGGGCTTGGTTTGGTCCGGGTCTTGGGCCGGGCGGGCTGCAACAGGGCCGGCCAATCCCAGCGATATCAGGCTGGATGACTTAGCCGAACTGTTTGGCATTCCAGGCGTTCAGCTTGTCTCCCTTGAACTTGGTCAAGGCACAAAAGACATCGGCCGTTTGGGCCTGGGGCCTTTAATTGATCAAGTTGGATCTTCCCTTATGGACGTTGCCGATATGGCCGGTATCATCAATCAACTGGACTTGGTCATTTGTGTCGATTCGGTCGCGGCCCACGTTGCCGGAGCAATGGGCAAACCSGTGTGGATGATGACGCGGCCAGGGNCAAATTGGTGTTGGTTRGAAAATCGCAACGATAGCCCSTGGTATGCCAGCATGAGCCTGTTTCGCAAGSGTCCAGACGAGGCTTGGAGCGATGTYGCCGCTTCCCTACGYCAAGCCCTGATGCATGTCTTAAAAGGGACAGCTTAACCATGAGCGACGARCCNAACKCNCACNACGMMGCSRMMSNNGANCCAGAAGASACCCCAYCTTTRCTTCCCAAAAAGAAGGGTTTTTTTGCGCGTTTGTTTGGCAAAGARCTCACCGGMAATGAATTGACGATTGCCATTGCCCCGTTCATTGATGCGGCGGGTCAAGACCATGCCCGCGAATTGGCCGCCGTCTTTCAAAATATAGAGGGCATTGTCGTCAAAACTGTTCGTGAGGTCCCGGTTTTAAACCCCGATGCCGATCGTGGTGAACAATTGCCCGCCGCCTGTGCGCAGGCCATGGGGTGGATTAGCACGATGAAAGCCGATGTGGTCTTGTGGGGGGACATTCCGCCACCTGGCACCACATTCTTTATTCACTTTGCCGCCCCTCCCCCCATAGACAGGGACACCGCAGGCACGATTTCGCCCTTTCAAGCGTTGAACTTACCGATTGGTTTTGATTCGGAAAGCCTTGGCGGCTTGTTAATCGCGTCGGCCTTGGCGGCAATGAACATTACCTCAAAAAATAAGGCTAAGACTGAACAGGCCCTCGTTACAGGCGCCCTGGAACGCGCCGCTCAAGCCATAAGTCGGATTCCCAATGACTTCACCATGCGCGAAAAAGCTTCTGTTCAAGCGGCTTTTGCCAATGCTTTGGCGACGTTTGGTCACTTATTCCCCGGGCGCGAGGTCTACGCCAGYGCCACCGAAGCCTAYACCGCAGCRCTACAAGGTACTCTGCGCACAGAAAAYCCGGTTAACTGGGCCTATTTACAACGAAACTTAGGCACAGCCTGGCAAGCCTTAAGCGAACGCTCAGATGAAGTTGAGGCTTTGCAAGAGGCCGCCGCGGCCTACCGTTTAGCCTTGGACGTGTTTAGTCTCGAAACAACGCCTTTTCCTTGGGCCACCACACAAAATCGCCTGGGCGAAGTTCTTTATCGCATGGATAACGCCAGCGGCGAAACGGATGGCCTAAAAGAAGCCCTGGTCGCCTTTCAGGCTGCCTTGAAGGTTTTCACCTTAAGCTCTACTCCGCTTTTATGGTCCGACACCATGAACAACTTGGGTCAATCCGCCCAGGTTTTGGCGCATCAAATTGGCAACGTCGAAGTTATGGAACGCGCCGTGACCGCGTGTGAGCAAGCTTTGAGAGCCCGCACCATAGAAGCACATCCAGCGTTGTGGGCGGCGTCCCAAAACACCATGGGCAGCGCCCTATTTCTCTTGGGCCGCATGACCAACATTGAAGACCACTATGAAAATGCCGTAAAGGCCTTCGTGGGCGCTCGGGATGTGTATGAAACCTTGGGGCTTACGCGCATGATCAAATTAACGGAAAAAAATATTCAACACGCCGAAGCGCTGCTGCCCGAAAAAGTAAGCCGCCCAAAAAATGATGATAAATCCATGTGGTGGCTAGCCGAAGAGGACGACGAAGATATCCCCGAGCCTCCAGCGTCGTAATCTGTTTTGTGGCCACATGACTAACCCCGTGCCCCCTAAACTTATGCTCGTTAGGTGGATCATCCACAATTGACCATGGACAATCTGGCTTAAGACAAAAAGAAAACCCCTGACTTCATTGAAGAAGTCAGGGGTTTTAAATTGGTGAACCCAGAGCGATTCGAACGCCCGGCCTTCTGATTCGTRSTCWNATSCWNCTNAKCYAKSKGWSCWMWGKGTCMMCAGTGTCACCRRTGTTTAGTGAAAGCGGGCGGAAAATAACCCACACTTTCACKAAACGCAAGCGTTAGATCACATTTTATACACATCMKTTCGCAATTTACGGTAWATCTTACACTTAAGTCCCCAAAGACCTGCGATTTTTGAAATCCACACTTGCCGCCGCGCGGGGGTTTGAGTAAGATCGCTGCAAAAWNAAGCGTTGGGGTAATCAGTTCGGTGAGAATTGAGGTGATTTCCTTTAATTTCGGGGATAAACCTTTTCGAATCAATTCGATAATAGGTTTCACGTTTTTATTGAAGGCGAACAGAGGCAATGAATCTTTCGAAGTTTCGGGTATTAGTCGTAGGGGCCGCGCTTATCTTGCCAGCGTGTTCGTTCTCAGAATCAGCTCTTTGGCCCTCCCTGACCGGGGAAGATCCAACTGCAGCATCGACCCCGAACGTACAGTCCGTTATGAGCGCACAGGCCGCGCAACCCGCCACGGACGGCGGTGCAGGCTCGAAAGCCCCTCAGCTTGGCAACACCAACTTCAGTCCCGTCGGCGTCACGCCAGGCCAAGACACGGGAACATTTGTTGGTCGTAAAGTCGCCGAACTTCGATCTGAACTGCAGCGTCTGCAAGAACAAGTCGGCATCCACAACGGTGGTTTGCAAGAACTTCGCGCCAACATGGTGACCAACGCACAAAGTTATCATGGGACCGTTGCTGCGGTAAATGCCCGTTTGCAAGTCGGGACCACACCCGGCAATCCAATCTTGGTACAGCAATTTACCACCGCACAATCGGCTCTGGACAAACTGAATACCGACATTGCGGGCATGAACAAATTGGCCACCGCCGCTTCGGCGATGTCGACCATGAGCTCTTATCTTTCCGAATCCACCCGCGCCGCGTTTGGCGTTTCCGGTGCGGTTGACGAAGATCACCGCCAATTGTCGATTCTCCAAGACGAAGTTGATCAAACCGTCGTGTTGATTGAACGTTTATTAACAGAAGTTACCGACGACATTCGCCGTCAAAGCAATTACGTTGCGACCGAACGGTCCAACCTCAACACCCTAGCTGCGGGCATTAAAACGGGCGAAATCTATGGCGCCAGCCTGGGCAACGTCGCCGCCGCCGCCGCAGGCCCTGGCCCATCCGCTGGCAAGCCCATGGACACGTCAAGCCGTCGYCCYCTGGTGGTGATCCGCTTTGACCGCAACAARGTGCCTTATCAACAGGCRCTGTAYAATGCGGTCAGTCGTGTTTTGGAACGTCGYCCCAATGCGGCYTTTGATTTGGTTGCCGTTGCCCCGATCTCTGGTGGCCCGGCCCGTGTGGCGCTGAATTCCAATAAGGTTCGTCGCCATGCCGAAGACGTGTTGCGCTCGTTGATCGAAATGGGTCTGCCCCCAGAACGCGTTGCTGTGTCATCGAAAACATCCAACACGTCGATTAATAACGAAGTTCACCTGTACCTTCGCTAGACGTTCTGTATAAACAAAAATCGCCAGCTCCTTGGGAGTTGGCGATTTTTTATGTTCTGTATCGGCTCTGTTTTAGCTAAACTGGTTCACCACCGCGAGAACCACCATATAGCGCCCCCCCTTGGCGATCAGCACCAAAAGGGTGAATAATCCAAAATGCACCCGCAAGAACCCGGCGGCGAAGGTGATGGGGTCGCCAATAATGGGAACCCAACTGAGCAATAAGCTCCATACGCCCCATTTTGCAAACCACTTGTCGGCTTTGTCAAGATCACCTTCTTTAAAGGGAAACCATTTGCTGTGTTGCCAATGCAGGCACCAACGCCCCAGCACCCAGTTAACGATCGCCCCTAAAGTGTTGCCCGCCGTCGCAACGGCCCACAGACCCCACATGGAATAGCGGTCAGCCGACAGCAAGCCCGCAAGCACCGCTTCGGACGAAAAGGGCAAGAGGGTTGCCGCCAAAAAAGCAGACAGAAACAGGCCAAGATAACCATTCATCAAAATTTATGCAGCCTATATTGCGATATTGTCAATGAGCCTCGTGTCGCCCAACTTAACCGCCACCAAAATTCGCGCGGGACGGAGCGGGTCATAGGAGTTGAGCAGCTGTAGCGTTTCAGCGTCGGCCACCGCCAAATAATCGACTGTGTTGAAACCAGCATTTGTCAAAGCTTCCCGGCCATCAAGGTCCAATCGTTCGGCGGGATCGCCCGCTAAGAAGGCCTCTCGTAGGAATTTGAGGATATTATGCAATTTTCCGGCCACGACCCGTTCTTTTGCGCTTAAGTATGCATTACGAGATGACATCGCCAGCCCATCGGCTTCGCGCACCGTGGGCACGCCGTGAATTTTGGTGGGAATAAATAAGTCCTTCGCCAAATGGGTAATCAGAAGAAGCTGCTGGTAATCTTTTTCCCCAAAAAAGGCGTTATCGGCTTGGGCTTGGTTGAGTAACTTTGTCACCACCGTTGCCACACCCTTAAAGTGACCCGGACGGCTGAGGCCTTCCAACAAGGTGTTAAAGTGGTCGACGCTTATCTGGGTCAAGTCCCCACGCGGAAACATTTCGCCGGGGCTTGGGGCGTACAGAACGTGCGATCCTGCTGCGGCCAGGCATTGCCGGTCGGCCTCTTCATCACGGGGATATGCCTCAAAATCTTCGCCAGGGGCAAACTGAAGGGGGTTCACAAAAAGTGATACGATCACACGATCACACTCGGCCTTTGCCGCTTTGACCAAGGCTAAATGGCCATCGTGCAAGGCCCCCATGGTGGGCACCARGCCAACCGCCAGACCTTCTTTACGCCATTTATGAAYWTGTGTRCGCAMCTCAGCAACGGTGCGYAAAASGACCAARGGCTCAGTCATCGTTRTGKTCTTTTTTAACCATACCAAAACAATGTTCTGGGCCGGGRAAYGCYCCTGACTTMACATCTTCTGCGTACTGACGTGCGGATTCGGCGATRCCKGCCCCCAAATCCATATACCGTTTGACGAATTTTGGCTTAAAATCGGTAAAGAGTCCGGCAATATCTTCGGTCACCAAGATCTGACCATCGCACGCAGGCGACCCCCCAATGCCGATGGTCGGCACTTCGACTTCATTTGTAATGCGCCGCGCCACGGGTTCCATGACGCCTTCGACCACCAAGCCAAAGGCCCCGGCCTTGGCGATAAGCTTCGCGTCATCAACGATGTTCTGGGCATCAACCGCATCGCGTCCACGGGTTTTAAAGCCCCCCGAAGTATTCACCGATTGCGGCATCAAGCCCACATGACCCAGCACGGGAATGCCACGTTGGGTTAAAAATGTAACGGTTTCTGCCATTTCTGCACCGCCTTCGATTTTCACCCCGGCACATCCCACTTCTTTCATGATGCGCGCAGCGTTGCGAAAAGCGACTTTGGGGCTTTCTTGGTAAGATCCAAACGGCATGTCAACAATCACACAAGAGCGTTTAGCCCCCCGCATGACCGCTTGACCGTGGGCGATCATCATATCCAAGGTCACGCCGACCGTGGTGTCCAACCCATACAACACCATCCCTAAGCTATCGCCCACCAACAACAGATCGGTGTGAATATCCAATAGGCGCGCCGTAATTACGGTATAGGCGGTCAGACAGACCAAAGGCTCGGCCCCATTCTTACGCTTGTGCGCGCGAATATCTGGGACTGTCACGCGTTTGACTGCGCCGTCGATATTAATTGACTTCAAAGTGCTCATCATTGCTTTCCMWKRCTKAAARWRKYGWBGWMYAKMRTMTYWWKSYSARRAMMSSWBAWWSKCMWMRKDYCWYWYSAGAATTTCATCAAGAAGCGCACCACTTTGCGGGTCCGTTCACTAAACAGTTTGGCCGTATAAAAGCTGCCTGCGGTGCGCTTAGAGACTTCGCCCAAMGTYGGGTAAGGGGCMATGGTGGAYGCCAARGCMCCGATTTTAAGGCCTTGYTCCATGGACAAYACCCACGGCGCRATMAGCTCACCTGCGCGGGGRCCAACCATGGAACAGCCCAAAATTTTGCCTTTTTGCGTGACGATCGCTTTGACTTTGCCCACGCYATTGCKTTCCGCTAAGGCCCGGTCGTTTTCTTTAAAATCCCAGCTTAACACACGCACATCATTGCCGAAACGTTCCCGYGCTTGMGCTTCCAACAGGCCGACATTGGCGAGTTCCGGGSTGGTGTAGGTCACCCACGGCACCGCATCAAGTTTGGCCTTGGCCGGTAAYTTAAACAGCRCGTTRCGAATCACGATGCCCGCATGATAGCCCGCAACATGGGTAAATTGTAATCCACCCGCGACATCACCAATGGCAAAGATGCGYTTATTAGACACGCTGCGCAGTCGYGMATCGATGTSAATKCCCTGAGGCGAAAAATCCACTCTGGCRTGTTCAAGGCCYAGGCYTTGCACATTSGCGCGCCGTCCTGCCGCGAYCAACACATGCGAACCGACAATCGTATGYTCTGCGCCTTGRGCATCGGTCATAATGATTTCGGGCGCGGCCTTTGATCCTTGAACGCGGRTAATTTTACAGCCTTCAAACAGGTYAATGCCGTCGTCRATAARCTGTTGGCGCACCACACTGACCAAGTCCGAATCGTCCTTGGGCATGATGGAAAGCACCTCCAAAAGCGTGACCGTCGCGCCTAAATGGCGAAAGGCTTGAGCCAGTTCACAGCCGATGGGACCGCCGCCGATGACGATCAGGTGCTTTGGAATATCGGTTAGGTCAAAAACATTTTCGTTGGTCAGGGGGGACACATCGGTCAAGCCTTCGATGGGCGGCACGAACGCACTTGATCCGGTTGCCACCACAAAATACTTGGCGGTAATGGTCGAATCGCCTGCCACAACAGTGTTGGGGCTGGTAAATGTCGCAAGATCTTTGATCACCTTAACGCCCAAGCCCTGGAATCGATCAACGCTATCGTTGGGGGCAATAGATTCTATGACGCCCCGCACATGTGCAAAAACATTTGGGCCATTGACCGTGACGTTGCCTGTTTTTACGCCAAAACGGCCCGCGCGCCGCGCGTCATTGGCCGCATGCCCCGCGGCCAACAAAGCCTTGGACGGAATACACCCGGTGTTTAGGCAATCACCGCCCATCGCCCCTTTTTCAATTAAGACCACATCGGCCCCCATTTGCGCCGCTCCGGACGCTACAGACAAGCCCCCTGAACCGCCGCCGATGACACAGATATCACATGAAATRTTCTGGCTCATAGTSGGTTTATCCTTTGATTTTTTTGTAAAAAATGGGGAYTAAGGAAATTGCGGCAAGYCCKAGGATRGGGCCTAAAATYTGGGGTTCAAAAATRATRCYCAAATYCGGRRYTTCGCCYTTATCRATCACCGAACCCAGGCCYGCWCCAACATAAGTATAAAKCGTGGTCCCRGGAATGATGCCGATGAAGGTYGCWATAATATAGGTGCGAAACTTMACATCCAACAAAGCCGGAACCAAGTTCACCAACCAAAATGGAAAYGCTGGGACCAGGCGTAAAAAYAATAAATAGYTAAAGGCATTGTCGCGAAATCCGACTTCCATTTTCGCCAAGCTCGTGCCCGCACGTGCCTTAAACAGGTCGGCAAAAGCATAGCGCGCCGCCAAAAAAATAGCCGAGGCGCCTAAGGTTGCGCCGACCACCACATATACAGCCCCAGAGGCGCCACCAAAGATCAACCCACCCGCCAAGGTCAAGATGGTGCCGCCGGGCAAAGATAGCCCCACCACAACGATATAGGACAAAATAAACGCCACAACCGCCAACACTTGATKTGCMGCCGTCCACGCCACAAGGGAAGCGTGATTGTCYGCCARMGMCTGAAAMTTCAACAMATTRTGGAAYCCACCAACAAAAAAKATGGTRATYCCSAAMAAGATGRCSGCGAYYGGAATATARCGCTTCAAACCCATCGGTTTGGGCTGGCTGGGTTCTGACACGGCGTCTTCTTGTCCAAAGGGGGCTACAGAATCGTTTTGGGTCTTGGGAGGCTTATCCATTTTAGGCGCCTTTTTTTCTGTTAAATATACAAAATAGACGGAAATTTCAATGAAGAGCTGTTCATCGTTACCTTACCTATTCGCCCCAATCCCAATAAAAGATACAGAGTTTACAGAAAGACTTCAGATAATATGATGGAGAACGTTGACTTCATCATCTCAAGCCCTTATATACCGGGCCTTAATTAAAGATATTGGAGACGTCACGTGAAACGTACATTTCAGCCGAGCAACCTAGTTCGCAAACGCCGCCATGGCTTTCGTAGCCGCATGGCAACCGTGGGTGGCCGCCGCATTATTGCAGCCCGTCGTGCCAAGGGCCGCAAACGCCTTTCCGCTTAACGTCGGGTTGATGGGGCACCCAATCTTGCGGCTTAAGCGTCGCCCGGAATTTCTTCGGGTTGCTGCAACACGCAAGAAATGGGCCGCACCTGGATTTATTCTCCAGGTTAAAAGCCACCCGGCGGTCGGAAATCCGGCCCGCGCGGATGGTTTTTTGCGTGTTGGCTTTACGGTCAGCCGCAAGGTTGGCAACGCCGTCAATCGCAACCGGGCAAAGCGCCGTTTACGCGCCCTCGTCCAAGAAATTTTGCCAACCCATGCTCAAGTGGGTTATGACCTTGTTCTTATTGGTCGGCGGGCCACGATAGATCGTCCTTACACCAAGCTGGTGGATGATTTATTAAAAGCGCTGGATAAAATGGGTATTGCTCGGAATCCTTCCGAACCGCGCCCCAACAGGTAAAGGAAGCACGATGAAGCGCCTGCCTAACCCCATTACGTGGATATTCCGCGCATTGATATTGGGGTACCGGTGGTTGATTTCTCCGGTTCTGCCTGGCGCTTGTCGTTTTTACCCCACCTGTTCTTCTTACGCATTGCAAGCCATTGATCATCATGGCCCTTTTAAAGGCCTTTGGTTCAGCGTAAAACGAATTTTACGCTGTCACCCCTGGAACGATGGCGGCTATGATCCAGTACATTTTGAAGACCACCAAGACCACACGCAGACGGACGATCGTGCCTGCCATCACACAGGACATAAGATTTAATCGCTTAACACTTCAAACCTGAGCCAATTGCTTGGGCAGCCATAAGGAACTGGGATACAGTCATGGATAACCGCAATTTATTTTTAGCCATTGTCATTTCAATTGCGATTTTGCTTGGCTTTGAATTTTTATATCCCAAGCTCACCGCGCCCGTGGAACAATCAAGGGCCCCCACCGTAACACAACCGCAGTCTTCGGGAGCCGTCAGCACGTTGGCGCAAAGGCCCACCGCGCCGGGTGCCGTGCCCAGCACGCCGCAGATTGATGCAGCAACAGCGGCGGTGATGTCCGCGCAAACCATGACCGAGCTGTTGAATGATCCAGCTCGGGTCTCTATTACCTCACCAAGCCTTACGGGGTCCATCGCCTTACGAGGTGGACGGATTGATGACTTGGTCTTAAACGCCTATCGGGAAACACTGGACGCGAACAGCCCTAACGTCCGCCTATTGACCCCCCGTGGGGCAGCCAACGCGTACTACGCAGAACATGGTTGGATCGCCCCCGTCGGCGTTAGCGTTCCGGTAAGCGATACATTATGGACCGCAGACAGCAAGGTTTTAGACCCAGCCAACCCGGTTACTTTGACGTGGAAAAACGGTCAGGGGCTGACGTTCAAACGCACCATTGCCATTGATAAAGACTACATGTTTTCCATCACGCAAAGCGTTATCAATTCTTCGGCGTCCAGCATTTCGCTCAATCCCTATGGCCTTGTGTCCCGGTGGGGCACGCCTAAAACATCCGGCTTGTACATTTTGCACGAAGGCCTGTTGGGGGTCTTTGATAAGTCTTTGAATGAAGTCAAATACGCCGACCTGCAAAGCGATGGCGAACAAACGTTCACATCCACGGGCGGCTGGTTGGGCTTTACGGATAAATACTGGTTGACCGCGCTGATTCCCGATTCAAAGGAGCAGGTCAAGACCCGGATGCTGTATTCAAAAACCGGCACCATAGAAAAGTACCAGTCCGATTATGTGGGCGCAGCCATTGTTATACAGCCCGGTGCAACCGGACAAACCACCACGCACTTCTTTGCCGGTGCAAAGATGATCTCGCTGTTGGACAGCTATGCCAGTCAATATGGGATCGAAAATTTTGATCTGGCCATCGACTTTGGGCGGTTTTACTTCCTCACCAAGCCGATTTTTTACGCTATGAACTGGATGCATAGCCATGTTGGCAACTTTGGCGTGKCGATTTTGCTGCTGACCGTTGGCATCAAAGCGATCTTATTCCCCTTGGCGAATAAGTCTTATGTTTCGATGAGCCGCATGAAGAAGTTGCAGCCCGAAGTGAAAAAGCTTCAGGCCCGCTTTAAAGAAGACAAAATGCGCCTCAATCAAGAAATGATGGCCCTGTACAAAAAAGAAAAAGCTAATCCAGCGGCCGGCTGTCTGCCGATTATGGTGCAAATCCCTATTTTCTTTTCCCTCTACAAGGTTTTGTTGATCACCATCGAAATGCGCCAAGCCCCGTTCTTTGGCTGGATTCAAGATTTGAGCGTCCGCGATCCATCCTCCGTTTGGACTCTGTTCGGGTTGATTCCRTGGGACCATGTCGCCKTAATTCCGGTCCCGTTGGACATTGGCATATGGCCGATCATCATGGGCTTTACCATGTGGTTCCAACAACGCCTGAACCCTAAGCCGGCCGACCCAATTCAAGCCAAAGTGTTCTTTTACCTGCCGTTTGTCTTTACCTTTATGCTCGCCAATTTTTCGGCTGGGTTGGTCATTTATTGGGCCTGGAACAATACACTATCCATCGTGCAACAGTGGTTAATCATGCGGCGTATGGGCGTGAAAGTGGGCGATTAGAAAATGACCACGACCAAAGTTGCCCCGCTCGAGATTGATGATCGTTTTGATGACGACCAAATCGAAGCCGGTCGCCTGCTGTTTGCTCAGGAATCGACGTTCATGTTGGGCGTTGCTGGTCTAGACCAGGTGCCCGAAACCGACCTCCCWGAAATCGCCTTTGCCGGRCGGTCGAACGTTGGTAAGTCGTCTTTGGTCAACGCGCTTACRGGACGTAAGTCTTTGGCGCGYATGTCSCACACSCCTGGTCGGACCCAACAGATCAACTTTTTTGATTTGGGCAAACGCCTGATGCTGGCCGATATGCCGGGATATGGGTACGCCCGTGCCCCCAAAGAAGAGGTCGAAAAGTGGACCCGTTTGGTCAATGCCTATCTGAAAGGCCGCCCTCAGTTAAAGCGCGTTTTGGTTTTGATTGATGCCCGTCACGGCATTAAGGACGTCGATCGCGATGTCATGAAAATGCTGGACGGTGCCGCCGTTTCTTATCAGATTGTAATGACCAAAGTTGATAAGGTCAAACCTGAGGCATTGGATGTATTGCTTTCAAAAACCAAGGCCGAACTGACGAAACACGTGGCCTCGCACCCCGTTATCCGCTGCACCAGTTCCGCAAAGAAGCAAGGCATCGCAGAACTCCGCGCTGAAATCGCTCAATTGGCGGCACAGTAAGATTTATGACCAGCTCTTTTCAGGGCTTGTCATCCGTTGGGTTCCCTTAAAATTCTAATGTAGGTTTTCGCCATTATGGCTGATGATGTAAAGATAACGATCGCCCCCGAAGCCCCACCAGAGGCATGGCTCAATCAGGCCAAGACTCTATCGGAAGCGTTGCCATATATGCGGCGCTACGCCGGGGAAACGCTGGTCATTAAGTTCGGGGGCAACGCGATGGGCGATCCCGCCTTGTCGGAACTCTTTGCGCGCGATGTGGTGTTGTTGCGCCAAGTSGGGTCTAACCCCGTCGTCGTGCACGGTGGCGGACCGCAAATCGGGGCAATGCTTGATAAGCTGAAAATCAAAAGTGAATTTATCAATGGCCTACGGGTCACGGATCAAGAAACCGTCAACGTCGTTGAAATGGTTCTGGCCGGGTCCATCAACAAGCATATCGTGTCCGAAATCAATGCTCARGGCGGATTTGCCGTGGGTTTATCAGGCAAAGATGGCAACTTGATTTTGGCGGAAAAACTCAAACGCACGGTTAAGGATGAAGGCTCAAATATCGAAAAAATCCTCGATCTTGGCTTGGTCGGCTATCCCAAGACCATCACAACCCACGTGCTGGACCAATTTGAAGAAAGCGACATTACCCCGGTTATTGCACCGATCGGTATGGGCGCTAAGGGCGAAACATTGAACATCAACGCAGATACCGTTGCCGGGGCCATCGCCGGGGCGATGGATGCAAAGCGATTGTTGATGCTGACTGATGTCAAAGGCGTTCTGGATGCTGATGGTCAGCTGATTACAAAGATTTCCGCCACGGCCGCCCGCAAACTTATCAAAAATGGCACCATCAGTGGCGGCATGATCCCCAAGGTCGAAACCTGCCTGAACGCCCTTAAAGAAGGTGTAGAAGGGGCCGTCATCATTGATGGACGTATCCCGCACGCGTTGTTGTTGGAACTGTTCACCAAACACGGCGTTGGAACCCTAATTCAGGCCGATTAGCTAAGATTGGCGGCGTGCCTATACTGATCTTGATAGCCTTAGAATAACACTTGAACCGTGAGATAACGGATTTGATTGCCATCGCTTAAGTGTTGGTCTAGGCTAATGATAATCACAACTAGAGAGAGATGATCTGTAGCGCCTAGACCGATGAGGGCTAACATGGGTTCATTTGCATCACCATACACAGCAGCAAGACCCTTGGCCCTGCAGGAGTCTGGGGGGGCAATAGACGCGCGGGTTGACCTTGAAATTCTTTTTGTTATTGATAATTTACCCCTGCGCATTCAAAAAATCCGCACCCGCTTTGATCAATATTTTGACGTTTTTGTCTTCTCAAATGGAACCAAAGCCTTTGAGGCGATGCTGCACAGACAACCGGCCGCCGTGATCACCGATGACCGCATATTGAGCATGTACGGAAACCACATTCATCGCATGAAGTGTCAAAATGATCTTTTGAAACACATTCCCTTTTTTGTGACATCAGATGAATATCAAGGTTCGTTTTGCGCCAAAAGTGGAACGGGAGCCATCGACTATTTTTTCAAACGCCCCATCAACTTAGAGGTTTTGTTTCAAGCGGTGATACGGGTGACGCACCCACCCGCCCCGCCACCGCAAAAATCACCACGTGCGGACGTCATGATCCCGAACCTCACGCCCCCCGAAGATCGCTTCAAAGGTCTTGCAAAATGCGTTGCAAACCATACGCCAATCAACAGGCCCCTCTTAAGAAGCACCTGGAATCCGCTGGTTGATTGCGTCAAATATTCTGACCACAAGCAGGCTCTCCAAGCCCTAAAGGCGCACAGCAGCAGCTTTTACACCCATTCATTTCGGGTGGCCATTTTCATGTGTGTGTTTGCTAAGATTTTTGACCTCAATAAACAAGACACCATCTTATTGGCCTCGGCGGGCTATATGTGTGATCTTGGCATCATGCTTTTACCGCAGTCTCTGCTGACCAAACCAACAAAATTTACCCCCGATGATGAACGTATAATGCAGCGCCATGTGGTGTATGGCACGGAAATTTTAGACACCTTTGAAGATATTGATCCGCACATTTATGAAGTTGCCGAACTACACCATGAGCGGCTGGATGGATCGGGCTATCCACAAGGCTTAAAGGGCACACAAATCAGCGAGCTTGGTCGCATCGCCGCCATTGCCGATGTCTTTGCCGCCCTCACCGATCACCGCCCGTATCGGCCACCGTTGCACAGCAAAATGGCCTTTCGCAAAATGATGACGATGAGCCGCACCCTTGATCAAGGCATGCTTTCGGCCTTTTATGATTTTATGAAAAATTAGGACGCTCATTGGCGGAACGCCATTGAGTGATAGCTCAGCCCCGCTCTTAAAAAAACCGGCCCTCAATCGAGAGCCGGTTTTTGATGGTCACAAGGGAAGCCTTGACGTTTTAAGCCGCGTTACCGCCGCGCTTTTTCGCTTTTACCGGATGATGTCCACCGGCTCGATTGGGGCCGCCTTTGTTGGGGGCAGCGTGTTGCTTGGCGCCGCTCTTTTTCGAGCTTTGGGATTTAGTGCCGTGGTTTGCGGTATTGCCGTGACCGTGGCCGCCGTGGCCTTTATCGCCAAAACGCTTAGGACCGCTTTTTCTGTTTTTAATGGCGCCGGGATGACTGGCGCGACCGCGACGACCGCCGCCGCCCCCTTGTTTAGGGGATGGTAGATCCGGCAAGCTAACAGCTTCGGCATGGTATGGATGATCGCTCATCACCGGAATGTCTGCGCGGATGGTCTTTTGGATATTGCGCAGATAATCGCGTTCTTCAGGATCACAAAATGCAATCGCAGCACCATCACTGCCGCCGCGGGCCGTACGACCAATACGGTGGACGTAGTTTTCCGCTTCGTTGGGCAATTCATAGTTAATGACGTGCGTAACGCCATCAACATCGATCCCGCGTGCCGCGATATCGGTCGCCACCAATGCCCGAATTTTTCCCGATTTGAAAGCTTGCAGGGTGCGTTGACGAACGTTTTGAGATTTGTTGCCGTGAATAGCCCCAGCGCTCACGCCGTCTTGTTCTAATTGACGTGTAACCCGATCTGCACCGTGTTTGGTGCGGGTGAAAATCAACACACGCTTGATCGCATCGTCTTTCAAAACGTGGGCCAGCAAGAACCGTTTGCGGGCCTTTGCCACATGCAACAAGGTTTGTGCAATACGTTCTTGAGTGGAGGCCTGGGGGGCAACTTCAACGCGCACAGGATTTTCCATCAAGCTTTCTGCAAGCTTAGAAATGGTCGGCGGCATCGTTGCTGAAAATAACACCACATGGCGTTTTTTCGGCAATTGAGCCGAAATTTTACGCACATCATTGATAAAGCCCATATCAAGCATGCGATCGGCTTCATCCAAAACAAACGTATCGACCTTGTTGAGCCGAACCTTGTCTTGGTTCATCAGATCCATCAAACGGCCCGGTGTCGCAACCAAAATTTGCACGCCATCATTCAGCGCCTTTGCTTGACGGGCAAGCGGAGCACCACCAAAAACGACGGTGCAACGTATTTCTAGGTGACGGGCATAAGCTCGGACACTTTCGCCAATTTGAATGGCCAGCTCACGGGTGGGGGCCAAAATTAGAGCCCGCGGTGTTTTGYGCGATGCCAACACATTATTTTCGCTCATCATTTGCAAGATGGGCAACACAAATGCGGCGGTTTTACCGGTGCCCGTTTGGGCCACRCCCAAAACGTCGTGGCCTTCCAAAAGGGCGGGGATAGCTTGCGCCTGGATCGGGGTCGGGTTTTTGTACCCTTCCTTCTCAACAGCACGCCAAATAGGCTCGATTAGGCCGAGACCTTTAAAATCAGTCATGAATTCTCTCTTCTGTAATTGTGTACGTTTCCGACATTTCGGATTGTACATTGTGGGGATAAACGCGGGTGCGGTCTGAATTTATGACGCGGCACCTGCGCGTCCCGTTTTGAACTGTATATTTAGCCCAAGGCCACCAAGTTTTCGGCTGCCATTTTACCATCTTYGCCTGCGATGAGTTCAAACTCAACCTTTTGCCCATCGCTCAAGCCACTAAGGCCAGAGCGTTCAACCGCAGAGATGTGTACAAACGCATCCTTGCTGCCATCGTCGGGTTCGATAAACCCAAATCCTTTAGCGGAATCGAACCACTTAACTGTACCATTTGCCATAATTGTCATTCCTTTGACATTGAGTGAAAGACGAGCAGCCACCTTGGCCGTCCGCTTTGGGTAACGCTCACAATATCGAAAGGTAACTTGTTAGACCCTATAAAGGTCAGCAGGGAACATGGACGAAAGTGCAACGTGGCGCATCCATACTCGATTTTTCTCATATTTGCAAGTTAATACGCGGTCCTTAACGTTACCACTTTTTACCTGCGAGAGGTGCAGCATTGGGGAAAAGATGCCTGCGGTTGGCCATCTTAAAGGCTCCAATATCGGCATTGGGTTCGCCAAACAGGTAGCCTTGAGCAAAGTCGATGCCGCATTTTCGCACAAAATCGAGACCGTATTTATCGTCAACCATTTCGCCAATTGTTTGGATGCCTAAATTCTTGCACAGCGTCGCCATRGATTCYAAGAGGGCYTTGCCCCKGAYYGCWTTTTGAGCATTCTTAACCACCGGRCCATCCAATTTGACCACGTCGACTTCTAGGCTCATCAAATAGCCAAAGCTGGCGGCCCCCGCGCCAAAGTCATCCAAGCACACGTGATAGCTTTCTTTGCGCAAGCTCTGGATGAAGGTGTTGGCTTGTTCCAAGTCTTCCATTTTGGCCGATTCTGTAATTTCAAACAAGAGCTTRCCTTGCGCCCATTTATTTTTTTTGAGRAGCTCGTGAAGYTTRGTCACGTACATTTCGTTGGCAACCGACTGCCCCGAAATATTGACGGCGATTGATGTCGTCGAATTACGAGGAATGGTGTTAAGAAATTCCAATCCTTTTTCAACGACCGTCAAGTCAAATTCAGGGATCAAGCCCATTTCTTCGGCCATGGTGATGATTTCAAACGGTGACACCCCGGGCTGAAAGCGAGTCAGGGCTTCGTAATGATGCACGGCGCCCGTCATCACATTGATGATCGGATGATACACCAAGCTGAATTTTTTACCCGCGACGATGCTTTTAAAGGTGGCAACTTTGTTGGCAGCATCTTTCACCATACCGGAAATGTTCGATTGTAGGGTCTTGATGTTAAAGGTGCCTGTGCCTTGGTCTTTAAACTGGTTAATGGCATAAAGTAACCCATTTGCAAGGTCTTCCCCGGAAACATTAGCTGAATCGACACCCATCGTTGCCGTTTCTATCTTGACGTCTTCCTTGTTTGGGTCACGTTCGCGGGTAACCTCAGCAAGTTGTTCTTCTAGAGCGCTGATATCCAAATCATTGGCGTGCACCAAGCCGAATTTGCCTTTTTCGATTTGAGCGGCACTATCACCGTCGATCGAATTTGCGCGCAGGTACAGGCCCAAAGCCTTGCTCAGATCGGCTTGTTCGTCCTCGCTCATGCGGCTCTTGATGGTTTCAAGGCCCGGCATGTTGATGAAGGTCAGTTGATGGTCGTCCGTTGTCCCCGCTTTGATTTTTCCACCCAAAATGTCAGCAAAGGAGTCGGCGTCAAAAAGGTTGCTGCCGCCTTGGCGCACATGGCCACCCGCAACCAGTCCAGCCCCGGCCGTGCGGGACATCCGCATGGCCAAGAAATAATGGTTTTTAAGGTCTTCAAGGAAATATCCGGCAAAACCAATGGGTAAACCCGCTTTGCTTTGGCCCTGAAAACGGATATCGACGTCTTCGATACGGCCATGGCGCCGCGCTACGCCCAATAGGCTACGCATGAGGGCGCGGTCTTTACTTGCGACTAAGTCTTCCAGTTTCATCCCGCAAAGTTCTTTGGGCGCTTTTCCGACGAGGCCCTGCCACGGCCCACCGGCAAAGGAGATCACGCCATCGCTATCAAGCTCCAACAAAAAGTCTGCCCAACAAAAGGCCAGGGCGACGAACCGGTCACGTTCCGCCTTTAAATCTGGGGCGACCCGTGCGGGCATCTGAGGGGTTGGCTTTTCAGCAAGTTCGGGTGATTGTTCCATGAGTTTCAACGATTTCCTTCCTCGTATCAAAGCTATCATACGTGAACGGTCATCAGAATGACTATTATTAAATTATGGTTCTTGCAAATTGGGTTCATTCTAGCCCTTAATAGAGGGTGATGAAAATGATAACCAAGCCAGAAAACGTCTTGAAGACTGAGACCTGGATCTTTGATCTGGATAATACGCTGTACAGCGG
Source organism: Magnetovibrio sp. (assembly GCA_016764335.1). Taxonomy (GTDB): domain Bacteria; phylum Pseudomonadota; class Alphaproteobacteria; order Rhodospirillales; family Magnetovibrionaceae; genus JANLGW01. The sequence continues at coordinate 57,835 of JAESSB010000004.1, forward strand.
TACCTTTGGCGTTTTTGATCAAATTGATCAACGGATGAAGACATACTTG
>JAESSB010000072.1 GCA_016764335.1 Magnetovibrio sp.
TCCGTTTTTTCATATCGCGTAGAAATGCCGCTAAATGCCTAGATTTTAGCAAAATAGTTTTCAACCAGATGCCGTCCTTTATAGACTTCTTTGTCGTGTAGAATTTGTAACGTTCTGTTGCTCTTTGAGGGGATAACAACACTGGCTTTGCGTTTTGCCCGTTCGTCGCGTAACCAATTTGCATCAAAGGCTTTGTCACCGAGAAAGGCCGCAAATTCTATAGCCTTGATCACAGTCCCAACCCCAAGCAGACCATGGCGTTGACCAGGAAGAAGCGTCAATCGAATGAGATTTCCTAAGGCATCAACAAGAGCTACGGTTTTGGTGGTCAGACCGCCCCTTGAACGTCCTATGGCCTGATTTTGAGGCCCCCTTTTGCGCCGCTGGCCTTCTGGTGAACGCTAAGGATGGTCCCGTCAATCACGCCAAGGGGAACCTGTCCGCACACGCCACAACACAGCCTCTAGACATAAACGGGTANTTTKGGCCGTTACGCCACAATCCGTAGATTTYCCTGATAAAACGGGGGAAATCTGTRTCCAAACCTTATCGGTGATAACAAAACGTTCTGGGTTTATCGTTACTTTCTCCTAAAAGAAAGCTTGAATCACATTCTAGCCCCGTTGGGAATCTCCTAATTGTCAATAGGCCCTAGCGGCTCTAGAAAAAGAATCAATACGGTTATGGAGTGTGTGTTCCTAATAACCTTAATGCGTCATAACCCATATGGCTTTATTTGCTTTTCATAACCCAAATGCCGTCCCAATCTTTGGGGTCTTCGACTTTGAGCATGTCGCAGCGTTCAATATAGGTGTTTGACAGGTGATCGTTGGGATTGGCTTTCAGCGTTTCCTTAAACGATTTAATCGCTTTGTCCCACTCACCTTTGCGGTAATGCTTGCGGCCCTCGCTGAAGTGATTCACACCTTCCATCAAGTTGGGGAAGGTTTCATCCGTGTGATAATCAAGGACTTCATACACGCCAACGGGTTTGGTCTTGCCTTTGACGATGACGTCATCAATATCGCGGATTTTATAGGTGCCTTTAAGTTTGACATAGGTATATTCCGAAATCAGCAAGTGTGCATGATATTGCTTGCATGCACTTTCTAAGCGGGCGGCTAAGTTTACGCCATCGCCGATCATGGTGTAATCCATACGTTTGGGGCTGCCAATGTTTCCCGACACAACGTTATCGGTATTTAGTCCTAGTCCGTGATCAATGGCCACCAGGCCCTTGGCGGCGCGTTCGACATTCCAATCGGCAAGACTGGTCAGCATTTTGATGGAGGCGCGCATGGCGCGGTCTGGGTCATCTTCGTGACCAATCGGAATACCGAAAGCCGCCATGATGGCATCGCCGATAAATTTATCAAGCATGCCACCTTCTTCGGTGATGCARTCSACCATRATSGTRAAGTATTCATTCAGCATMGCCACGGTGCCTTGKGGMCCWARGGAYTCSGTSAGSGTKGTRAACGAGCGAATRTCRGAAAASARWACSGTGRCATCGGCACTGCGCCCSCCAAGGAAGTCWTCRYTATCGYCASCSKWCATCAATTGGTCGGCAAGGSCTGGGTCCATATAGCGGCTCATRGTSGATTTCATGCGTTTTTCAGATGAGATGTCTTCGATCATGACCATCGACCCAAGYTTTTTGCCTTCCGATGAGATTAACGGTAAAACGGTCACGTTGGCGGATGTTGCGTCGTCGCCAAACTTAAGTTCGGCATCCATGAAAGTATCGGAAATTTGCGTTTCATCAACTTTGTGGATTTTTTTGATCAGCCATTCGTTGGGACCATTGAAAAACTCATCAGCGGTTTTKCCGATGATATCGGTGGAATCTTCAATGCCCATGATGCGAAAACCGGAACGGTTACAGGTTACGATTTTGCCATCTTCGTCGGTGGTGACCACAGCATTGGACATAGATTCCAGCATGCTTTCGTTGTAGTTTTTCATATTTTGAACGTCGTTAAACAGTTTGGCGTTTTCTAAGCCAATGGCGATTTGGGCGGTAAAGGCCTTAAGCCGTTGTTCGTCTTCGGCAGAGAACGGCCCACCCTTTTTGTTCAACACCTGGGTGACGCCGATACACTTGCCTGCTTTGTTGACCACGGGCGTACATAAAATGGACCTGGTGAAAAACCCAGTCTGCTTATCGAATGAAGGGTTAAAGCGCAGGTCGGCGTAAGCGTAGGGAATGTTGATCGATGTTGATGAGGTAAAGACCGCACCAGCGATGCCCAAATGATTGGGAAAACGAATTTCGGTGACATTCAAACCAGCGCCCACCATCGACCATAGATCGTTGGTCTTGTCATCGTTGAGAAATAACGTGGAGCGTTCCGCATTCAACATGCGCGTTGCTTCCCCCATGACCTTGGCAAGCAAGGCGTTCAAATTGATTTCAGACGTTACATCAGAAACCACATCCAGAAATTCCATTTCCTGAGAGCGTTTGCGTTGCATACGTTCGACAAATGCGGTGCTTTGTAAGGCCACTGCGGCCTGTGTCGCTATATCTTGCAAAAATTCCAAATCATCTTGGTCGAACTTGGAATGTTTGCGCCCAACTTTTTTGTTCAGGGCCTGGACAACGCCAATGACTTCGCCCTTAACCGTCTTGATCGGCGCGCATAAAATAGACCGTGTCGTAAAACCAGTCTGTTCATCAATGGATTTATTGAAATGAGGGCTGTCATGGGGATYATCAATAATGCGACCTTGGGCGGTGGAAAATACCCAACCCGCAATACCACTGTCATTCAGGATTCTGATTTCGCGGATGTTTTCGCCCTGAGCAACCCGAGTGTACAGCTCGTCAGTTTCAGGATCGTTTAAAAATAGCGATGACCGTTCGGCGTTGGTGTTGTCACTGATCACATCAATAAGTTTGCTCAAAACGCCGTCCAATGTTTCGATGCCGGCCATTTGGTGCGAAAGGTCTAAAAGCATTTCCGCACGAACAAGACGTTGACGTTCATCAGCCGTAAGGCTTAAAGCAGCCGCTTGCGCTTTGGCGGACAGGCGCTTTTTAGGTGCTGGTTTTTTCGCCGCAGGCTTTTTTAAACGGGTCCTTTTGCGGGCTGACGKTGTGTCGACCATAATATATTCCCTCGGCGTTGTGGTTTAAGCTTTTTTTATAGCATCAACTTCGTCGCGCAACGTTTGAATTGTTTGATGAAGTTGGCGGGCTTCGTCTCGGGCATCGCGTGATAGCTGTTCAATTTGGTCTTCATACTTAAACTTCACATTATCCATTTCATCGCGAATGCTTTGGACGGTATTGTGGAGTTGACCTGCTTCGTTTCGGCCATCTTTGATGGCGCTGTGCACGGCTTCGTTTTTGTCAAAGCGTAAGCTTTCCAGCTCATCGCGCAGCGAAATAGCCGTGGCGCGCAGGTGTTGAATTTCTTTGTTGGATTCAGATACCGCAGCCGAAACGGCTTGATCCTTGTCAAAATGGACGCGTTCCATTTCTTCGCGCAGGGCTTGAATGGTATTCTTGAGGTGACGGATTTCCGTCTGCGCAAGCAAAAGTTCGTCTGTTTGTTCGAGTATAACGCTCATTCTTTCTGCCCCCCAAGCCCCTTGATTTCATGATATAAACTTATATTTCATAAGGCTACACAAGATATGCATCGTCGGCAATAGCACGAGAAGGCAAACGACAATAAGCTATATCTCAATTTAGGATGATAAAGATACGACATAAGCGTGCAAAACTAGGAAAATGGAGTTGGCTCCTTTAGCAAGCTCGCTCGATATGGGGCGGTTAAATCAACCTTTAGCGCAAAGGTCGGCTCAATATTTTCAAGGTTAAAGCCTTGATCTAATAATCCAGAATAAAGGCCGTGTTCCCAAAATTGGCGATGTGGTGGTGCGGATGTGGTCTTGGATACCTTTTGAGCGGTCCCGAAAAATGGCACGTTGGGGTATCTTGGCGACAAGCTAAAGGAGCAAAATGGCTTTGGGGCGTTACATGTGTGTGTTTGCCCCGATTAAATTAACGGTGATCTCTGTCACGGTTGAACAGGGTCGGTTTTAAGGCTATAATTCGTCTTTAAAGTGTGCTCGCCTGCAAGATTTGGAGCAATGGTGTGTTTAAGCTACTCGGTAATATACTTTCGTTGTTTATGTTGTATATGGTGGTCGCATATAATTTCTTCTAGCCACCTGATGTGTTGCGTCTTTTTCGGAGTATAAGCCAGTGTCATCAAACCGTCTTTTGGGCGCGTCCTTTCGGTGCGTGCCTTTTTTTGTGCCTGAACGGGCGTTATTGGTGGGGCGACGCGGCGAAACCCACGAATTCCCGCAAAAAGACACGCCCGATTCCGACGATATGGGGCGTAAAGCCCGAACTTTTCGCGTTGAGGGTCAAGTTTTKGGGGCGGCGTTGGGGGTGCCGACAGTTACATGGCGGGCCGCGATGTCCTTTTGAGAGCCTTAGAAAACCGGGGGCTGGGATTTATTGATCTCTGGACTGTGCAGGCCGCTTAGCCAAGGTAGGCCTTGTATACATAATCCAGGCGCGTTGCTGCTGTTTTAGGAAGGTGGGTGAGGCCATAAATCTCGGCGATGTGCTGATAAAGTTCGGTTTTTTCATCGGTCGTTTCTGCGGCCAATTCAAACATGACCTCGCCAAGTTCCGAAGCGGGAATTTCATCAAATCCACGATTGCCGTATTCACGAACGACGACGCGTTTCATGGAAGGAAGCCACAACAGGGCCACGCCATTTTCTGGGGTGGTGTCGAATTCCATGGAAACTTTTCTTTCGACAATTACTTTGTTGAGCGCTGTTACAAAACGCTTAACGGAAATCTTTGTCAATTTAGCCATGCCACCTTTTTGAGCATAGAGGTGAAAGAGCCGTGTCGACAGCACTGGACCTTCCATGGCAATGATCTGAATTAGCCCATCCATAATTTGTGCGGTCATGGCAGGKGATGGGTTGACGACTTGGCGAGCAATGGCTTGSCGRCTTTCCGTYGTCGGCTTGCTCATGTAAGGAGTGAAGGGTGCGAGTTCCATGAAAGGGTCCTGGCCCAAAAGGTGTAAATGAATATCAACTAAGTTATCGATGTCTGCAAATCATGCCAAGCGTATTCGATCGATACATCTACTGTTGCCCGGCATTAGTCGCATGGTTAGCGTAAATTCTTGGTGTGGCCTTGCTATGAGTTCGTCTTTTGATAACGTGTAAAAAACTCAAGGTCTGGAACAAGAATTTTTTGCTCGGTTAGGCCTATCATATGTTTTTCACAGATTTCTATAATACGATCCATATCAATAAGTTCAATTTCGGTAACGCCTGACTTGCGGGCTTCTATTTTTGCATCAGAAGAAAAGGACGTCGTTGTAAAGAATACACCTTTCTCATAGCCCCCTCCAATTGCTCCTCTAAAACTTTGGACTTCTGCTGAACTAACTTTTTTTGTCGTAAGTCTCTTCGCTTGAAAAGCTATGGAAATAGTAACAAACTCATTTGTTCTTAAGCGTCCGGTTCCGTCAATTCCACCATCTTTGGAATAGCGGGTCGTTTTTACATCTTCGACGCCAGAAATGTAGAGTAATTTAGAGCAAAATTCTTCAAAATTTTCTGGTTCTATTTGTTTAATCAAACTGATAAGAACTTGTTGGTGGTCACTATATGCCGATGAAGTTGCTGATGGCGCTATTGTATTTTCTTCATCTTCAGGTGCTGCATATTTAACTGATTTATTTTTTGTGTTTTTTCCTGTTCTTTTTATGGAATTCAATCGAGCAACAGATTTATAAATTTCATCAAGAATTGGGCCATCAAGTTCGGTGTTTTTTCCCTTTTCGGTTAGTTTCCATACGCCCTGAATTGAACCATCAAGGTATCCTGTTTTAACCAGATAGGAACGCGCCCAAGCGATTTGGTTTTCGTAACGGACAACCCCTCTTTTATTCGTTGTTTCTCGTTCTTCCGTAGAAAGATTAAAAAAGTTTGCCAACTCTTCGTAAACTTCTCGAGGCCGGGCCTGTCCTCCTTTAGAATGAAGGGTTCTTAATAATGGGGCCATCCACACAAGCATTTCCGCTTTTGATTTTGGAGGATTCTTCAATCCTGGATATTTCCGGATGACCATTTTCTAAACCCTTTTTGCTTTATTATTATGATGCTCAACAACGTGATTAAACACTAAAAATACTACGGTGCACCTCTAAAAATAAGGCATAGCTCAAAAGTAATCGCCCAAAACGAATAAAGGCCAGCCCATTYCTGGACTGGCCYTTAWAWTGGCTCCGGCGGCAAGACTCGAACTTGCGACAAGGCGATTAACAGTCGCCTGCTCTACCAACTGAGCTACGCCGGATCAGGCGAWCTTTCGCAGAATTTAGCCCGTCAAGACCAAAGRATGGAGGCGCGGACCAGAATCGAACTGGTGTTCACGGCTTTGCAGGCCGCTGCGTAGCCACTCCGCCACCGCGCCATCCTGCCCCTTTACCCTTGCGAGGCCGCTCCTACGAGAGCGGTCGGAACATAGACCGACGATAGCCATCCGGTCAAGCATCGCAATGACGCTTTTTGAACTTTATTTTGTGGACGAGGGAATTAGCCTTGGTTTGTGGGACAGAGGCAAGTAATCTAAAAGCCTGTTTATAGGCCATTGTGGTTCGCCTATGCATCGGTTTATAGTGCCTGAAAATAAAGAATGGTTCTGCTGCAAAATGGGATCAGATTCGTTTTCAAATAATACTTCAAAATAAGGGAGGGGTAGACCTATGGATTTCGCGTTAGCTCGCCAAAATATGGTCGAAGGACAAATCCGCACCAATCGYGTAACCGATCARTACTTGGTTGACGCCATTGAAATGCTTCCTCGYGAAGCCTTTGTGTCGGAAAACCTAAAGMAACTGGYGTATATTGATGAAGATTTGACCGTTGCGCCRGGRCGTATCTTGATGGAGCCCATGATTATGGCGCGTCTGTTGCAAGCSGCSTACATTGAARAYACGGACTTGTGCTTGGTKATTGCTGCGGCTACRGGRTATGAGGCTGCGGTCATTGCGAAATTGGCCAGCGCCGTTATTGCGATCGAAAGTAATGTCAAGCTGGTGACGGACGCGACCAAAAATTTGGCGAACCAAGGTTCTGACACCGTTTCTGTCATGACGGGTGAATTGGCCGATGGGCAAGCTGGCCAGGGACCTTATGACATAATTTTCATCAACGGTGGTGTTGCGGTGTTGCCCACGACCTTGATTGATCAATTGGCTGAAGGTGGGCGCATCGTTTATGTTCAAAACAACCCACGGGGAATCGGCAAAGCAATGCTGATGACGAAAAATAATGGTATTGTTTCCGAATCAGAACTTTTCGACGCCGCTATTCCGGCTTTGCCCGAGTTTTCGACCAAGCCTGAATTCGTATTCTAGGTGACGTGCATAATGAACATAAACATAGGGTTGCACAGTCTTTTCGCGCGGTCAGCTTTTTGCGGTGTGATGTTTGTGGCCTCGGTTGGCGCGGCTCAAGCGGAAAGCTTGTCCGATGCATTGGCGAAAGCATATATAACCAACCCGACATTGCTGGCGTCGCGGGCCACATTGCGCGCAACAGATGAAGGTATGGCTCAAGCCGTTTC
>JAESSB010000073.1 GCA_016764335.1 Magnetovibrio sp.
GGTTGTCGAAGGCGTCGGCGATCATGGTTGTGAATACATGACAGGCGGAATTGTGTGTGTGTTGGGTGCCACGGGTCGCAACTTTGCGGCGGGCATGTCCGGCGGCATCGCTTATGTGTTGGATGAAGCAGGCGATTTTGAAACGCGGTGCAACATGGCCCAAGTCGATTTAGAACCCATCAGCGTCGAAGACGAGCAGATGGAAGTGGAAGGTCAAGGTGGTGACCTTGAAGGACATGGTCGCGTTAATATCGACCACGATATGACGCGCCATGATGTGCAGCGCCTCAGAGGGCTGATTGAAAATCATTTGCATTATACTGATAGCGCACAGGCGCGGAAAATTTTGAACAACTGGGATCAATTTCTTCCCAAATTTGTCAAAGTTATGCCTGTCGATTATCGTCAAGCATTACTGCTCATGCAGGCCAAAGATCGTGCTGCCGAGCACGAAGACGTTAACACTTCGGTGGGGAATTAAGCGTATGGGAAAGCCAACCGGATTTCTTGAACATAACCGTCAAGACCGTGCTTATGGTCCGATTAAAGATCGGATTAAGGACTATAAAGAATTCAGCATCCCGTTAAATGATGATGACTTAAAAACGCAAGGATCGCGCTGCATGGATTGCGGCATTCCGTTCTGTCACAGTGGCTGTCCGGTGATGAACCTCATTCCCGAATGGAATGATTTGACCTATAGCGGCGATATGAAAGGGGCATTAGAGGTTTTACACTCGACCAATAATTTTCCTGAATTCACCGGACGCATTTGCCCTGCCCCGTGCGAAGCGGCGTGCACTTTGAATTTGGAAGACCATCCGGTCACCATTAAGTCCATTGAATGCGCCATCGTCGATACAGGGTGGAGCGAAGGCTGGATTAAACCGAGCATCCCTAAAACGCACACGGATAAAAACGTTGCTGTGATCGGAGCGGGACCTGCGGGCATGGCGTGTTCCCAGCAGTTGGCCCGCGTCGGCCACCGGGTATCGCTGTTTGAAAAGAACCACCATGCCGGTGGCCTGATGCGGTACGGTATTCCCGATTTCAAACTGGACAAATCCATCATTGATCGTCGGTTAAGCCAATTACAAACGGAAGGCGTGGACTTTCGGCCCAATATGCACATCGGTATTGATATCACGATGGCTAAGTTGCTTGAAGATTATGATGCGGTTGTCTTGACGGGCGGCTCTGAAAAACCTCGTGACCTTTCCGTTCCTGGGCGCGACTTAAACGGGGTGCATTTCGCGCTGGATTTCTTGACCCAGCAAAATCGCCGTAACGGTCGTGAAGCTTTTACCGCCACGGACATTCTTGCCACCGATAAGGCTGTGTTGGTGATTGGTGGTGGCGACACCGGGTCAGACTGTGTCGGGACATCGGTACGTCAAGGCGCAAGTTCGATCACGCAGATCGAAATTATGCCCAAGCCACCAGAAAAAGAAGACAAGCTGACGACCTGGCCCAACTGGCCGCAAAAGCTGCGCACCTCAACCAGCCATGAAGAAGGCTGTGACCGGGATTGGAACGTCGTCACCAAAGAATTTTTGGGCGATGAGCATGGTAATCTTCGCGCCGCCAAGTGTGTGCGGGTCGAGTGGAATCAAGGCGAAGGGGGGGCGTGGGCCATGAGCGAAATCGAAGGCTCCACATTTGAAATCCCTTGTGAACGCGCATTCCTCGCCATGGGCTTTGTGCATCCGGTACACGAAGGCATGATCGACGAGCTTGATTTGGACAAAGACGGACGCGGCAACGTTGCTGCGAACACCGACGACTACCAAACATCCCTCGACAAAGTGTTTGCGGCGGGTGATATGCGTCGCGGCCAATCCTTGGTCGTTTGGGCGATCAGGGAAGGCCGTCAGGCCGCCAGAGCAGTTGACGCGTTCCTCATGGGCAGCACCGACCTGCCGCGTTAAGGGCGGCCTAGGTGTTTCGTTCCGGACTGTGATGCTTTGGATTTAGTTTGAATCGTTTTGGTTCTTTTGTCCCTATTTTGCAGATATATGCGTGCGGGGGTAAACCATTCAAGGTCTTCAAACGCTTTGCACAGTTGTAGGCCTTTAAGACTGTCTTTAGATGGGGGGTGAGATGATCTCAATTTTTGTCATGGTCAGGTTTGACAGTATGTGGAGTGTCGCCCCGGTTAAGTCAGAAACCTCTGACAGCGTAAAGAGGTCCGCCTTACGAAAGGCAAAACCCAAGGTTTAACATTTGTACCGTTCTGATGCCTCAGTAAAGCCACAAGGCAAACCTGCACAGCAAGCTGGGGATTGAAATCCACAGGTTACGATAAGCGATTGCTTTACCTTCTTTTGACCAGAAATTTGGGTCTCCGGGTTTCTAAACTTTAAGACCACCCATAATATCCATCGCCGTTCGCTGTTCGGTTATTTTTTCCCTGATCGTGTGTTGTGATGATCTTCATGAATTGCATGCATTTCTGGAAATTCAGGAAGCGTATTGAGGTCGGGCAGATGTTTGCGTTCCATTCGGCGAATGGCTAAGTGCATCCAAATCAACGCAACACTCACCAGAACGAACAACAGCATGAAGCAGCTGGTCCAAACCCCTGTAAAATCGTTCATGACACCAAAGCTAATGGGTAACACAAATCCGCCTAAGCCGCCGATCATGCCAACCAGGCCGCCGACTGACCCAACATTGTTCGGATAATATACAGGAATGTGCTTATAGACTGCGGCCATACCCAACGACATAAAAAAGCCCAGAACGATTGTGAGAAAGACGAAGGGGATCAAGCCAATGGTGATATCAAATTCGATGGGGCCTTTGATGCCCTGCACGATATAATGTGTCGATGGATAGCTGAGGATGAAACAAATGACGACTGCGGCACTAAAGGTCAAATACATGACGCGACGTGCGCCAAATCTGTCGGACATCCACCCCCCCAATGCGCGAAAAACCGAGCCCGGCAACGCATAGGCTGCGGCCAACATGCCCGCCGTGGTGATTTCCAAACCATAAACGCCAACATAATACCGAGGCAACCACAACGCCAAAGCAACATACGCGCCAAAAACACAGAAATAATAAATCGCAAACCGCCACACTTGCAGACGCTTCAAGGGTGCCATCTGCATAAAGGCCGATGCTGGGTTTTCATTTAATTTACGGCGGTGCAGAGTGACGGGGTCTTCTTTTGTGGTGATGAAAAACAGCACCGCCATCGTCATCAAGACCACAGCATAAACCTGAACCGTTTCTTGCCAACCAATGGCAACCATCAAGAAGGGAGCCCCAAAGCTCGTCACCGCAGCCCCCACATTCCCCATGCCAAAGATRCCTAAGRCCGTGCCTTGGCGGTCCGATCCGTACCAGCACGATACATAGGCAATACCGACAGCAAACGAACCACCAGCAAGTCCAACACCCAAAGCSGCAACCARGAACATTKCGTACGTRYTRACCGTGGACAACAGCCAAACAGCAATCGCCGTTGTCATCATGACCAACGTAAAGACACGCCGTCCACCAAACTGATCCGCCCAAATCCCAAGGAAAATGCGACTGAGCGATCCTGTCAGGATCGGCGTCGCAACCAATATGCCGAACTGAGTGTTGCTTAAACCCAAATTCTGTTGGATTTTAATGCCAATAATTGAAAAAATTGTCCAAACAGCAAAACATACTGCAAAGGCCAACGTGCTGATGCCAAGCATTTTTTGTTGTTGCTGTCCGGTAACATTATCTAAGGCGTGCATGGCTTGAACCCTGTTCTGTGATCGCTATTGGGATTACCGTTGAATGGACGTATCTAATTGCTCATTTGCTCTGATTTTATCATACCTAACATCACGCGACCCCCAGCCGACTGGCCTTATTCACAATTTCTTAATGTAAGATAAACGGTACGCTCATATTTGATGTTTGCAAGCCTAAATTGCCCCCCTTCTATTTTTCCCTACGGGTTCAATGGGTCATAAGACACTCTCAAAATTTAATTGTTATATTTTATTGACAACTTATAACCTTRCCCCATAAGRTGCATTTMAAATATATCTTATGGGGAGCAGATTTATGAAAAACAGAATCACGACCACGTTGTTTGCCGCGTTGTTTGCGGCAATTTTTGTTTGGATGAGTCCGAACACAGCACGTGCTGCKGCACGCGTTTTTGATTTGACCATCGACGAAGTTGCAATTGATGTGGCGACGGACCTTAAATACAAAGTTTTTGCTTTTAACGGTCAAGTCCCCGGTCCGTTGTTTCATGTGCAAGAAGGCGACGATATGACGGTCAACGTCACCAACAATACCTCCTTGCCACACACCATTCACTGGCACGGTTTTCATCAATTGAACAACTGGCGCAACGACGGTGTGCCCGGAATTACCCAACAAGCCATCAAACCCGGCGCGACCTTTACCTATACCATGAAAGCCGACCGCGTTGGCACGTTGTGGTATCATTGCCACGTCAACGTCAATGAGCACGTTGGCATTCGCGGCATGTGGGGGCCAATTGTCGTTGACCCCAAAGACCCTCTGCCCATTGAAAAAGAAGTCACGAAAGATGTCATTATGATGATGTCGACATGGGAAAGCGTGTATGCAAAAAAATATGGCGAAGGCGCAGTACCCGGCACTATCGAAGATTATTTTTCCATCAACGCTCGCTCTTTTCCATCGACACAACCCCTCAGAATCAAAACAGGTGATGTCATTCGGATCCGCTTTATTGGCGCCGGAGGGGCGATCCACGCCATGCATTCCCACGGTCACGATATGCTGGTCACGCACAAAGACGGACTTCCTTTGCCCGCCCCTTACGGTGTCGATACTATTTTGGTCGGCCCCGGCGAACGCTATGACGTGATCATTCGCGCCAACCACGACGAAGGCCGTTTTATCCTGCACGACCATGTGGATAAGCACGTCACAGCAGGTGGAAAGTACCCAGGCGGTGCGATCACCGTGATGGAATATGCCGGTACGCCGATGGATGATTGGTACGCTTGGAAAGACATTAAGTTTGACCCTGATTTCTTTTATAGCGAATCATTGAAAAAAGGTTATGGCCTGTTCAACCAGCCTGCCTTTAGAGGTGAAAAGATCAAACGCGAACGCAAGCGCAAACACAAAACACAGGCTCAATAACATGAAACAACTCGCAATCGTTATGACGCTGGCGTTGGCATTCACGCCGGCCCTAGCGGCAGGGGGATTTTTACAAGACCGCTGTGCATCGTGTCACGACATCACGGGGCCAGCGGCAACAAGCCTTAGCGAATTGAAGTCCCGAAAAGGACCCGATCTTTTTTATGCCGGAAACAAGTACCGTGCAAAATGGTTGACGGCRTGGTTACAAAARCCRACCCGCATCCGTCCCGCCGGARCMCTTTACATGAGCCACATTAAACCCGGCCCCAAACATGACGAAATTGACACGGCAACCCTGACGAAGCATGTAGCCCTAAATGCAAAGGATGCCGCGACTGCGACCCAGGCTTTGATGAGCCTTAAGCCGCATAGCGATTTACTTACGGACAAAGCCTTCGTTCCCGGACCGTCACCGATGGGCGAAATGAGTTTCGATAAATTTTATGGCTGCATGGCCTGCCATGAAATCGAACCTGGATTTGGGGGCCAATCAGGACCAGAAGTCTATACCGCGGGTCGCCGTATGACGCCTGAATTCATAATGAGCTATATCCGCAACCCTCAAGCTTGGACCCCCAAAGGCCTCATGCCCAACAAACATGTGCCCGAAGGAAACATTCCAAAACTGGCAAATTACATGCTGGATCTGGCTAAGGAGGATTGGAAATGAGGCAATTAATTACAGCTCTCTTGACCTTAAGCGTATTATCCGCGCCCGCGTTGGCCGCCGACACGGCTAAAGACAATTACAATGCGTACTGCGTGCAATGCCATGGAATGCAAGGCAACGGCATGGGCTTAAACGTCCGCGATATGTCGGTACAACCGCGTGACCACACCGATGCCAAAGCCATGTCGGGGCGGACCGATGACGAACTTTTTAAGGTCATTAAAGAAGGCGGGCTTTCCATCAGCAAGTCGGTGTTAATGCCAGCTTGGAATGACGTCTTCTCTGACCAAGAGATAACCAACCTTGTCGTCCATTTGCGTGAACTCTGTCAGTGCAAATACGGCAAATAGTGATCAATTAACACTAAAACACAAACTGGGAGTTAAACCATGACCAAGACTAAACAATTAATATTTATGGGTGCTGCCGTTGCACTGACAGCCTTTATAGGCGTGCAACACGCTGTGGCAAAAACCGTACATGTGACCATGACCGCTATGGAAAAAGATGTCGTCATTGACAATAAGGGCACCAAGTATCCCGCGTGGACCTATGATGGTTCGATCCCCGGCAAAGTGGTTCGCGTAACCGAAGGCGATACCGTTGATTTCACCTTGATCAACCCAAAAGAAAACAAAAATTCGCATTCAATAGATTTTCATGCTGCTGAAGTCGACGTGTTAGATGAATTCGCAGGCGTTAAACCCGGCGAAAGCAAGCACTTCACTTTTAAAGCTAAACGCGTTGGCCTGTTCATGTACCATTGCGGTGCTGGCCCAATGGTCCAACACATTGCCCGTGGCATGTATGGTGCAATTATTGTTGACCCCAAAGCATACACCGCTGATTATCCAAAACCTGATCGTGAGTACGTCCTCATTCAATCACAGTTTTTCCCAGATGCTGAAAACGTGAACGCAATGTTGGAAAATTCTGGTTGGACAAATTCGTTGATCAACGGCAAAATCTTCAACTATGATCCTGTACATGATGCAAATGCAACCAAAGTTTTGATGTCTAAGCCCGGCGAACGCGTTCGTATTTTCTTCGTCAACGCCAACATCAACATGCCCGTTGCCTTCCACCCAATCGCCGGCATTTGGGATCGCGTTTATCAAAACGGAAGTCCCAAAAATATTCTGCATGACATGCAAACGTATGGCGTTCCTGTTGCCGGAGCATCGACTTTTGATATCGTTTCACCTGCCGACAGGTCTACGAATGTGGCCATCGTTGATCACACCATGAGTGCTGCTTTGCGCGGTGCGATTACGATTCTGATGAATCGTCCAGACGCCGATCCAACCTTAGGTAAAGGCGACAACATCCTTCCATAAGGATGTTCGGCATATAAAATTAGGCTGGAAATACATTCCGTATTTCCAGCCTTTTTCTATTTAGCGCACCTTCAACTGCTAAGGGCATAAATGTAAGCGCCATTTAGGCCAGATGAGGTTCTCGGGGATTACCGACCCACAAAGTTGGTTTTTATTTTCCATTTCCGCTGTATATTATTTTGGTTACCCTGGCTGGATTGTATGCAACGTTTTTATTGCGAGGGGGTAAGCTCAAGAGATTGAGGAAGCTCTATTCATCGTGTCCTGGGCGCGCCGGGCTGTGGGCGGTTTTGGTTTTAGCGGCGGCATATTTTCGCCGTCGTTGATGATCGCCGCAATGTTGGGGAGACGTTTTTTCACTATGCAGCTAAAAAATCACGGTCTGGATTTAAAAGGTGGATTTGAGCGGAACATTTTACAGACCCTAAA
>JAESSB010000074.1 GCA_016764335.1 Magnetovibrio sp.
GTTATCGTATTTTATCAGAAAGATACCGTTATCCAAAAGACCGTTATGCCGCTAAAATTAGCATCGTAGCAGGCATCCTCAACATACAAGCCGGGTTCTCAACCAAGACAGGAAGCGGATTGGTGCCCCCGTGCCATTGAGATCGTACTTTTGCAACAAGTCTAATATCGACTATTGGTCTATGAGACCCCGTGCATACTCCTTAAATATTTCACTTAGATCTAAAAGAGTGTCTATAAAAGTGGTCGTTATAATTATGCCCAATGTTTTATCTGTCTCTCTACTGGCTGTCGCTTTGTTCACGGTGACCTTCGCCGTTAATCTTCAAGCCCCTCTATATAGAACTTACGCTGCTAAAAGCGATGTGGGCGCAACTGCGGTGACCATCGCTTTTTCAGCCTATGTGGCAGGATTGATGCCAAGCTGGGAATTCTTGTTGTCGCACGGGTGCTGCTGGGCGTTGGAATAGGACTGGGAACGACCGTAGGTGCGGCCTATATGACTGAGATTACGGGTGCTGATAAAGCCCGACGTGCTGCCCTGATCGTGATATCTGTGGACTTGTCTGMAAAAAGTGGACAGCACCCSRCTCTTTAGRCTGCCATATTTTCAGACCTCATTGGACTRATRTTGCCCAGAGAAGACTGGCGTCTGCGACTGGTGTAAAAGTTGTTGATGTAATTCCTGATCAATGTTTCAGCCTGCAACCGGGTTTCAAACCTTGTTCTCCAAACGAGCTCWGCCTTCAAGGTTTTAAAGAATGTCTCCCCGGGTGCGTTGTCATAACAATTCCCTTTGCCCGACATTGATAYTTTTATGCCATGTTGTTTCCGTTCCATTTGGKCTTCAGTTGYACAATATTGACGGCCGCGATCCGAGTGATGAATGMRACCYSKCTKTRGYYKWCGCAGRRYKAYCGCCAKRYKYAAGGCMCGKAWKGCWAGGTYSYKTTTCATYCGGTYRCTSACRGYSCRGCCRAYMATSYKNNGCGAAWAYAMRKMYSGAWSMMMMSMSMSAWRTANANCCAGCCYTYGCGRGSSYCRATATNACNGATATMTCAACGGACCATTTTTGATTGGCTACCGTTGCTATGAGGTTTTGGTCAAGCAGGTTCGGTGCAAAGCCCATTGCTGGCGTGTGACTGAAATAACGCCTTGATTTCCGAGTCCGAATAGCCTGAATGCCGTTTTCACGCATCAACCTTCCAACCCGACTATTCCCACCCCTGTGGATTATTAATCCCCAGAAAGAGTCCTATGGTAACGCGTAAAAACCAGAACGAGAAACCTTGAATAAGGTACATAATCGACGGGCATTGTCATTGGCCTTCTTCGCCTTGATGAACGGGTATCTCATCATTTTTGGCTCGCGAAGAAGACCGTTTCTTTTTTTAGTAGATCACGTTCCTCACGCAATTATCCTGTTCTCTTTACGAAGCCGTCAAAGCTCCTTTTGAACATCGTCATGCGGCCCTGACATGAGGTCAGCATGTTTATGTGCTGTGATCCATTTGCCAAATGTTGACTGTCCGATCCCCAAATCTTCTGCAACCTGGCAACGTGATCATCCGCTTGTAAAGCCAATTTAACGGCCTCAGCTCGGAACGCGTCTGTATTGGTTCTGCGTGTCATTTAATCCTCCAAGATACGCTTTAGCGCGCCTTCGTCCCTCAGGACTTCTTCTGAGGTAAAGCCCCGAGGGAGGGGAATATCGTTTCCAGGGGCAACGTTGATTAATCTCGAAGGTGCTGTCTACTTTTTGCAGACACGTCCACTTCTTTATTTGATGATCGACGGAACCGAGCGGCCGATTCTACGTTTAAAGAAGCCCGGAAAACGCAGGAAAATCTATTCCGGGAAAAAGAAGAAACACACGGTTGTTCATCAAATCATCACGAACGATAAAAAGAAGATTGTGGCGGTTCGCCCGGCGCAAAACGGCTCCTGTCATGACAAGAGAATTTTTGATAAAAGCCGTCTCGTGAAGCCGTCTGACACGATGGTTTTAGGAGGTTTAGGGTATCTTGGAACAGATTTTGAAATCCCGATAAAAAAGCCGAAAAAGAAAGTGTTGTCCAAAGAAGACAAGGCTTATAATCGTTGGTATTCTGGCCTTCGTGTTGGGGTGGAACATGCCATCGGACGGATGAAAAAGTTCAGAATTTTCGCGGATATTCACCGTAACAATGGTCTGCAAAACATGATCGCCAAAAATGTAGGAGCCTTGGCAAATATAAACTTGAAAACGGTTTGAAAGCAAAGAATCGGGATAATCGTGMCCGAAAATTGTATGTTATTGTGAATCGGGTCTACAGGGCACCTCGATTAATACCCTATTTGACAAACATTAGGTCAATTCTGCCCTTATAGGAAGGCATTTTGCCTTAGCTTCATGTTGTTTCCGTTTGAGCGGTATCATTGCTTTGTTAATCACCGCATCAGACGGATTCCGCCCTTGTTTTTTTGTTATGGCGGTGCCGTTGCTATGCGCTCTAACTGAACAAGGCGGCGCATGTTATAGGCTAAGTTTTTAAGACCGATGTGTGCTGTGGCCCGCACCATACCAATGCTACGAACCAATGTTCCACCCATGTCGTTGCTTTGCGAACCAAAGATATGCTCCACACGAACGCGGACTTTTGAACGGGTGTTATTGCCTTTGATTTCGCGTTTCGTCAGGGGCTTATTGCGGCGGCCTTTACGATGAATACGGCTGGTCAGGCCTTTGCTTTTGAGCAACGTTTCAATGTCTGCTGAACGATAGGCACTGTCCGCCCAAACGCTGGATGCGGTATTATCCCCATCCAAGATATCGGTAATAACTTGACTGTCATGAACGGAAGCATCCGTCACTTTAAAATGACGCACTAATTTGTGTTGTCGATCGATGTTGATATGGTTTTTATATCCAAAGTGACTTTTCCCATACCCCTGGAAACATTTAGTTTTCAAAAAGCGCGCTAAGGCGTGCTTTTGACCCACCGAGCATCCGTGTTTTTTTGTCGGAGTTTGGCAGGTTTATCGCCCCAATCCTCTGGCGTCTCACCTGCTTTAATCTTTGTATTCTCATCACGCTTGTTGTGCTAGGTAGGAATGGAGACGATGGAGGCATCAATAATTTGGCCACCCATGGCAAGGTAACCTTTTGCTTTGAGGTCGCCGTCAAAATCTTTGAACAATTCTTTAACAACACCAGCTTCGGCCAATTGATCACGATAATGCCAAACCGTTTGAGCATCAGGAACATTACCCTCAAGACCAAGGCCTAAAAATCGCATAAACGAAAGATGATCCCGAATTTGATATTCAACCTGATCGTCAGACAGGCTGTAAAGTGAACAGAGAATGATGGCCTTAAACATCACGACCGCATCCAAAGGCTTGCGACCTGCCGATGACTTCTGTTCTTCATCTGGCGTGCGCCACACCGCTTCCAAGCGAACGCGAAAACTTTCCCAAGCAATAAGAGTGTCCAGCGTCAGCAACGGATCATTCTTGGCGTCCAAACCTGCGTACCGATTGCTTAAATCAAAGAAACCCATTTGGCTCATATTCAAATCCTAGACTTAGAAAATTACGATGTCAGGGGTCTAATAGGCTTGTGTGAAAATGGGGGTATTAATAGAAGACGCCCTACAATTTACCGTGCTGATAATGCCGAGGTTGTCCAGTTGAGATTGGATGAATTCGAAGAAAAGTGGGATCATAAATATCCGCCCATCGGTTAAACTTAGCGACGAAACGGGGAACAAGTGATCCCGTTTTTTGCCTATCCAGAGGCCGTTCGTAAAATCATTTACACCACAAATGCCATCGAAATTTTAAATATGAGCTTGCGAAAAATCATCAAAAACCGAGGCCATTTCCCCAACGATGATGCCGCGACCAAGCTCCTTTATTTGGCCTTGCGCAATACGGCCCAAAAGTGAACCACGCCATCACGGACGTGGAACAGGCGCTCAACCCGTTCGCCGTCTTATTCCATGACCGTTTTCCATCGTCAATATATTGTAGATGGAAAACAACAAAGTGGTCGCTTACACAGAAGATCGGATACGACTTCCAGTCTATTTAATACCTTAATTATGAGGGTGTTCGTGCACCATTTAAAGCCCAGATCGTCAAACCGTTATGCAAAGCCGTCCTTGGGCGGTTATTTCATGATGTGGCAAAAGCCCTTTGCGCCGTGCCATAACCCTGGAAACTAGGAGGGATGTGTGTAAACTTGAGCATCTCACCGTCTTAAAGGTAACCTCCCAAATGTCCCAAAACACCGCCCGTATATCGCTTGCTTTTTCGTGTGTCGGACACACCTATTCTCATTTGATGGCCCCGATTTTTTTCGTTGTGGCGTTGACCTTAGAATCCAAATTCAATCTTAGTCACGGCGAAATCGTGAGCCTGATCGTTTTTGGTAATGTCTTGTATGGCGTTGGTGCCCCGGTTGCTGGGTGGCTTGCAGATAAGTGGTCCGCGGCGGGTATGATGGTGCTGTATTACGGTGGCATGGGTACGGGCATGGTGTTGACCGGATTGTCGGATACACCTCTTCAGCTGGCTTTGTGTTTGACCCTAACCGGGGTATTTGGCTCTATTTACCATCCTGTGGGATTTGCGTGGTTGATTAGCCAAGTGAAGAAACGGGGGACGGCCTTGGGCATTAATGGTGTGTTTGGCACCATAGGTCCTTCCGTCGCAGCCTTATCAGCGGGCGTGTTGACCGATGCCTTCAGTTGGCGTGCGGCCTTTATCGTCCCGGGGGTTTTGATCTTTATCACCGGCGTAATCTTTTATATCTTAATCAGACGCGGCATCATTCATGATCGGCCTACGGAAGGTGAAGTTCACCATAAACCCGCCAAGGGTGAGGTTATGCGCGTGATTTCAGTGTTGTCGTTGACGATGCTCTGCACGGGCCTGATTTATCAAAGCCTATCGCCCACGTTGCCCAAGCTATTTTCCGAACGGCTGGCCGACTTGACGGGATTTTCATCCTCTGGCGAAGGGGTGTTGGGGATCGGTATGTTGGTGGCGGCGGTCTATATTATTGCCGGCGCAGCCCAATTGATCATAGGCAAACTGTGTGATCGTTACCCCTTAAAATGGCTCTATATCGGGGCATTCCTGACGCAAATCCCATTCATGATTCTGGCTTCGCAAATGGGCGGACTCGTATTGTTGGTTGTTGTGATGGTTATGGTTTCTGGAAATCAGGCCGCATTGCCGATTGAAAATACATTGGTGGCCCGTTATGCCCCGCCTGATTGGCGGGCGTTGGCGTTTGGTCTTAAGTTTATTTTGGCTTTTGGGGTCAGCGGCCTTGGTGTTTTGCTGGAAGGCAAGATTTATGACCTTACGGGTGGATTTCATTGGCTTTTTGTCGTGTTGGCCTGCGTTGCCACGGTCGGCTTTGCGGCGGGCTGGCTCTTGCCGCCGGAGCCAAATAAGCCAATTGCCGCGAAATAGTTAAACTCCTAAATGTTCATGCATGCATAAAATGCATAACTGACCCCCTAAGCTGGCGTTCGTAACCGCCCCTAAAATGCGTATACTGCATATCACTATCCTGAAACACGGAAAGCCAATTGGCTAGACCCGAAAGGACTATGGTGATGAGCACGACACATAAAACCATCGACGCAATTGATGTCTTTAACAAAGCGAAGCTTGCTCGGGGCAAGTTTTTAGGCGAACTGTTGGGGGCGGCTTACAAGGCGGTAAAACGTCAAACGCGGGTTTAAAGACCTCACAAAGGTCGTAACCAACATCGAGTCGGTTTTACCCTGATGTCCACGATGGGGAAAAATGACGAGGTTAGGCGCATGAACATTGCCTTTGGAGCTCTGTCACATGTCGAAAGTCCCACGTCTAGACGTCGACACTTTCGATTGCATCGTGTTGGGCGGTCGCACGGCGACGGGCGTGTTGGCTAACCATTTAAAGTGTAACTCTGACGTTACGGTGCTGATGCTTGAAGCCGGGGGTAAGGCACTTACCCGTGAATACAATCCAGGTCGGTGATCTTTACACCATGAATAAACTACGCACCGACTGGATGATGAAGACCGCCCCCGACCCAGGCCTGAACGGGCGGGTTCTTCATTATCTGCCTAGGCTCAGGACCTATTAATTTATAATTCAGTTTTCTGTCGGATCATGTCGTTCTCCTTTACGGAGGACATCACATAAGCGATTATTTCTGATTAAGCCCTGAGCAATGACAACGCATTGCGCCCCATTTCCCTTTCTCTCCCGGTGTGCCTCGTGTTGATGATCTTCGGGGTGTACCCCGGATCATTCATGTCTTGAAGCGTGGATTACAGTGGCGTGATGCACCTTCTGAATACGGTCCGCACAAAACACTTTATAACCGCTTTATGAGAGGGAGCCGAAGGAGCGTATTTGACCGTATATTTTCTGGACTTGCCGAGGCAAAAGGTGTTCCCGATCAGCTCAAAATTGATGCGACACACCTTAAAGCTCACCGTACAGCAGCCAGCCTGCTGTTCTTTGGGTAAATTCGTCACCCAAATTCAAGCGCTAAGGCGTCCAAAAGGGGATGTTCCCCGTCGTATCGGGCAAACAAAAGGCGACTTAAACTCAAAACGTCATGCGGTGTGTGATGGTCATGGTCGCCCCGTTGTCATGCTTTTAGCAGAAGGACAAATGAGCGATGATACGGGTACTCAATGAATGAGGAATGTTTTGCCATCAGCCAAGTGCCTCTTGGCAGATTTAGGCTATGATGCAGATGGGTTCCGTAAGGCTTTGAGAAAAAAAGGTCTTGAGCCTTGAATCCCGCCCATAATATGACAAAACGCTCTATAAACAGCGCCATAATATTGAAAACATGTTTGGCAAGACCAAGGACTGGCGCCGTATTGCACTGCGCTATGATCGACGCGCACACACGTTCTTTTCAGCACGATGCAGCGCAGCCGTTGTCATCTTCTATCTCAATTAATGAGTCCTGAGCCTAGGCAGGTAGGCCGACGTAATCGTAGGCGACGGCCAACAAAGCCACACCCAAAACAATGCGATAGATCACAAATGGGGTGAAGCTGGCGCGTTTGAGCCACGCCATCATAAGGGCGATGGCAATAAGGGCTGAAACGAAGGATAAACCGATCCCTATTAGGGCGGTGTTGATTTGCATAGTATCGCCACTTTTATAAAGGTCTAGGCCTTTTAAAAACCCCGCGCCGAGGATGGCGGGGATGGATAGCAACATGGAAAATCGTGCACAATCAGGACGTTCCATGCCCAACAAGCGCGCGGCCGCCATCGTGATGCCACTGCGCGACGTGCCGGGGATCAAGGCTACGCACTGGGAAATGCCGATGACCATAACGTCGGAAATCTTCAAATGTTCCATACGCCGCACCGTCAAACCGAAGCGGTCCGTAGCCCACAGCACCACACCGAACACCAAGGTCGCCCAACC
>JAESSB010000075.1 GCA_016764335.1 Magnetovibrio sp.
TCATAAACACAGTCATATTCAAAGGCTTCACAAGAAAATTACAAAGCTTACAGAAACAAATGATTCATAGGATTTTCATGAGTTTTAAAGTTGATAATATAGAGGGAAAAGAGCTTACAGTTGATATAATAGATAGTTGTAGAATCGTATACTCTGCTGTCTTAGTTAACAAAGATTTTAATTTCATCATGTTTGAAATAACAAAAGATGATCTGAAGGAAAGTATGATACCAAAAAAAATAGCAAGTCTAAGCTTTAATGCCGTAAAAATCACAAATTGGCGCATTACTGAAGATAATTGTTTGATGATAGGGGTGTATTAAGATGAAAACAATAGCTATTGCTAATACCAAAGGTGGGTGTGGTAAAACAACCTTAGCAGCTAATTTAGGAGCATATTTAGCTGATTTAGGTCATAGTGTATTATTAATAGATGCTGATATTCAGCCGACATTATCCAATTATTTTAAAGTTAATAAAACAATCAAAGGTTTGACTGCCTTCCTTACTGAATTAGATGTTTCCGACACCATTAGTCGCGTTCCAAATGAGTGTTTAGATATGGTTTACTCTGATGAYCCWGAAGGAAAGCTCCACGAATGGATTAAACAACAGCCTGATGGTCGTTTAAGACTAAAAATTGCAATAAGTCGCCTGTTGAAAGAATACGACTATATCATTATAGATACACAAGGTTCAGCAGGTCCCTTGTTGGAAGCTTCAATCACTGCAGCTGATTTAATTATTAGCCCTGTACCAGCTGAAATTCTTTCAGCTCGTGAGTTTATAAGGGGCATGAAGATGACCCTTGATAAAGTTTCATCGATGCTAGGCTTCATGGGACTTCCTGTACCAAAACTTAAAGCGGTTATCTATCGCTTGGATCGTACCAATGATGCAAAAGCAATTGCAAGCCAATTACGTGAGCAAGAATTTCAGGCATCGGCTGGTTTTGAGCTGATTGATGCGTGGGTTCCACAAGCAAAAGCATATAAAGAGTCTGCAACCCAACAAATACCTGTCCACAAGCTTGACCCCATACAGAAAGGAGCTGCACCCTGTGCATTTTCTGTTATGGAAGATATTGCAGAGCAAGCATTATGAAATCCCTAATACATTTGGTGGTTCAGGCTGAACCAAAAGGCATGTAGCTTATGAATGAATTAGCAAAAAGCTTAACTCAAACTTACGAAGGTTTAAGTGGTAGCGCGAACGATAAACTAAAGGTTGTGGATCCAGTTGTGGAAACACCAATGGTTTTGAATATTGAACAAATCGAGTTATATGAAAATAACCCGCGTACATTTAAGAATCCTAAATATGATGATATAAAAGCATCAATTAATGCTGAAGGGTTGAAGCAACCCCTGTGTGTTACACGTCGCCCAGGGGATAGTAAATATTTTGTTGAAGCGGGCGGTAACACACGCCTTAGTATTCTTTGGGAGTTGTTTGAAGAAACCTCGGATTATAAATACGCCAACATATCAGTTATATTTAGACCTTGGAAAGATGATTCAAACATTATGGTATCTCACCTCATTGAAAATGAATTGCGTGGTGAAATGTTTGACGATAGGGGTGCCGTGAAGGGTGGCAAAAGTCGCCCCAATCCACCCAGCAATAGAGAGAACTTCATGAACAAAACCGCGCGAATATCCAAATGCACCAGATATTAAAAGTGCGCCAATGACTAAGATGTCGATCCAGTGCATGCTTAACCTTCGTTATCAAACATCAAGGCCAGTTCAGCCAGATGCCCAAGTTCGTTAATGTTTAAGCCATTTGAAGCCGGCTTCATCTTCCCCCGGCGTTTGGGGATAATGGCTCGTGTGAAGCCCAGTTTGGCGGCTTCTTTTAAGCGTCCTTCGGCATGACTGACCGCGCGTATTTCACCAGATAAGCCCACTTCGCCGTAAAACATACTGCCTTGTGGTACAGCAATKCCGCTTAGACTTGATAGTAATGCCGCAGCCACCGCCAAATCGCAAGCAGGTTCATTAATCCGCAAGCCGCCGGCGACGTTCAAATACACGTCGTTTGCGCCGATGGCAACCCCGCACCGGGTTTCAATCACCGCCATGATCATGGCCAAGCGGGAACTGTCCCACCCGACCACGGCGCGGCGAGGCGTCGCAAGCGTTGACGGTGCGACCAAGGCCTCGACCTCCATCAGCATGGGGCGGGACCCTTCCATGCCGGCAAATACGGCGGAACCGCTGACGTCTTGGTCACGATCGCTTAAAAATAATGCAGATGGRTTGGTGACTTCGGACAAGCCGCGATCGGACATTTCAAACACGCCGATTTCATCGGTCGCGCCAAAGCGGTTTTTGACGGCGCGTAAGATGCGAAACTGGTGGCTGCGTTCGCCTTCGAAATACAGCACCGTATCGACCATATGTTCTAAGACGCGCGGCCCGGCGATTTGTCCGTCTTTGGTGACGTGACCGACCAAAATAACGGGAAAGCCTTTACGTTTAGACAGCTTAATCAGTTCATGGGCGCTGGTGCGCACTTGTGATACTGATCCAGGTGCGCTTTCGATGTTGTCGACAAACATGGTTTGAATGGAATCAATAATTGCCACGGCAGGCGGGTCGTTGTCCAAGGTGGTGATGATGTCGCGCACGTTGGTGGCCGCAGCCAATTCGACCGTAGATTTATCCAGTCCCAAACGATTGGCGCGCAGGCGCAATTGGTCGACGGCCTCTTCGCCACTGATGTAGGCGACGCGACCATTTTTGGACAGATGTGCAGCGGCTTGCATTAAAATAGTCGATTTTCCAATGCCCGGATCGCCGCCGACCAAAATAGCGGATCCCGCAACCAAGCCGCCTCCTAAGACACGATCAAGCTCGCCAATGCCAATCATGCGTCGAGGAGGAGGCGCCTCAGTGCTATCCAACCCGACGAATTTGATTTTGCGGCCTCTGCTGGCGCTCAGACCTTTGGGAGTCGATTCGATGGGGGCTTGTTCGACCAAGGTGTTCCACCCGCCGCACGTATCGCACCGACCATTCCACTTGGTATGAATAGCGTTACAGTCTTGGCAGGTGAATTGCGTTTTAGCTTTGGCCACAAGGCTTTCCCAAGCTGATGATGAGGTTTCCATTACCTAGCGTGATTCGAGCGTGTTCACAAGTCTTAGTGCCGTGTGATCTTTATCACAGCAGCGTTTATGGAGTCCTGGCATAACGGCCCTCAAGACATAATGGAACGTGATTCTCTTGGCTGAATATAAACTGAATATGAAATTCAGAGTTGGTTCAACCGAGATTGATTGTAAATGGTTCAACGCGCAGACACAGTTTTAACATTTGAGCCGAACAAGGATAAGGAATTTAACGATGCACATTCTTAAAATACTTTATTTGTATGGTTATAATACAGTGTTGAGCGTGGCAAAAAACACCGTGATCGCAAGCTTTACGCAATTCACTCAATGTCTACCTCGTCTTAGGGTCCTCCTCTCAGGGGAAGGGGTGCCGAATGACTTTTTATTAAATTTGAATATTCATAGCGCTGTAACATTCGTGTCTCATTTACCGGGTAATGATCGCGTAAATCTTAGAAGGGAAATAGCTCATGCCTGATACAAATGTTTATTTGATACAAGCAACACAGCATAAGGTTGATTCTGATCAAGTTGAACGAGAAGAACTTGAATCGATCATACAAAATGTGGAAATTGTTACACTTTTCCAGCCCATTTTTGATCTTTCAACGCACGAACCATTTGCGTATGAAGCTCTTTCTCGGGGTCCAAAAGACAGTGCCCTACACATGCCGGATGACCTATTTGGAGCCGCTGAAAGATGCGGAAAAATTGCGGACCTCGACAGCATTTGTCGGATTATGGCGATTCTCAATTTTAAGCGGCTCAATTTACCGGGCAAGCTTTCTGTAAATATATGTCCAACCTCTTTGATTGACCCCAGTTTTGCAGATGGYCCTACGATGCGGGCCATACGCGATAGYGGGCTTTTAAAAGARCGTGTRATATTTGARCTGACAGAACAACAGAGYGTTGATCATGAAAARCTTAAAGAAGCYGCCYTACGGTATCAGAAYATGGGGTTCAGTATTGCTCTTGATGACTTGGGAGCAGGCTACTCAAGTCTTCGCCTTCTGGCCGARTTAAAACCAGAYTTCATTAAAATYGATAAATTTTTCACCAARGAAGTCCACAAAAATGAAGTGGCYGGGGATTTTATCAAGCTGATTTTGGATATGTCTAATCGTGTCGATTGYMGGGTTATTGCCGAGGGCATAGAARATGTCGATGAACTGCAGTTCTTGCGCCAATCTGGTTTGGTTTATGGGCAAGGGTATTTGTTAGGTAAGCCTGAGCTTCAACCCAACCTTGTCTTGCCGAGCTACTTGATTTCCATCGGCAGCGCCGAAATCGCCGATGTTTCGATGATGAGCTTAAATGAACGTGAACGCGTAAATTCTCTTAGCCCTTACCCCACGCAACCCTGCATGTATAACGATAAAATCTTAAATATGTTGACGCGCTTTCAAAAGAATTCGCATCTCCTGTCCATTCCTGTGCTCAAGGAGAAAAAAGTTATAGGCGTGCTTCTTCGTGATGAAATTTTGAATACATTTTCCGCACAATACGCGCACAGTCTTTTTCACAACGCGATTACCGAATCAATGATGCAGACCGATCCCTTGATCGTTCAAATGAATGATACATTAACGCATGTAAGCCAATTGGCGACCAAGCGGACTTTAAGCCAAGTGTATTGTCCGTTGATTGTTTGTGACAAAGAAACGTATATCGGCACTGTATCCATCCAAGACCTGTTGAAAAACATCACAGAAATTCAGTTGGAACACGCGCTGCACTGCAATCCGCTTTCGGGGTTACCAGGTAATATATGTATTGAATCCGAAGTCCAAGGTCGGCTTACGGCAAAAACATCGTTTGCCTTGTTGCATTTTGATCTTGATAATTTCAAGGCTTACAATGACTTTTATGGTTATGAACGTGGTGACCATATGATTATCCTTGTGGCTGACTTGCTGCAAAAAATGTCGATTGAAGGCGATTTCGTCGGCCATATCGGCGGAGATGATTTTGTTATGTTGCTCGCTGGTGAAGCGTGGGAAACCCGAATTTGGGAAATTTTGGATCATTTTAAAGAAAGCTCTCAAATGCTTTATGATCCTTCTGAACGAGACCAAAAATGCATTGAATCGACGGATCGGGCCGGCGAAATACAAATGTTTGACTTAGCCAGCCTATCGGTCAGCGCCCTTCAGTGCTTTCCCGGACAATTTACGTCCCACCTAGAAGCCTCTGAAGTTATCGCAGAAATCAAACACCGTTCGAAAAAAATCAGGGGCAACAGCTTGGTGGTTAATCGCCGGGCAGATTAGCCTTGGGGTGAATATTTAAAAACAAATGACTAAAACTGTGATCTGGGTCACTTCATCCCGGCAAGAAAGCCCGTAAAAAGGTTTTAACAGGACGCACTGTTCTGAATACAAACTGRACAGAAGCTTCAGGGTTTGTTCAAAGCAAAGCGGTTATATTGTAATTAACATAAAAACACGATCCCCGGCAAAATGCCATATATATACTGGCCTAAGTTCCTCCTCAGGTAACTGCAAAGCCGAAAGAAAACCACCTGGATTCCCCTCCTGGGTGGTTTTTTTGTGGCGTGTCGGTGGGGGATAAGGATATGCTTAAGGCCATCTTTTTTTAAAAGGACCGTTAGCGATGAAACATTATCTTTTGGTCAGCCTATTGTTGCTCAGTCCGTTGTCGGCAGCGGCGGCAGAAAATGATCAGGGTATTTTTGGAGGCCCGAAAATTGATGATGCCACCCGCGCCATGGAAGAGGCAGGGCGAAAACTGGTGAGCATCCTCGGCATAATTTTGCACTCGATTCCACAATACGAAACTCCGGTGATCCTGCCCAACGGTGACATCTTGATCAAACGCGTGCAAAAGCAAAACCCAGCTCCAGCCCCAGATACTTCGAGGCAACCGGATGGCTCGAGAATTTAAAAACATTTCGTCGTAAAACTTGCCGAACACCCCCCGAACTGCCTTAGCGTGCATGGATAAAATAAACATCATGCAAAAGGCCCGCCATGACGCGCACCCCAACCCTACTTCTCATCCTCCTCGCACTCTTAACATGCGCGCTCATCGCCCCCGCCCAGGCCGAAATCCTCCAAAATCTCCCGGCCGCAACACAAAAAGACCTCAGCCACCTGAAAGAAATCCTGAGTATTGAGCAGAAAAGCAAGGATGAGGTCTTAAAAGAAAAGTTGGGACGCCTAACCGATAGACTCGATCAACAAGATACGCACATCGGTGCCATCCTCAGCTTTACGAGCGATAATTCAAATTTGATGGGCCTTCTGACCCTTTTTATAGCTATCGCCGCCTCAATTTCGTTCATTTTTTCCAGTGCCAAAGCGAAAAACCTCATCCAGAATTGGATAGAAATAGAGGGTGCAAAAGCACTAGATAAACATATTCAGAAAGAGGTCACAAAGCGACTGGATATATTTGATGAGGACCTAAAAATAAGAATGGAAGCATTTACGAAGGACATCGAAAGACTGAAAGGAAAGGCGGATGAACAGTTAGCTGAATTTAGTGAGATATTTTTAAAAGCGAATCAGAGCAAAAATGTGACTGAAGAGCAAAGTCATAAATTAACCAGAACCGTTGAGGATATTCAGAAAATCCCAGAAGCAGAACGTAGCTTTGAAGAATGGTTTGCCCTTGCGGCGTATCACTATTTTAACGATGAATATGGTGATACGATTAAAACCTTAGATAAAGCCATATCGTCAAACGGTGTTACGGATCAAGAAGTCGCAAAGGCTCTCTTTAACAAAGGCGKGGCTTTGAACGCCAACGGCGATCCTAAACAGGMGATTGAGGCTTATCAAGGCATCATAGATCGTTTYGGCGGCTCAGAAGACAAAGAAYTTCAGGYGCAGGTCGCSAASGCTCWYKTTAACAAAGGCGYGGYTTTGAACGYYAAYGGYSAKCCTRAWSAGGMGATTKMGGCTTATSAWGRSRTYRWRSGACTTTTTTCTAAATCGGAAGATCAAGGCTTGCGTGAAGAGGTTGCCAGAGCCCGCAGTAACAGGAATAACTTCTGCGCCCATTAATTTCATCCGAAAAACATTAGGTTGCTGGCGCGCACAATCAACTGCGCCCATGTATACCTTACATTTTAAGCCTAACAATGAACAAGCAATAGCGGTGGCAACGCCATGCTGTCCCGCACCTGTTTCAGCAATGATTTCGGTTTTCCCCATGCGTTTAGCAAGAAGGATTTGTCCAATACCGGTGACGCACCGAAAAGATAATGCAAGACCCAAGAGTAACGACGAAAATTTCGTATCAACGAAAAATATTGTGCCGATTTAAAGTCTT
>JAESSB010000076.1 GCA_016764335.1 Magnetovibrio sp.
TAACAAAACGATCTGGGTTCATCAGTACTTTCTCCTAAAAGAAAGCTTGAATCATATTTTGAGCAGATTGGGAACCCTCTAATTGTCAACAGGCCCTAGACCACCCTGCATAAATAAACGCCTCTAAAAATCGCTCAGGCGTTTGGTCGGTTAGGCGCGAATACACATACGATGTCGTTTATCGCCTTAACCTTTGCGACGACATGAGTGCGTACACTTGGACGGTCAAGTTGGCGCCACTCCTCGGTTTTTGGACAGCACAGCCCGTCTCGCGATGCATCGCACCGCCGAGCTTCTCCGTGCCAAAAATTTAGGGGTAACGTCTCTAGGAGCGTTTATTTATGCAGGTTGGGCTCAGCCCTAAAGAACTTGGCTGAGGCTCGCCAATTTGGCGCGACCATAACGGGCGAAGGCCGTAATTTTGGTGCCAACTGGAAAATCGCCAGGGATTGCTGCAATCCATTGTCCATTTTGGTTTGATGTGGCGCGTAAATTCGCCGATTGGTGCCCTAAATCAGACGTTTGGAAATATATATGAACGTCTTGCAGGGCTTCATTTGTAGCGCCCAAGATGGTAAATCCATGTTGGCCGGGGGTGATTAAATCTATGGTGACTGTCATTTTGCAAAACCTCTTTGTTAAGGTCTCTAGTATAAACGCGCCACGTGACGCTTTTATGTTCGCTTAATCGATCATAAATTTATCACCCGAAGCGAGTCCCCAGGCTGTTAAAAACTCTTGTAAGTGGGGGCGGGCCTCGCTTTCGGCTTCGATTAGCGCGATCACATCGGCGATGGAACGGTTATATCCGTCAACGGTCATACGGTCGCGGGTGAGCTGGTAACGCAGATACACAAGATAGGTGTTGAGCACATCTGTTTCGCAATAGTTTCGAATTTCTACGATTTTTCCATCGTCATACAGGGGGGAAACCTGCGCGCCATCAACGCCAAATTTTCCTGGAAAGCCTAAAACTGCGCAGATTTCATTAAGTTTCAGGCCACGGCTGGCCGCACCGAAGTCGGTGAGGGCCTCTTGTAAATCGCAATGCCAGTCTTGGGCATAGCGCGAGGTGTAGTTTTCCCACTTGTTCGAAGTATCGTGAAAGGCGCTGGCCTGGACGCCG
This sequence comes from Magnetovibrio sp., assembly GCA_016764335.1. Classification (GTDB taxonomy): domain Bacteria; phylum Pseudomonadota; class Alphaproteobacteria; order Rhodospirillales; family Magnetovibrionaceae; genus JANLGW01. The sequence continues at coordinate 1,127 of JAESSB010000076.1, forward strand.
TGCACCATGGCGCGGTGTCGTAAAACCGGAATGTCAAAGCCCCGCCCGTTGTAGCTCACCAAACGGGGGTGGCGTTGATCCAGCCATTTGAAAAATCCCGTGACCAAATCGCGTTCAGGCGAATCGGTTTTGCCGCCGGATCTAAGTTCCTTAAGGAAATAGGTCTCATAGCGTCCCTGGCGTTCGATTTCGGCAGACAGAAAGCTAACAGCCACCACCTTGTGAAAGGGTTGACGGGGAAAGGCGTTCTTTCCGCCCGTAATTTCAAGGTGATAGCTATCAAGCGCGGCTCGGCGTTCGACAACGTCCGCGCCAGCGTCCAACCCCGTAAGGTTAGGTACGGCCTCGGTGTCCGGCACGGTTTCAATATCAAATACGAACAGGCTTTGGTGTCCCATGCAGGAATGTTATACGTTGACGTTAAATCAGGCTACCCTTAGCGGAGCTATTTTTATGGATAACGGAGTAACGATGAAAAATCTTGGCAATATGATGAAGCAGGCGCAGCAAATGCAGGGCCGGATGACCGAAATGCAAGAAATGCTGGCGGCTCATGAAGTTGAAGGCAGTTCCGGCGCGGGCATGATTAAGGTTCGCGTGTCGGGGAAACACGAAGTGCGCCGCGTCTCTATTGATCCGGCGCTGATTGACCCATCCGACCCAGAAGTATTGGAAGATCTGGTGATGGCAGCTTTTAACGATGCCCAAGCTAAAATTGCCGCCTTTAAGGCTGAAAAAATGTCAGATATAACCGGTGGAATGCCTTTGCCACCCGGTTTTAAGTTACCATTCTGAGGTATAGAAATGATAGACGGGTCAGGTTTGGGCGGTCCGGGCAGTATTGAGGCCTTGATCCAGTTGTTGGCGAAGATGCCGGGGTTGGGTCCACGTTCGGCACGGCGCGCGACCTTGCACTTGATTAAACGACGTGAATCTCTTATGGAGCCGCTGGCGCGCGCACTTAATGATGCGGCTGAAAACGTTAAAACGTGTTCCCTGTGCTACAACGTAGATGTGATTGATCCATGCCACATTTGCAGCGCGCTAAAACGTGATCAAAGTCAAATCTGTGTGGTTGAAGAGGTCGGTGACCTGTGGGCCATGGACCGGGTGGTGGGTTTTAAAGGCCTTTATCACGTATTGGGTGGCACGCTTTCGGCCCTTGATGGCGTTGGTCCCAATGATCTACACATCGGTCAATTGGTCGAACGGGCATCTAGCCCCACGGTTACAGAAGTCATCTTAGCGACCAACGTCACCGTCGACGGTCAAACCACSGCTCACTACATAGCCGAACGCCTAAAAAAGACAAACACCAACGTGACCGGCTTAGCCCACGGTGTGCCCGTGGGGGGGGAACTTGATTACCTGGATGAAGGCACGCTTTCAGCAGCTCTAAAAGCCCGTAAGCCCGTTTAGGCTGACGTTGTCTTAATAAACTATGATGACAGATTATGTGCCATAATTTTATTGCACGCAAAGGTATTWCATGATATCGTGATATTCATGCGATTGGCGCGTTTGATATATTTATCCGCACCAAAGAGCGTCGTTATAGATTTTCGAATTTTAATGATGTTTAGGCATGCGAAGACTGCCCAACGCCCACCCCTTGTGGGCAGACTTCTGCTCGAAGCCGCACCGTCCTTTGCCCGGGGACGGTGTGGCTTTTTTTTATTTTCCCCTTTTTTATTTMCCCCTGGGGCTTACTGGACACCCGTCGCGGTATGAACTTCACGGACAAAGGCAATAATATCTACCATATCGGCATCGCTGAGTTGCGGCTGTGCCGGCATGGGGCCAAAGCGCCAATTGTTTTGAGGACGTCCTTCGCGCAATACGCGTTTAAAATGGAAATCGGGAAAAATTTCTTCGCGGTACATGGGGTGTAATAGCGGGGGACCTTTCGTTGAATGCCCGGTCCCATCGACGCCATGGCAATCAGCACACTGGGCGTTAATCAGTTCACGCCCGTGTGTTGCCTTGGCGCTGAGTTCAGGAATTATGGGGGAAGCCTTAATCGAAATTTTTTCCCGCCCCCACATGGACATGGTGGTGAGCACGGCTAAGATGAGCATCACGAGACCCATCCACTTAAGGGGTGATTTAGCAACGGGGGCATCGGTTTTCACCGTAATGTTAGGATTGTATTTGCGTTGCTCATGTTTTTGGTCGGGTGTCATCTGAYTAAATCTCTCTTATCGAATTGGGACACGCGCCGTTAAGTAACGGTGGTGGGGCTGGAAAGGGAATCCGTGGGTGGAGGCGGGCGTAAGTCGTCTGCCGGCGTATCGTCTTGGAGTTGGATGTCTTCAATATGTTCGCCGCGCCGCGAAATTTTCCCCGAAGAAATTTGGATTTCGCCAATATCTTTTTGCGCTTGCGTAAAGTGAGTTTGCAGGTTCCCGACGCGTTTGTCTAGGCGTTCGACATCTTTAAGTAAATTGAAGACCTCGGCCTGGATGACGCCGGCTTGTTCGCGCATGCGAACGTCTTTTAACACAGCACGCACAGTATTTAGGGTCGCCATTAATGTGGTCGGCGAAACAATCCAAACCCGCGCCCGGTAAGACTTTTCAATCACCTCGGGCAGTGACGCATGGAGTTCGGCATACACGGCCTCGCTGGGCAAAAACATCAAGGCACTTTCTGCGGTTTCGCCGGGAACGATATATTTTTCTGAAATGGCACGCACATGGTTCAACACGGCGGTGCCAAATGCGCGTAGCGCCGCCTTGCGAGACACATCATCTTCCGCATTACGCAGCGCTAAATAGCCTTCTAGTGGAAATTTGGAATCAATAACGATGGACCCCGGTGGGTTGGGCAGCCTTAAGAGGCAATCGGCGCGTGTTCCATTAGATAAGGTCGCCTGAAATTCATAAGCGGACGGCGGCAAGATGTCTGTCACCAAGTCGTTAAGCTGAATTTCGCCAAAGGCTCCACGCGCTTGTTTGTTGGACAGAATATTTTGCAGTCCGACCATTTGGTCAGATAAATCGGTTAGGTTTTTCTGTGCAGTATCAATAACAGCCAGCCGCTCATGGACTTGCTTGATGACATCACTTGTGCGCTCGCTGTGCTCGTTTAGACCATCGCCCAAGCGTTTGGTTACGGTTTCCAAGCGCGCTTCCATGGTTTGGCTAAGCTGTGATTGAGCCTCACTCATGGCCTGTAAGCGGCCTGCTAGCTCGCCTTGATTATGCGCCATTTGTTGCACCAGYGYATCGCTTGCCGTCGTATCTTTACGRCCAAAAGCGGCCCACAAAGCTACAGCCAGCGCGATGAAAACAAGAGCAATGATGAGTATAGAGCTGTCCATAATCAGGAGCATGCCTTATGAGGGAAAGAAACGCAATGTGGGTAAATCATTCAGGCTCCTCGTTCTGCGCGTGTGAATACTGTGCGGCGATGGCTAAAAACTCGGTTTCGGTCGCATCCATAGCATCAACCACGTCGGGGTCAAAATGGGAACCGCGGCCTTCGCGAATGATCGCGACGGCTTTATCGTGGCTAAATGCGGGCTTATACACACGTTTGGAAATCAACGCGTCATAGACATCGGCGACCGCCATCAGCCGCCCAGACAGCGGAATGTTCGTGCCGCTAAGGCCTGAAGGATAGCCGCTACCATCCCATTTTTCATGGTGGGTTAGGGCAATTTCACGAGCAAAACGCAAAAACGAGTTCGTCCCCAATTCGCGTTCGGCAACATTTAGGGCATCGGCACCCAGACTCGCATGGGTTTTCATGATGACGAACTCGTCGTCGGTCAGCTTGCCGGGCTTGAGCAAAATAGCATCGGGAATCCCCACCTTGCCAATGTCATGCAACGGTGCGGATTTAAACATTAAGATCACGATTTCGTCGGTTAATACGTCGCTAAAATTGGGGTGGTTTTGCAGATGCAGTGCCAACACTCGAACATAACGTTGAGTGCGTAAAATGTGCTCGCCCGTTTCGTTGTCCCGAATTTCAGCAAGGTTTGCCAACGATAAAATCGTAACATCGCGGGTCCGAGAAAGTTCTTCTGCGTGCGCGCTGATGCGTTCCACCATGGTGTTCGTGTGTTGCGCGATCTGKCCATATTCATCGTTACTGGTGACRGGYACCCGGCMYGAATAATCGCCGTTGGTGACCATTTGTAACAAGCTGGTCTGATTGTTCAGGGTATATTTAAGGTTCGCAGCATAGGACCGAATGATGTTTAAGGTGTGCGGTAAAATAACGGCCAGCACAAATAGAAATTCTTTGATGATGGAGATACGGGCTTCGCTGAGGGTCTCTTTACCACCAAGTTTGACGATCCAATCCAAATCTTTGATCACCAGCAACATAAAGATCAAGATCAAAACGCCGATGGAAACACCGGCAAACAACGCAACCTTTTTGGTCATGGGGAACGGATTGGAATCAACTTCTAAGGTGCCTTGACCGCGTTGAACGGCATCGGCCACCCGGCGTTCTTCGGCCAGCCCTAAATCAACGGCGGTAAAAAAACCCAGGCCCATGACGCCGACCAAAACCTTTAGGCCGCTGGTTAGGGGGAAATCGTGGACGATTGCGTTAAAGATCGTAAGGCCCAGCGCGGTGCAGAGAAACAAGATGATCTCAATCCAAAAGGCTTGGCGGACCCTGTACTTTAAGGGTTGAGATTCAACCCAACGGGCCCGCAACGGTACGCGAATCAAACCCTGCAAACCCATCGCAATCACCACCGGAATAACCACCTGCAGGGCGGGAAGGCTTTCAATAAATGGGCACACCTGAATTCCGTATATGGGGATAATGATGAGGGTGCTAATATAGTGTATGGTCGCGCGCATGTTTGGATCCCGTGCCTAGGCTTAGGCTTATATTGTAACATATGGGCGCATAATAAGGCGGGTTAAAGGCAAGAATTCTTGACGGACAAGGCAGAGCGCCTTAAATCCATAGTATTGAGCTAAAAATAAAACACCCTAAAGGATTAGATTTATGGCCCGGTTGCCCATTTTTGTCGCCCCGAACCCCTGTTTGAAGGTGAAGGCTGTTGCTGTGCAAGAGGTTGATGCAAAAATCCGCCAACTGATGGATGACATGATGGAAACGATGCATGGGGCTAACGGTATTGGTTTGGCGGCTCCTCAGGTCGGTGAAAAAGTGCGCGTCTTAGTCATGGACATTGGCCTAAAAGACGAAGATCCACAACCCATATTTATGGCCAATCCCGAAATCAAATGGGTGTCAGAAGACACGTGCGTGAATGAAGAAGGCTGCTTATCGTTKCCRGACCAATACGCCGAAGTTAAGCGGCCCGCATCGGTGCGCGTTGAGTATTTAGATTACGACAACACCCAGCAGACGTTGGATGCCACAGATTTATTGGCAACCTGTGTGCAGCATGAAATAGATCACTTGGATGGATATTTATTTGTTGACCATATTTCTAGTCTAAAACGCAACATGATTATCCGCAGGCTGCAAAAATCGCGGCGCGGCGAAGCGGCAACGGTTTAAAATGAGCGAACCCGCAAAATTAAAATTGATCTTCATGGGCACGCCGGACTTTTCTGTTGTGGCGCTGAAAGCTATTTTACAAGCCGGTCACGATGTGCTGTGCGTTTATAGCCAGCCGCCGCGCAAATCTGGACGCGGGCAGAAACTTCACCTAACCCCGGTACACGAATTTGCACGGTCCCAAGGCATCGAAGTGCGCACGCCAACTTCGTTAAAGGATGAAACCGAACAACAAGCCTTTGCCGATTTGAATTGTGATCTCGCGGTGGTCGTGGCCTATGGTTTGATCTTGCCACCCCAGATTTTAGCGGCACCGCAAAGGGGCTGCATCAACATACACGCCAGTCTATTACCGCGTTGGCGCGGCGCGGCGCCTATTCAGCGGGCAATCATGGCAGGTGACACGGAAACAGGTGTCGGTATCATGCAAATGGCTGAAGGGTTGGACACAGGTGATGTCCTTGCTGACGCTAAATTACCAATTGGAATTGAGACCACTACGGGCATTCTGCATGATCAATTGGCTGATACCGGTGCTGAGTTAATGATTGCGACAATCGGGCTGTTAGCGGCAGGGGATATTCATCCCAAAGTGCAACCCGAAGACGGTATCACTTACGCTAAAAAAATAGTTAAAGCTGAGGCGGCAATAGATTGGAGCCGTTCTG
>JAESSB010000077.1 GCA_016764335.1 Magnetovibrio sp.
CTCCCTCTCGCCGTCATCACCCAGTAATCGTTTAGAGCCATGGCCGTTGCGCGAATTGCCGGCCTTTTGGCCTTGCACATTCCCTTTTCATAACCAAGGAGGTTACTGAACTCAGCATTCAAAGCCCGTTCTAAAAGAGCTTTCTCCAAAGGTCTTCCGGAGTCTTATAATCTGATAAAAGTTCATCGATAATCTTTTGATTGCTAGCCATCTCTGCAATCTCCGTTGGCAGAGTTTATAACATGGTCGTTTACACAGTTAGTCTGATACTCTCACGATATCAGCATCAGCGACTTCTTCAAGAATACGTTCGTCACTCAAACCTGTTCTAAACAGACCTGATGGCAATTCACTTGAGCTGTTGAATACCTCGTGCAACTCATCTTTCTCTGCACCGACAACGGTAGCGACCACACGAACATCTACACCGGTGTCTCTCTAAGCCGCGCCCAACATCGGATAAGCAAGGRAACCATTTGGCTTAACCAACGTCCCAGGCCATGATTGATGCGGGGGATAAAGGAGACCTACTTTCATTAGGCATGAGGCTGTTCACTCTTTCAAATCCTAAGTGCACATACCAAGTGCATAATTTCCGGGCGGCTCAGTGAGCTTGGCGAAGACCTCGTTGGATGAGTGGTAATTGAGTGCTTTGCGCGATCGGTTGTTGGGTAAACCTTCCCCGCGCGGCACGTCTGTCTTGGTCAGCTTAGAAAAGTCCGTACCTTTGGCAAAGTACTGCCGCACCAGCCCGTTTATATTCTCATTCAAGCCGCGCTTCCAACTGTGATAGGGTGTGCAAAAATAAAAACCTGAACCCAGTTTTCGCTGATTTCCCCATGACCAGAAAATTCTTTTCCATTGTCTGAAGTCAGCATAAACACATATTTCTTAAGGGGCCCCAGCCCTGCAATTATGCCCGTGTTTGTGGCTTTTGAGGTTGGCCGATCCAGCAGCACAAGCTTGGTGAGCTTGGTTTTGCGCTCCACCATGCTGGTGATGGCACCTTTGTGTTTCGCGCCGATMATGCGATCAACTWCCCAATCACCAAGGCGCGATTGTGCATCGATAATCCGAGGGCGCTGCGCAATATCAATGCGCCCTGGGATCAAGCCCCGACCCGCCGTGGCGGCACCACGTTTATTGCGCTTTTTTCCACGCTGCCGCAAATGCAAATAGAGCGTTCCGCCTGCGCGCTTGTCAGCCCAGATGTGCCGATAGAGACTTTCATGACTGACTTTCGTTCCATCATCAAGGTTGAGGGCTCCGCAGATTTGTTCAAGACTCCACGGCTTGTCCCGCAAAATTGTCTCCACCCGTGCRATCAGAAAAGGTGTCATCACTTGGCGGTTCTTCTGCCTTGCCGAGCCTCTTTGCTCCGCAAAGCGGTGCGCCTGTACAAAAACGATAACCGCGCAAACCCTTGTTCCGCGCCAGTTCACGGCTGACCGTGCCTTAGCTGACACCAATATCAATGGCAATGTCCGTTTGCTTTAACCCCTTTTTCTTAAGGGCGTAAATCTGNCATCGTTGGTCTCGGGTCAGATGATGGTAGGCTTTTAATATCTTGGATCTCCTTTGTCAGAAATCCTCGATAACCTCATCTGGTCTAAATGGCTCTTAAATTATGCACTTGGCTGTTGAATCTGCGCTTACAATCTAGAGGTATTTTAGTTGTTTTAATTGCGGGCTCTTGCGTGGACTTTCCTGAACCGTTGCTCACCACTTAGGGGCAGTGATGGCTTTGACCACACGGTTGTCGGTTGATAAAAGTGGGTATTATATCGCTAATATTAAAGGTGGCCTCGTTATCGGACCGGGAAAACTATCCTTAATAAGAAAATTCGTGGCCTAACAAAGTGCAGTTTTACGGCTATGTCATGGGTATGGTGATGATTTATTGGATCTCGACTTTTTTAAGAGTCGTCGGCTTTTCAACGGTGGTTGGCAATGGTGACATTTCGCACCCAAGCTAATGCATTGAAGGGAAATAATGGATTGTGCTGAGTTAAAATTACAAATAATTCCTAAAAATAATGATCATGTGCATAACAAATTTGATCATTTTAACGTTAAAATATCACGATAAAAATAACGTAAAGTCAGCAGAAGAAATACCATTGGGGGATATATGATCAATTTTTATGATCGCTATGTTCGCCTTTAATGGGATCGTCCGTTGTCAGTCATTGTATATTCCCATTCTGATGCTCGCATTATTGGGGGAAAATTACGGAACTTCATTATAAGATATAGCGCTTGTCTTGACAGTGTTTGCCTATGCCGCAGGGTTTTAATATTTGGGCCTTTGTCGAACCAATTTTTTGTCGCCGCAAGTTTCCTCCCCGTGGCGCTTGCGTATCTTACGAAACCCCTTGCACAAATTAGCGTATGTTTGGTTTGGCATCTATGTCCCTGGCCTCTTTAAGCGCCATCATATTGGCACAGGTTTTTACGATTGCCGTAGGCGGGCATACCTTGGCAAAAGTAGAATACATTTCAAATGGTATTACATTGTTGCCGCTATCGGCTTATTTATGATGTCCAGACGTCAACGAACGCCATATCAAGGGGCAGGCTAGACCTTGGCGGCGATCTCATTTGTGAAGGGTCCTTAAGGTCTTCAGGCGGTCTGATCTTAGGTAAACCTTTCTCGAACGGCACGTCTATCTTCGTCCATTTAGTAAAGCTCATGCCTTTGAGGACATGGTCACTGGAAAACCAGCACCTTTGCAGGATTGCGCCTCTCGGGCTTGATGGCCCCATGTTGCTTGGTGGGCCGATGAACGGTGAGCCTTCTTCGCTTAGCTGAATCAGGTGCTTATCTGGGAATTGGAACCAGATGATATCGTCATTATGGACAATTTTCTGCCCACAAGGTCAAGGGGGGCCGCCAGGCATTGAGGCTGTTGGAGTAAAGCTGCTCTATCTGCCGCCCTCTTCGCCCGACTTCAACCCCATCGAAATGACGTTCTCAAAACTCAAGGACAATCTCAGCAAGGCGGCGGCCCGCTCCATTGATGAACCGTGGCAGGTAAGCGCAGAGGCGCTGGATAAGTTTACGATCCAAGACTGCAGAAATTATTTTGCGGCCGCTGGATATGAAGCGGACTAAATTGAAACCGCTCTAGGTATTGTGACACCCACTATATCCTGCCTTGCCGAACACCTTCGTTTCGCAAAGCCGGTCAGGCGCTCGATTAGAGCCCATAACCAAGTGCACCACTCAGTTATGTTTGGGATACAATGCAAAACCTTGATAGGCACACCAAAGTAATACGCACCTTCTAAATATCTAGATTGGCCGCGAAACTTTGCTGTGTACCGCTTTTAGCGTCGTCATCCATTGAGCAAAATATTTGGAGGCCGCAGAAAGACGCATAAGTCTTGATCGGACAACACGGCTTCAATTATGCCCCCGTCCACGACCAAAATTTATAGGAATTATCAATGGTTTGTCACCACCTTTAACGGGTTAAGTCGATTTCTCAGCGCCCTACTTTTGTAGTGCGCGGAAGGCAGACAATTTGAGTGTCTGCGACTAAAATAATGTCTAGGCCACGCGGGTATAATAGGTRATTYGCGYGYAGTTCATCCCAAAAYTCMGGGGAAAKRCCTTCAACRTTTARCCAYCGYKTGCCATKWATGCTGGGGCCGSTCAACACCACACCGTCATCATTYGAAAGCGAYTTCACTTGAACGATCAACGTGACCGATAAGTCTGGGCGTTCGTCTGTTCCGATAWAAAARCGCTTRAACGATGTCAGYTCTGTCCCAWCTGAAATCAACGCCGTCTTGGCGTGCTGGGCATCTGCGGCGATTGGACAGCCACAATGAAAACGCAAAAAGTTGACCGCAGCACCACTAGATGCAATTTCAGAATCGGTCCAAAGCGGTGTTTCGAAATCGACAAGACTCAGGCAAATTGCCGCAGTTGCTTTGTTCAGAGGATACGGAGCTTCCTCTATTCCTGCGACAGAAACAATTTTTCCAGGGTGAGACATTGCATCAAGCACCGAACGAAAAGCGCTTTGAGATCCATCGACGGAATGCGCTAAACCTTCCCTTAGGTTTGTCGCTTGGGTTTCTGTGTTCATGTTCAAATTTCCTCAGTCGTCGCCACGCACCATGGTGAAAAAAATCAATCTTGGTCGCGTCCACCTTGCGTGCTTATTCATCACGCTTGGTTTGCATAAATGCTTGTGTCGGGTTTACGAAATCATCTTAAAGTGCGATGCTTCGCGCCAAGTCTTGCCGCAGTGGCTCAAAGAGTGCTGCTCACGCCGCAGACCTAAGGTCGCGGCCGTAAATAGAATATCCCCTGTGCCCATTAGGCGTGCGTAAGAACATCAATCCGCGTCTGTCTAGAAAGCTCTTGTGGTAAAGGCTCCTTCAGTTCGGGCTTTGTTTTGACTTCATTTGCAGACATGGAAAGCTCAAAACTTATCATACAAGTTAAGTTCCACAGTGATACATACGCCGGTCACAGATATTCGTCAAAGGCCGTTTTATGAATTTTTTATGACGCAAAGCAGAAGTTGATCTGCATAGCCCTTAAGATATAAACATCAAATATATCAGTATGAAAAGAAATCTACTGCGCCTGAAAAGCGGAAATTCATGCGGGAAAAATTACACCTGGAAACAGGTCTTAAATCTTAATTCCTTGAGTCGCATGTCCTCATGAACCTAAGCAAAAAAGGACACGCCCCTTTTAGAGTACCCTTATTTTTTATAAGGCGCACCTTCAACAGCCAAGTGCATAATTGCCAGAGTCATTGAGGCCAGATGAGCTTATTGAGGGTTTCTAACAAAGGAGACCCAAGATGTTTAAAGCTGACCAGCCTCTGACCCGAGGCCTCGGTCAACCCAGGCACGGTCAGCCGTGAATTGACGCGGAGCAAGGGTTTGCGCGGCCATCGTTTTTTGCAGGAGCCCCACAAGAAATATGAGTTTAGGCTGACTTCAGGCAATGGAAAATAATTTTCTGGCCGTTGGATTGGCGGTATAACTTGCGGTCACAACCCGTTCATAGTTGCTGGCGGATTCAGGGATGAAGTGCAACACCTCCCTGTGATAGCGTTGGGATGATGAAACCTGTGGGGTGTTGCGCTGACAGAATACGCACCCTAGCGCTTCCCCTAAGACTTCACAATTCTTAGGGATGTACATATTACGCTTGATGAAAGAGAACAAATTTCCTTTTTAAAGGGGCACTATTTGGGGCCTTTCCAGATTGCACGGGAACTGAGACGAGCGGCCTCGACGATGAGCCGAGGGTTAAAATGGAATTCAAATCAAGCTGGATCAAAACCCAGACCTTGGCGAATCTTTCTTATGAGACCATTTATGATTGGGTATTCTCTCTAAAAGACGAACACCTTTACTCTATCTGCTGAGAAAGAGGGTAGACAGGGCTTCTATCCATGACAGACTCGCAGAAACCAACAGACGCAAACCCGTCGGTCACGGGGAAGGTGATTTGATCACTTTCCACCGTACACGGCTGATTTTGGTCTTAAATGAACGCAAAATTCGTTATGTGATCGCGGCGAAATTGAGTGGGAAAACAGCTGCAGAAACGGCGGGGGCTATCATGGATACCTTCCTCAGTCACAACCGGATGCCCAGAAAATGCATCGGATTTAAAACGTCGGCTCAGGCCCTATTGAAAGAACTCGGCGTTGATGTAGATTATACAGACCAATTATCATGAGAGGACTTCTAAGATAGGTCTTGCGCGGATGCGCCAAGAAAACCAGCGGCACACAGGCTGGGGCTGTTATCAAATCTGTTGCATCAGGGGCAGGGATGCAACAGATCCTTTCGTGACGAAGATGGCCTTAAGCCATTTGAGCTAAACCCAGCATGGTGACGGCGATTGAAGTGATGCCAACAGCTGCAATTATGCTTGCGTAACCAATGGCAAGGCGAAGCTTTTCAATTTTGCTTTGATTTTGGTTTTCCATGGGGTGTCTCCTTTAAAAGTTCTGGCCTGCTTAAATCATGATTGTATATTTGCATGAGTCGACTGAACGTTGTCTGAATTGAACCTTACAGAAAGCTGAATAGCATGTTCAGTCTTGATGTCTGTAGGGCGATAAAGCCTTATTAAAATAAGGATTATAGCGTTCAGGTACGGTAGGCCTTATAAATGAGCCTGGAATTGTTTTATTTATAGCAGATTTAACAGCCAAGCGTATAATTGTAAGAGCCATATAGGCTAGATGAGGTTATCGAGGGTTTCCGACAAAGGAGACCCAAGGTGTTTAAAACTGACCAGCCTCTAACCCGAGACCAACGCTGCAAGATTTACGCCAGAGGGCTAATGTAAACGGACATTGCCATGGATATTGGTGTCAGCCCAGGCACGATCAGCCCTGAACAAATCTGCAGTACATTCAACCTTAATAATAGAACAAAGTCAGTCCTGAAAGCCTCTATCCGTACATCTGAGCTGACAAGCGGACAGGCAGAACGCTCTATTTGTATGTGTGACAACGAGGTAAAAGCGCAATACACGCGGTGCCGCAACGGCGGGGTGGGGCGAGGCTTGATTTCAGGGCGCATTGACATTGGGCAGCGCCCGGCGATTGGCGATGCAAAATCGTGCCTCGAAGATTGGGACGTTGATCGCAGGATCGGCGCGAAACACAAAGAGGCCATCACCAGCATGGTGGTGCGCAAACCCAAACTTACCAAGCTTGTACTGTTGGATGGACTGGCGGATTCAGGAGTGAAGTGCCACACCACCCAACACTGTGATAGCGTTGGGATGATGAAACCTGTGAGGTGTTGCGCTGACAGAATACGCACCCTAGCGCTTCCCCTAAGACGTCACAATTCTTAGGAATAGACATATTACGCTTGATGAAAGAGAACAAATTGTCCTTTTTAGGGGGCAAGGTTTTGGGCCTTGCCAGATTGCACGGGAACTGAAACGAGCGGCCTCGACGATGAGCCGAGGGTTAAAATGGAATTCAAATCAAGCTGGATCAAAACCCAGACCTTGGCGAATCTT
>JAESSB010000078.1 GCA_016764335.1 Magnetovibrio sp.
CAGCGTGAACACACACCTTTCAGAAAGCGTTGTGCGGCTTGTCGCTCGCCATTGCCATGTTAAAGAAGACCTTGGCAAAAAGGGGAAATGGGGCATCCTCAAATCCTTGCTCAGCCGGGAAAAGTTTCTGCGCAACCCCGTCACAAGATCGTTTTTCATGACACGCCCAAACATGCGTCGGGGTTGAACCAGATCGAAATATGGTTTTCTCTTCTCATGCGAAAACGCCTCAGCTGATCCAATTTCAGCTCGCGCCATGATCTGAAAATCCGTATCGAGAAAGTCATCAAATATGACAACACAACGCTGGGAAAACCTCTGATGGCTTGAAATACGCGTTAGAATTTATCCCGAGGTGTTCTTAGGTCGTAGTGACAATTTAACGATCTCATCAAAATAGCAATGGCTGCGATTTTAACGAAACCAAGAAATTGACGAGCAGCTTGTCATAACGCATAGCAACACGGCGGAAATGCTTGAGTTGATTGAAAAAACGCTCAACGAAATTACGTTCTTTGTAGAGTGTTCTGTCGTAGTTTCTTTGTACTTTTCGGTTCCGCCTTGGCGGAATGACGGGTTTTGCCCCAACGATTTGTAGAGTGGAAAGGAAAGTATCGGCAWCATAGGCTTTGTCGGCAAGAACATGCGCGGGTGCAAAACCCTTGATCAAATTTTCGGCCTGAACAATATCATTTTCTTGCCCTGGCCCSGCAATCARGCGTACAGGGTTGCCCAAACCATCGCTGGCRGCATGGATTTTGGTGCTTAATCCTCCCCGAGAGCGCCCCAGACCTTGGGCATGCGCGCCCCTTTTYTTCGCCGTGCTCCAGCGGCGTGTTGGTGAGCTCGAATAATTGTGTCCTCAATCATCAGCCATTCCATGTCGGCATTTWTCKAAAAATGTTCAAATATCATGTCAATCAAACCCCTTTCAATCCAGCGATAATATCGACGCTTGACCGTCTGATAAGGACCATATCGATCCGRCAAATMTCGCCAACGTGCCCCGGAGCGAGCCATCCAGARCAAAGCRTTGNTAAACCGGCGGTTATCACTCCKCGGGCCACGCTTTCCCTTGCTTCCRCCAGGAATTAGGGGGGMTATTCTGAGCCACTGATTGTCCCGTAATTCGTCACATTGTAGGCCTGTATCCAAGATCGTKCTCCCAAAAAGTAATCTTGAATCACAAATCCGTCCCTAAGGGAATTCCCTAAATGTTAAATTGTCACTACGACCTAGGGGTTCTCATCCATATCCGGTGGATTTAAGCCCGAATCCTTCAGGTGCGTAACCAGTTCTGCCTTCAAGCGAAGCAGACCTTCAGCGGTGGAACTTTCACAACGCGCCACCAACACGGCCTGAGTATTAGAGGCCCGAAGCAGCCACCAGCCATCGGCGTTGGTTACGCGTACGCCATCAATGGTCAAGAGGTCGATGCCGTCTTGAGCCGCCAGGCGATCACGGACCTCTTTGACAACCTTGAATTTGCGGTCTTCGGGGCAATCAAAGYGAATTTCTGGTGTATTGAGCATTTGCGGCATGGCATCACGCATATCAGCCAGGGACTCATCTGACCGAGCCACAATACTCAGCAAACGCAAAGCCGCGTACAGGGCATCATCATAGCCGTAATAGCCGTGTTTAAAGAAGATATGAGCGCTCATTTCTCCGGCGAGSGGGCAATTGGTTTCAATCATCTTAGACTTAATSAGCGAATGTCCGGTCTTCCARATCAGCGGCACACCGCCCATGCGTTTGATTTCGTCGACAAACACTTGGCTGGCCTTCACGTCGGCGATGATGGTCGCGCCAGGAAGGTCTTTCAGCACATCGCGGGCCAAAATGACCAAGACTTGATCGCCCCACAAAATACGCCCTTGGCCGTCAATCACACCGATACGGTCCGCATCGCCATCAAAGGCAAAGCCAAGGTCGCACTTCTTTTCGGCCACAATCGCCTTTAATTGTTCCAGGTTTTTTTCAACCGTGGGGTCCGGATGATGGGCCGGAAAATTGCCGTCAATTTCACCATTAATCACATAGTGCGTTCCGGGCAGGCGTTTGACCAAAGCTTCAACCACTTCSCCCCCTGCCCCGTTACCGGGGTCCCAAGCGACGGTTAGCTCTTTACCCGGCAGATAGTCTTGCAAGATGCGTTGGACATAGGTTTCAAAGATTGCGTGATCGCTCGGTTCGGCATTGCCATCGATAAAATCACCCGCGGCGGCCATACGCCCTAGATTTTGAATATCAGTGCCAAAAAACGGCTTGCCGTCCAAGGTTAGCTTGGTGCCATTGTATTGCGGCGGGTTATGACTTCCGGTGATCATCATGGCCCCGTCAACACCCAAGGTCGCCCCAGCAAAGCTTAACATCGGAGTCGGTCCACAGCCAATGCGCACGGCTTCAATGCCACATGCGCTAAGGCCTTTGACTAAACTTTCCTCAAGTTCAGGAGAAGACAATCGCCCGTCATAGCCCACGGCAACCCTTGATCCACCGTTTGCTTTAACCACAGAACCAAACGCCCGGCCTACGGTGTAAATATCATCGGGTCCAAAATTTTTGTCTACCTGACCGCGAATATCATATTCACGCAGGATTTCACCGTCGAGTCTGCGCGCATCAGATGAAGTCATNATCAATTTACCTTGCGACCGATGCAGTGGTAGGAAAACCCCTGCGCTGCCATTTCTGAGGGTTCGTAAATATTGCGCAAATCAACCATCAACGGCTGTTTCAATAAACCCTTAACACGGGTCAAGTCCAAGCCGCGAAAAGCATTCCATTCGGTGATGATCACCAACACGTCAGCGTTGTCCATGGTGGAATATGCATCATCGCACCAATCTACGCCGTCGATCAGTTTTTTGGCTTCGTTCATACCTTCAGGATCAAAGGCGCGCACGGTGGCACCGCCGTCAATCAGGGCCGGAATGATGTCAAGGCTCGGCGCATCACGCATATCATCGGTGTTGGGTTTGAACGTCACGCCCAAAACAGCCACAGTTTTACCCTTCACCGAACCGCCACAAGCCTTTATGATGCGCTCCGCCATGGATTTTTTACGTTTATCGTTGATTTCGACGACAGCTTCGACAATGCGCAAAGGCACCCCTTGATCACGGGCCGTATGGACCAAGGCTAAGGTATCTTTGGGGAAGCATGATCCACCGTAACCGGGACCAGCGTGCAAAAACTTTTTMCCGATRCGRCCGTCMAGGCCGATGCCTTKGGCCACATGATGGACGTCTGCRCCAACCTTTTCRCAAAGATCRGCGATTTCATTAATGAAYGTGATCTTCGTGGCTAAGAATGTRTTGCCKGCRTATTTGATCAGTTCCGAAGACGTWCKCGATGTAAATAAAATMGGCGTTTCGATCAAAGACAGTGGACGRTACAAYGCCGTCATAACCGTTTGGGCACGTTCGGATTCGGTGCCGATRACAACCCGGTCCGGGTGCGTAAAGTCTGCRATAGCCGAYCCTTCACGCAAAAAYTCTGGGTTRGAAACRACATCAAATTCAGCATCAGGACGCRTTTCGCGGATGATSCGTTCCACTTCATCACCCGTCCCKACGGGAACCGTGGACTTGGTGACRATGACCGTATAGCCATCCATGTTTTCTGCGATTTCTTTGGCSGCCGCATAGACAAAGCTTAGGTCGGCATGCCCATCGCCGYGCCKCATTGGCGTACCCACSGCGATAAAYACRGCATCAGCACYTTTGACCGCATCAGCYAAATCTGTGGTAAACGTCARGCGACCTGCYTTTACGTTGTTGTCCACCAAGTCTTCAAGGCCTGGC
Organism: Magnetovibrio sp.; assembly: GCA_016764335.1. Taxonomy (GTDB): domain Bacteria; phylum Pseudomonadota; class Alphaproteobacteria; order Rhodospirillales; family Magnetovibrionaceae; genus JANLGW01. The sequence goes on from JAESSB010000078.1 coordinate 3,810, forward strand.
TCGAAAATCGGCATGATACCGTTTTCAAGCATTTGAATCTTATCTTCGTCCTTGTCGACGCACACCACGTCCACACCAAATTCGGAAAAACAGGCTCCCGAAACGAGGCCAACATAACCCGTACCGATCATCGCAACGTGCATAAAAAAACCTCAATCTAGTTTTGGTTTCACAAACAACTTCAAATTGTTCATGCGGACTTTAGGGTTTTTAAGCGATGAGGACTAGCCTTGCAAGGGAAACGACAAAGACAAACCGTTAGATATGACGGTTTAACCGTTCACGCACATCTGCCTCATGTTCCAACCACGACAAAGCAAAGGCCGCATTGGCTTCGACAAATCCTGCCATGGACCCACAATCAAACCGCAAGCCTTCAAAGCGCACGCCGTGGAACCCCACGTCTTTAATAGTTTTGGAAATCGCATCGGTCAATTGAATTTCGCCACCCGCCCCCGCTATGTGCTTATCCAAATGTTCAAATACCCGGCCATCTAGGATATATCGCCCAATAATTGATAAGGTTGACGGCGCAACCTCAGGGGCAGGTTTTTCCACCAAGCCACACGCAGACACAATCACACCATCGTCTTCGGTAACATCCAAAATACCATAGCGATTCGTCATCTCACGAGGCACGTCTTCAATGGCGACAACATTGCCGCCACGATCCCGCCACACGTCCATCATCTGAGACAGGCAGCCGGGCTTTGCCGAAATAAGGTCATCGGGTAAAATAACGGCGAAGGATTCACCTTCGTCTATAAAATCACGCGCGCACCATACAGCATGCCCCAAACCCAACGGTTCGTCYTGAGTACAAAAATGGATGTGTTCGGGGGCAATCGAAGCYTCAGCAACCCGTTTAAGTTCTGCCGTTTTTCCGCGTTTGGCAAGCATGGCGTTCAGCGTGTCATTTTCACCAAAGTGAGCCTGTAAAATTGAGCGGTTCATTTCACCGACGACAAAGATAAAATCCGTAATGCCAGCAGCACGGGCTTCTTCAACGGCATACTGAATGAGTGGACGATCCACAATCGGCAGCATTTCTTTCGGCACCGCTTTGGTGGCCGGCAAAAAACGCGTACCCAGGCCAGCAACGGGAAAGACGACTTTGGTAATTATTTTATTCATACCCTAACCTATGCCACAGCATGTCCAGTCAAGCAACAAGACCGTTGGTCCGTGCGCGACGCTTTACAAAAATTGTCAGAGCCAATTGTAAGATAACGAACGGCACAAACACTATGATTCTAAAAGGTCCATCAACAGAAACCAACACCAGTGCGCCTACCCCTTGCAAAGCCCCAATCACAAGATATATCAATGTCACCTGAGCATGGCTTAAGCCCAAACGGTTCATCAATTGATAAAGGTGCCCACGATGCGCCTCAGTCACGCGCTCGCCATTTTTAAGCCGACAAAAAAAGGTGTAGGCGGTGTCCCAAATATAGTGAAAAAACAACAGCACCATCACAAAGTAAGACGTGTGCGAAGCATCAAACTTGCCCGCGATCACGGCCAGAACCGCGAGAACAAAGCCTAAAAACTGGCTGCCGCTATCGCCCATAAAAATTTTCGCGGGCTGCCAGTTTAAAATCAAAAATCCTGCGCACGACCACACTAAAACCGTACTGACCAAATAAACGAAGGTACTGCCTTGYAYAAAAGTGATGGCTGCAAAAAAGGTTCCGGCGACGATAACGGTGCCACCAGACAGACCATCAATTCCATCCATGAAATTAAAAGCATTGGTCAGGCCAACAATCCAGATCAAGGTCAGCGGATAGCCCCATAGACCTAGATCAACCATACCAACCCCCGGCACACCCAAACGATCAACAACTACGCCAAACATCATCACTATAAAGGCCGCCGCGACCTGGGTCAGCAATTTGGCTTTAAAACCCAGGCCCGCCMAATCATCGACAACCGACACCAAAGCAATCAACAGCGCCGCCCCGACGAAAACCCAAAAAAAATCTTGGTCCAAGGCCGAGGTTCCGGCCAATAGTTTTAGCACCGCCAAGCCCACAAAAAAGGTAATCAAGATGGCGATGCCACCAGACCGAGGGGTTGGGACCGTATGAGACGACCGTTCGTTGGGGGCATCAATAATGCGCACGCGTTTTATCATCAGCACTGTCAAAACGTACGACACCGCGCAAAGACCGAAACCAAACGCCAAATACATCATAAAAATTTGTATATTCATAACTACTTTGTGCCACAGCACTTAAGGTCTGTCATTTATTTCAAGATCAAAAAAAGTCGTCACCCTAAAAATTTTAAATTACACAGAACTACATTACAGAATTGTGACATAAGGTTTGAATTTTCTAATTATCCCTGTAAAATACCTTATACTTTGAACAATGGTACACTTGGCATATTTTTTATAAAGGGTTGGATTATGAATTTAACGATTTCCAAAAAATTACCGGTTGTCATTGTACTCATTGCCGCCACGTCCGTCATCATTTCCGGCTTAGTGGCTTTCTTGCAATCAAGGCACGCCCTAGAAGCTGCGGCGTTCAATAAACTGGAGGCTATTCAACACACCCGGTCTTCACAAATTTCTTCCTATATGCACTCCATTCATGAAGAATTAATCACGTTCAGCCATAACCACATGGTCATTGATGCGATCAAAG
>JAESSB010000079.1 GCA_016764335.1 Magnetovibrio sp.
CCGCGGGGGCCGCGGGGGCCGTTTTTTTGGCTTCGATATGCGCCAACACATCGCCCTTGACCAAACGCCCATCTTTGCCCGAAGCGTTGATATCGGCGGCATTTAAGCCACTTTCTTCAATAAGCTTTTTGACCGCCGGGGACAACGTGGCTGCTGTAGCTTGTGCAGGCGTTGGAGGCAAAGTTTCAGTGGGCTCAGCCGCCGGGGCTGGCGATGCGGATGCCACCGCGCCTTCTTCAACCGACCCCAACACGCCACCGACTTCAATGTCGGTTCCTTCCAAGGCGATAATCTTTTTCAAGACCCCAGAAACCGGACACGGGACTTCGACCGTGACTTTATCGGTTTCCAATTCACACAAGGATTCATCAACATTCACGGCATCACCTGGTGCTTTAAACCATTTGACCACCGTGGCTTCTGTAACAGATTCGCCGAGGGTAGGAACTTTGATTTCGATCGTCATTTAGACCTCTCTAATGCTTAATACTGTGGCCGCTGGTGGGGTTGTTCCAGCTTGCTCAAATCGCCTTCTAGGGCTTGGTCAACCAACCAGGCTTGCTCTTTTTGGTGCTTGGACATCATGCCCGTTGCCGGACTGGCCGCGCCGCGCCGCCCGACATACGTTGGGATCACACAATCGTTATCTATRTCGCGAAGAATGGTTTCGATACGTTGTGCCACAAACRACCAAGCSCCCATATTTGCGGGTTCTTCTTGGCACCACACGACTTTTGCATGGGGGTACCTGGAAAGCTGTTGCATCAAGCCTTTCCAAGGGAACGGATACATTTGTTCCAAGCGGATGATCGCAACGTCATCAATTTTTCGCTCTCGGCGTGCGGTGAGCAGGTCATAATACACTTTGCCTGAACACACGATAAGACGCTGCACATTTTTATCGAGGACCAAGCGGTCATGTTCGGGCAGCACCCGGCGAAAGCGCGTATCTGGTCCCATTTCGCCCAAGTTGGAAAACACTAGTTTGTGCCGCAACATTGATTTTGGCGACATCACAATCAACGGTTTGCGGAAATTACGGCACACCTGACGGCGCAGCACATGGAAAAACTGAGCTGGTGTCGTGCAATTGACCACTTGTATATTATTTTCTGCGCACAGTTGTAGATAGCGTTCAAGCCGCGCCGAACTGTGTTCAGGGCCTTGCCCTTCGTAACCATGCGGCAACAACAATACCAAGCCCGACATCCGCAGCCATTTGGTTTCGCCGGAACACACGAATTGATCGATGACCACCTGCGCCCCATTGGCAAAATCACCAAACTGAGCTTCCCAAATGGTCAGGCCGTGCGGTTCGGATAAGGAATACCCATATTCAAAGCCCAACACACCCGCTTCTGAAAGAGGGCTGTCRATCACTTCAAAATGGGCYTGAYTGCCGGGCCGAATGTGGTTAAGSGGTTCATARCGGTCTTCATTGTTTNGATCGACYAAAACCGAATGACGATGRGAAAATGTRCCYCGSCCTGAATCTTGTCCGGMCAACCTGACMCCATGACCCTGCACCAATAAGGTRCCATAGGCCAARGCTTCTGCGGTTGCCCARTCCACATGAGCGTGCGTTTCRATCATTTCGCGCTTGTTGYGCAAYTGGCGACGAATTTTGCTGTTRAGTTCAAAGTTTTTAGGRGGCTCAGAAATGGCCTGGCCAACTTCATTCAGCACRTCCATATCAACAGAGGTGTCATCATCACGTAATTCTTCAGCACCTTCAAGGTGGAATAGGCCTTTCCATTTGCCTTCCAGCCAGTCCGCCTTATTGGGCCGGCAATTGACCGCAGCTTCGCGTTCGGTGTCCAAAAATTTATAGAAGCGCTTCACCATATCATCGGCTTCGGTCTGGCTAATAACCCCTTCTTCGACAAGCTTGCGGGCGTAAATTTCACGGGTTGTGGGATGCGCCGCGATGGTTTTATACATGATGGGGTTGGTGAACATCGGCTCGTCGGCTTCGTTATGTCCGTGACGGCGATAACAGAATACATCCAAGATCACATCGCGTTTAAATTCTTGACGAAACTCCATCGCGATCCGCGCCGCATGGACCACGGCTTCAGGATCGTCTCCGTTCAYGTGGAAAATTGGGGCCTCAATCATTTTGGCGACGTCAGACGGATACGGTGAAGACCGTGAAAACGAAGGGTGCGTGGTGAAGCCAATCTGATTGTTCACAATCAGGTGGATGGTGCCGCCTGTGCTGTAGCCCCTCAACTGCGACATATCCAGCGTTTCGGCGACCAAGCCTTGACCTGCAAAGGCCGCATCCCCGTGGATCAGCAAACCCATCACTTTGCTATGATCGTGATCGTCCAATTGGTTCTGTTTTGCCCGGACCTTGCCCAGCACCACCGGGTTTACGGCTTCCAAATGTGATGGATTCGCAGCCAACGACAGGTGAATACTTTGACCGTCAAAAATCCGATCCGCCGAGGCTCCCAAGTGGTACTTCACATCGCCCGACACATCCAATTCATCTGGAGTCAGAGAAATACCCAAAAATTCGGCAAAAATCGCCATATAGGGTTTGCGCATGATTGACGCCAAAACGTTCAGCCGCCCCCGGTGTGACATGCCCAAGGTGATTGACCGAATGCCCAACTGACCRCCGCGCTTGATGATTTGTTCYAACGCCGGAATAACGGATTCACCACCATCAAGACCAAAGCGTTTGGTGCCCTTAAATTTAACGTCGAGATATTGTTCGAACCCTTCAGATTCCACCAAGCGTTCCAAAATAGCGCGYTTGCCCTTAASGGTGAATTCGGTCTGGTTGCGAATRCCTTCGATCCTRCGCTGAATCCAGGCTTTGACTTCAGGYTGCCCAATGTGGGTGAATTCRACACCYACCGAYCCGCAGTARGTGTCTTTKAGGATRTTYAAGATTTCGCGTAGCGTGGCCGCTTCCAGGCCCAACATGTAATCAATGAAAATGGGGCGATCGATGTCGGCATCTGTAAACCCATAAGTCCGATAATCAAGTTCGGAATGCAGTTCTCCACCTTCAAGACCGAGGGGATCAAAATTTGCAATAATATGGCCGCGAATACGATAGGCGCGGATCAACATCAAGGCCCGAATGGTATCTTTCGTCGCCCGTCGAATGGCGTCAGAACTGGGGTGAACATCCGAAATTAAAGCAAACGCATCTTGCCCAGAAGTGTATGGCTCCTGAGGTGGGCGTTCCGGCGAACCTGAACTCTGTTCCATAAGCTCGGCACCGCCAAATTGGCCGATGACGGCGCTTTTTGACGGGGCCCATGAGGCCCCCGTCAAACCTTCRAAAACRTCCTTTTCATCATCTTGCAAGGCGKCRAAAAAATCYGMCCACGAACGGTCAAYTCYGACCGCCCCATCAAGATAGCGGGCATAAAGTTCCGCAACATAAAGSGCATTTGCACCCGTTAGAAAAGTATCTGWTCGMTYCGACGYCACACCCGTCATTGGTCGTTATCCCTTTAAGAYTTCKGTCAAKGTGCTRCCAAGTGTCGCKGGAGAATCCGCAACSACAATGCCCGCACTGCGCATGGCTTCAATTTTGTCCCCRGCGGTGCCTTTACCGCCAGAAATGATTGCACCAGCATGGCCCATACGGCGTCCCGGAGGAGCCGTGACACCCGCGATAAAGCCAATCACAGGTTTTTTGATTTTTGATTGTTTTAAGAACGCGGACGCTTCTTCTTCGGCAGTCCCGCCAATTTCGCCGATCATGACGATGCTTTGGGTTTGCTCATCGGCCAAGAACAGCTCTAGGCAATCGATAAAGTCTGTGCCGTTAATCGGATCACCGCCGATGCCGATACACGTTGACTGACCAAATCCGGCATGGGTTGTCTGCGCCACGGCTTCGTAGGTCAAGGTGCCGGAACGCGACACGATGCCAACTGAACCTGGAACATGAATGTGGCCCGGCATGATGCCGATTTTACATTCACCTGGCGTAATGATGCCCGGACAATTGGGGCCAATCAGCCGTGTTTTTGACCCGACTAAGGCTCGCTTCACCTTCAACATATCCAAAACCGGAATACCTTCGGTGATACACACGGCCAATTCAATTTCGGCATCGATGGCTTCTAAAATTGCATCTGCTGCAAACGGTGGCGGCACGTAAATCACCGTGGCTGTAGCCCCAACCGTCGCAACGGCTTCAACAACAGTGTTGAACACCGGCAAATCTAGATGCGTCGCACCGCCTTTGCCCGGCGTTACGCCGCCGACCATATGCGTGCCATAGGCGATGGCTTGTTCGGAGTGAAAAGTGCCTTGTGCTCCGGTGAAGCCTTGGCAAATAACTTTAGTGTCTTTGTTTACGAGGACCGACATCTTAATTAGCCTCCTTCACCTCTTGCACGATTTTTTGGGCAGCGTCACCCAGATCACTTGCGGATATAATTGGCAATCCTGATTCGGCCAAAATCTTTTTGCCCAACTCTACGTTGGTGCCTTCAAGGCGCACCACCAACGGAACATTGAGGCTGACCTCACGAGCTGCGGCGACCACACCTTCGGCAATAACGTCACAGCGCATGATGCCGCCAAAAATGTTCACTAAAATGCCTTCGACATTTGAATCTGACAAAATAAGTTTAAAGGCTTCGGTCACCCGTTCTTTGGTGGCCCCGCCCCCAACGTCCAAGAAGTTGGCCGGCGCGCCGCCGAACAGTTTAATGATATCCATTGTCGCCATGGCAAGTCCGGCGCCGTTCACCATGCAGCCGATGCTACCGTCCAATTTAATATAGTTGAGGTCGTGTTTGGCGGCTTCTAGTTCTGTGGGGTCTTCTTCGTCTTCGTCGCGCAATTCCGACACTCGTTTTTGTCTAAAGAGGGCGTTGTCATCAAAATTCATTTTTGCATCAAGAGCCATCACCTTCCCATCGCCCGTAACGACCAACGGATTGATTTCGATCAACGATGCATCAAGGGCGTTAAAGGCCGCATACATAGATAACATTAGCTTCACGGCCGAGTTCACTTGCTTGCCTTCAAGTCCCAAGCCGAACGCCAATTGTCGGGCGTGGAACGGCATCATGCCGATGGCGGGGTCAATGCTCACCTTCAGGATTTTTTCTGGAGTCTTGGATGCAACTTCTTCGATGTCCATGCCGCCTTCGGTGGACGCCATAAGGATGATGCGTGACGTCCCTCGATCAATCAGAAAACTCAGGTATAATTCGCGGGCAATGTCACAGCCTTCTTCGATATAGACTCGCTTTACCTCTTTACCTGCCGGTCCGGTCTGATGCGTAACCAGTTGCATACCAAGCATTTGGTTTGCCGTACTGCGGACGTCTTCGATTGAAGAAACGATCTTAACGCCACCACCTTTGCCACGACCACCGGCGTGAATTTGCGATTTAACCACCCACACAGGATCGCCGGTCATGTCTTTGGCAAGGTCTTTGGCAACGTCGACGGCTTCGGGGGCCGTATAGGCAACTTTGCCTTTGGGTACAGCAACGCCGAATTCAGAAAGAAGTTGTTTAGCTTGATACTCATGTATATTCATTGAAACGGTCCTTATCGGGAGGGGGGACTTATTTCTTCTTTGGTGCTGCAGTCTTTACGGCTGTTTTCTTCACCGGAGCCTTTTGGGCAGGACCATTTTTTGCGTTGGCCTGGTCCAACTGTTTAATGTCGGCAATAAGCCCCTGCACGGCGGTGACTGATTTTTTGAACAGCATTTTTTCTTCACGATTGAGCTTAATTTCAACGATTCGCTCAACACCCTTTGCCCCAATAACCACCGGCACGCCGACGTACATATTGGTGACACCGTATTCGCCATTTAAATGAGCTGCGCACGGTAAAACGCGTTTTTTATCCTTGAGGTAGGATTCCGCCATTTCAATCGCCGCCGTTGCCGGAGCGTAATAAGCCGAACCCGTCTTCAAGAGGCCAACGATCTCTGCTCCGCCATCACGGGTGCGCTGCACGATGTCATCGATTCTTTTTTGCGTGGTCCACTTCATTTCGATAAGATCGGGCACCGGAATGCCGGCGACACTTGAATAACGCACCAACGGCACCATGGTGTCGCCGTGGCCGCCCAACACAAAGGCGGTCACGTCTTTGACGGACACTTTAAATTTGAGCATCCGTCGTTGCTTTATTATGGATTCTTCTCTCCCTGGCTCGATCTTTGTCTCCTGCCGTTTCCAGGGCCAAGCACTATGGAGGGCTTGCCGTCACCGAGTCCTCCTTCGTGAGAATTGCTACCGAACATATTATCGAAGACTTTGCCCAGTGTGTCCGTCATCATCTCGTTGATATTAATGTTGGTCTTTGCTGATGTCTCAAAATAGTCAAGTCCGTGTTCTGCAGCGAGCTTCTTGCCATCTGCGTAGGCGATTACCCGTTCATCGAGGT
>JAESSB010000080.1 GCA_016764335.1 Magnetovibrio sp.
CTGCAGGCGAGCATCGCAGCGCAAAATTTTTAAGCAAGAACCCTGATGGCACTGTGCCCGTTCTTGAGTTGGATAATGGCACCTACATTAGTGAAACGGTGGCAATCTCGCGCTTCTTCGAAGAAGAATATCCGCAGCAGCCTCTCATGGGCAGCTCTGCGGAACAAAAAGCAGTTGTAGATATGTGGCAAAATCGAATTGACCATTCACTCGCAAGTGCACTTGCACTTTACTTTCATCACGCCACCAACGGATTACAGCGGTAGCTTTGAACTGGGCGTGACGGCGACCTCTGCTGATGGATCAACCACTTCTGCGACGACCACGGTTGCTGTTGAAGCGGTTGCGGATGCTCCGACAATTACCGGGGCTGCTGGGGCTGCTACGCAAATTGGTGTCGAAGACGTTAGTGGATCGGACACCAGTGATATTGCGTTTGGAAATGGTGACGAAGAAGATGATGATGGTGAAGATGGTGAAGATGGTGAAGATGGTGAAGATGGTGAAGATGGTGAAGATGGTGAAGATGGTGAAGATGGTGAAGATAGCAGTTCTGACAGTAATGGTGATGATAACCTCGAGGGGGGTGAGGACGGTGATGTTCTGTTCGGTGGTGCTGGCGATGACACATTAGAGGGTGGTGCCGGGAATGACATTTTGTTTGGTGGGTCGGGTAACAATGACTTAAGCGGTGGACAAGGAGACGATATCTTGATCGGCGGTTCCGGCAATGATGACATTGACGGCGGATCGGGTGATGATGTGATCTTCTCTGGTGGTGGTTTTGACAAGGTTGATGGTGGCGCTGGCACGGATACCATGGTCTTCAGCGGCGTACGTTCTGACTATTTGATTACCGAAGCTGGCGGTGATAAGGGTGGCTTTATCGTTGAACATCTGAACGGTGGTGCCGATGGCATCAGTTCGGTTACCAACGTTGAGACCTTCCAGTTTTCGGATGGTCAGTTCTCTGAAGGTAATATGTTGGATACGAACCCACAAACGGATTACGAATCGCTGACCTATGACATCACGATCGAAACAGGGCTTTCCGACACGGATGGTTCTGAATCGCTTTCCGATATTACGGTTTCGGGCATTCCTGAAGGCGCAACCTTCAGTGCCGGGGTCGATAACGGAGACGGGAGCTGGACCATGAGCGAAGGTGACTTGAATGGGTTGTCGTTGAATGTGAATGATGCCGTGAGCCAAGATTTCTCGCTGACGGTTTCTGTGACCTCTGTGGAAGCCAGCAATGGTGATACCGCGACCAGCACTTCGACAATTGATGTTGCGTTACCTGTCGCAGGTGCTGATGGAACAGACATTACAGGGGATACCTCGGTTGATGCGCTGGACCCCCTATCTCAAATGTTCACCGACTCCGATACCCTGACGTTTGAAGGAAAAGAGTATGATATCAGCGAGCTCACCTCTGGTGATAGTCAAAATAGCTATGGCGACGTTGCTCCACTGGGAGCCAAAGCTGAGATTGAGGGTTATGATGCGTCCAACAACGATGCATCGGATGGTTATACTTCAACATCTGATGCTGGTGATGGCGGACCTGTCGACGATATCAACTGATCATCAGGTTGAATATTGAAACAAAAAACGGCGGTCCTTAATGGGACTGCCGTTTTTTTGTGTTCAGGAAAGTTGGTCCATGCGACGCGCATACGATGGGTGAGCAAGGCTTTGATTGAATACTCAAGCAGACAGTAATGGTGGCTATCCTTGTCTAAAACGTAGGGGCGAGCATCTCTATGGGGGAAGGTTGGTCTTATACCTAAGAAGACATTAAGTGGCCTATATGCATTGTCCGTAGAGATATTTCAGAAGGGGACACAAAACGCCTGAGGTGTAGAGGCTAAGTATGAAGGAAGGGCGGCGCGCACCTTAAACGCCAGACCCAGCCCTCGTTAAGGCTATGGCTTGGTCAGAGCGCGTTGTGTGTGCAAGGTTAAGCGTAATCATCAGGCTCTGTAGGCCGTTCGCGAAAGTGCGCCCAGACATTTTTACCATCGCGATTTTCGAGGACGTTAATCAGCGCAGATACGGGTTTGCGGTCGAACTTGGTGCCCGTGTCCGATAGCAAGATGTCAGAAACTTTTTCAAACGGCATAGCATCGCGGTAAGCGCGGGCGCTCACCATGCCCACAAAGGCATTGGCAACGGCAAGAATGCGAGCGGGGTTCAAAATATCGTCACCCTCTTTACCCAAAGGCCCATTGCCGTCCCAGGTTTCGCCCATATCACGGATGGTATCGACGACGGGGCCTTCGAACGTTACGTCACTTAACAGGTCCACACTGACAAGATAGCTGGACATTAGGGTGTGACGTTCTTCGGGGGTTAGGTCTCCGGTTTTGGTCAATAGATCGGGTGGAATGAAGATTTTGCCAAGGTTCATGAGGCTACCTGCAATATCAACAGTCTTTGCCGTCAATTCACTACAACCCATTTCTTCGGCAACGGCTTTGGCAACCTCTGCAACGTGTGAAGAATGATTGGCAGAATAAGGGTCGCGGCGATCAACCACGCTGACTAAGGTATCGATCAATTGACGGAGCATTTTTTCACTGCGCCGCCGTTCGCGGGTGAGTTCCGTGATGTCATCCAGAATCATCAAAACCCCGGGAGGGTGATCGCGATCACCACGCAACGGAATGTGATCGGATTTAATAACTTGGAAGGCGTCTTCGTCATCCTCATCCTCCTCGCCATCACCGAAAACATTAATGTGCATTTGTCGACAAGCATCGCGGTCATCGGTTTCTAAGAATCGTTTGAGAATTTTGTCATTTATGTCAGCATAGACTTGGGCTTTGACCGGGCCAATGACACTGGCCATGGATTTACCCAGCATATCTTGGGCGGCAATGCCGGCATCCTTAGCCGCCGGTTCGTTGGCATAAGTATACACGGTGGCACCAGAKACTGCGACGATGCCGGCGGGTTGCGCGTTTGAAATCAAGTTCATAAACTTTGACAGGTTTTCAAAACTTTCCGATGAAGTTTTGAAATTTTCCGCAGCCTGGGTGGCGCGCAAAGAACTGCCATGTCGCCACACCGCAAAGACGGCTAAGGTCACGCCACTGATGATTAAGATGAAAACGGTCAAAAGGGTGGTAAGCCGTGTTTCTGACGCGCTCAGAGCTTCATTGCGGTTAATTTTTCGGATCAAAACCCAAGGCACACCGGATATTGGACGCGATACAAGAAGTGTTTCAATACCCGTGTAATCGCGCTTGATCGAAAATCCACCGGGCGTTTTGACGGCATAAGCCGCAGCAAGGTCCGGGGTATCAATGGCCAAGGCGCGCTTCAGGGGCGGCGTTCCATCGGCTAAGGGGCTGAGGTATTCGACTTGTGTCCCCGCATTTCGGACCAGGTAAGTTTCTGATGTGGCTGATGTTTCTCCGGGTTGAACCAATTTTGAATAGAGGTCTTCATCGATGACCTTTAGACCAATAACGGCCCCAATACCCTTGGCTCCTTCGCCATCGGACTGAATGCCGTAAACGGGCATGGCAAAGCCGATGGTGGGCAAGCCAGATGCACCCATAAAGATATCAATTACGGCAGGTTCACCATTTAATGCTTTTAGGGCTKCAAYMWYYRNNATCRWNNCCAWKCNATKRKYGGYANGYTTSKSGAGCTGGCGACCGGCAAACCATCGGCGTCGACGAGCCCCAATCCGGCAATGCCAACACGTTCAATGTTCGCGTTAACTTCAGCAGGGGCAACGGGTGCTTTAAAACCTGTGCGATCGGCCGTGGCGGTCAGAATATTGCGAAGATAGGTGGTTTCAGCTTCTCCTCCACCGCCACCAAAGGGATCGGCTTCTGCTGCTGCGGGGGCACTTTTTACATTCGCAATTGCGCCCATGTAAAGCTGCAATGATGCATTTTCAGCCAGTTCGCGCATGACCCGAAAATTACCGTCCAGCCATTCGTTAATGGCGGCAGACCGGGAATCAGCAACTATGGCCAGGCGCACTTGCCATTCCTGTTTGGCGCGGGCACGTTCACCTGCGACAAACTTGAAGGCAAAGTATACGGATGCTGCCATGGCGGAAAGCATAACCAAGACACCAATGGTCACAAACTTGTTGATTGGACGTTTAGCATCTTCAAGTTGCTGGTTCGCATCTTCTTTAGTGGGCTTATTCGAATTTTTGGGCGCGTCGTTCGGCAATGGCCTCTCCCGATCAAAGTTATTAGGGGCTGACTTTAAAGGCAATTCTTATCTAGGCAAAGAAGAATGTGTTGACTTGTCGTACATAGACTATCTCTTCTATAATTTATCCTATAAACACTAAGTTCAGGTCTTTCTTAGGATGAAATTTATGCCGTTTCAACGACGTGTTATAAATATATTTGCGGTTTATCGCGCAGTTTTTATGGTTATTGGGGTTTTTTTTGTCCTAATGCTTGGATATGACGCGCATGCTGGGGCTCGGTCAAAGCCCAGTTTTTTCAATACGACCGAGCAAATGTCAACTACGCTAACGGCTTTTACCAAATGGAACGGGGCCTTAGCCCGTTATTCCAAGGAACGCGCACAATCTAAGAGTGGCGCATGCGGATCGGATAAGCTAAATAAGTGCAATTTTGGCAAATGGATGACATTTTTACAGGGCCTGAAGGACAAGGACCTCGTCAGCCAAATTCGCGCCGTTAACAATTATATGAACCGTGCACCTTATATTACGGATCCCGTCAATTGGGGTAAAAAGGACTTTTGGGCCACGCCGGGTGAATTTATGACGAAGTTCGGGGATTGTGAAGACTATGCCATCGCAAAATATATTTCTTTACGGTTACTGGGCTATAAAGACATGGATTTGCGAGTCGTCGCGGTAAAGGATTTAAATTTAAAAATTGGTCACGCCATTTTAGTCGTCTATTATAAGGGTACGCCTTACGTTTTAGACAATCAAATCAAGCAAGTCGTTCCGGCAAGCAAGATTAGGCATTATTTGCCAATTTTTTCCATCAATTCCAAGGCGTGGTGGAAACATCAACCCCGTTAAAGTTCATCGCGACGGTCTTGTGTTGAACGACGCATACCAGTACGGCGCGCTTGTTCCCGTTTGTTGTTGGCAATTTCTTCGTGTTTTTCGCGACGTTCAGCAGCGTCGCGTCGATTGGCCTCATCGCGGCGTTCCGGGGTCCGTGATGTTGTTTTTTGTGGCGTCTTGTCCGGCATGTTCTAAGTCCTAATATGGGGTGCAGTATTATTCTTTGACAAAAAAATATAGTACTTTGATCTATGCGGGCAATAGCACAAATTAATTATGCAATTTTCCCCTAGCGTTTTGTAGAGAAAGCCCTACATTCTCAAGCAACCTTGAAAATATGTAAAGATCAAAATGACACATCTTGTCAATATTGTAGAAAATCGACGCACCTTTGCCATAATTTCTCACCCCGACGCGGGTAAGACCACTTTGACTGAAAAACTGTTGCTGTTCGGCGGTGCAATTTCGCTGGCAGGGGCGGTGAAAGCTCGGGGTGCTGTGCGTCGTGCCCGGTCTGATTGGATGAAGGTTGAACAAGAACGCGGCATTTCGGTAGCCAGTTCGGTGATGACCTTTGATTACAAAGAGTTCACGTTTAACCTTCTTGATACCCCAGGCCACGAAGATTTTTCCGAAGATACCTATCGTACGCTAACCGCGGTTGACAGTTCCGTCATGGTGATTGATGCGGCTAAGGGTATCGAAGCACAAACGTTAAAACTATTTGAAGTGTGCCGTCTGCGCGATATGCCGATTGTCACGTTTATCAATAAACTTGATCGTGAAGGCCGCGATCCGTTTGATGTGTTAGACGAAGTCGAACAGACCTTGGCACTGGACGTAACCCCCGCCACATGGCCGATTGGCATGGGCCGCGAATTTTTGGGATGTTACGACCTGATTAACGATCAACTTATTTTAATGGCACGGTCAAAGGGATCTACCATCGGGGAAGGTATTCAAGTGGATGGCCTAGATGATCCTCAATTGGACGAATTGCTACCCGAACACGCCGTCACAAAATTACGAGCAGATATCGAAATGGTGCGCGGACTGTGCCCTGAATTTAATCATCAATCTTACCTAGAAGGACACATGACGCCTGTGTTTTTTGGTTCGGCTGTGAATAATTTCGGTGTACGGGAATTGTTGGATGGGTTGGCCCTTTATGCGCCATCGCCAAGGCCGCAACCCACAACAACCCGTATGGTTGATCCGAATGAAAAGAAAGTGACCGGCGTGGTGTTTAAAATCCAAGCCAATATGGACCCCAAGCACAGGGA
>JAESSB010000081.1 GCA_016764335.1 Magnetovibrio sp.
CGGTGGTATAACCCCAAAACAGAAATTGGCTATGATGAACATAGCCGCTTAAACGATTCTACTTATATGGCCCTCTAAAATTAGGGGTATTACCGGGCGGTGTCATCAGTATCTCCGGCACGGTTGGTAAGCCGAAAGTGGATATAAATGACAAAGTCGTAAGAAACAATGCCATCATCGACATCATTGCCTGGGCCGTTGACGGCAAGCCATCCGTGTTAGGTCATCAAGATCGAATAGAACGGTGCAGTAAGTGAATTCATAAATAGGTAAATAATCAATATTTACTGATTAATAAGAAAAAAGACTTGATGTTTGCAGAACCATGTGTTCTGTTCTTCTTAACGAAAGGGCCACATTGCGTCTACACCTTATGCCCCGCTCTTTTCTTGAGAGCGGGTTTTCTATTTCATCACGATCTTGCTCAGCACTGAGAGTGTGCTAACCTATTTTTCACTGAAAAGTAGAGGGTCGTAGAGGTATGTCTGGATTGAAAATTCGAGCTTTGATGAGGCTCGTGATATTGGTTGGGTTGTTTTTACCATTCTTTGCTCATGCTGATAATCATGAATACAAACAGATTCTTGAATGGGACACATATGATTATAGATTTAAAAAATTTAAATGGCCAAAACATTGGCCTAAGCCGAATTTAAAAAAATACAAAACTTATCCAGATATTTGGGGATGGCATATTCCTCATTTAGAAACCGATTTATATGATGGACGCATTTATGACATCGGCGTTGATGAACGCATAGTCTATTACATCGTTCGTGAACAGGATAAAAACAATCCCGGTGAGGTCAAGTACAGACATTATTTTCAGGAACTTTTTCGTGGAAAAAAATGGGAAATCACGGAGGACGAAAAATGGGAGCTATATCAAAATAATACGTTTGGGAGGCATCAAGGAAGCCGATATAGCAGATATACATATGAAGAAGGGTTGCCGCACGGCTGGGAAATTAAGGACGGGGGAGGCTGGGAAGTTTATCGTTATCCAAATATTGCCCACCATATAAACATTCCATATATGACGCTTAAAAAAGGGGGCAATGCAAAAGAAGAAAAGAAACTCTTTGTTCGCATATTGGATCACCAAAAAAATTGCGATCTGGATCCTTTTCAAGTCAGGAAATTAATTATCAGGGGCGACTTATTTTTTATTCATTTACTGTACGCGACAGCTTTGTTTTAAAGGATATGACATTTTTGGGCATTATTGAATCTAATCAACATGATACGGAACTAAATGAAAATTATATTCTTCGATATACGATTGATTTAAAAGTTCCATATTTCAAAAATTTTGACGATATGTACACTCTGGATGTAAGTCAAATTGAGCCCATTCTAAAAGAAGCCGATGCCAAATTTAAAGGTAATAGTGTCGAGCTTCAAACTTTTTTAGATCAAAAAATAACCGCTTATCTTTTAAATCGGGGTTATAAACAATAACGTTTACAATCCCGCAACGTTAATCGCCCCGCACAAATTGTGTGGGGCTTTTTTTATGTCTAAARKNNAGATKWAWKWGACAACACTATCCATAACAAAAGCTCAAATTAAAGATATTGTGAGCCTTTCAGAAGTCGGAAAAGAAAAAATAGCCATAGAAAAAGCGTATTCATTAGGTCATGCGGACACAAAGAATAGTGGTTTTTCTGTTGGTTTTTTTGCAAACAGATTATTCCAAACATCCTGAAGACATAAAGGAATTATACGAAATCACCCAGAAGGCCCATAATATCACAGGCCTTACAGAGAAAGAATTTGCAACGGTATTAAAAGAAACCGGCAATCCGAAAGCCGTTTCAACTGATGTAAAAAATAAAATAAATACAGCTCTAAAAGCACCGGCTGGAAAAGCATATGTTGAAAAACTTGATAATGCTCAGGCTACAAAATTAGAAAGCCTAACAATACAAGTTGTTGAAGCCGCACAGTTAAATCCCCGCTACGCCACCGAATCCGTTTTTCAAGACACGGTACACTCAGCAGCCTTTCAAGCTCTGGTCGCCAGTAATATCAATCAATATGGACCTCCAAATACACTGACCGACTTGTTGGAAGGCAAGAACGTTGTTGTGCATTTCCAAAATGTTCGCATTGATCCCGACAGGCCGTTCACCATTGAATCTTTTATGCGGTATGAAAGTCATTACAAAATGGTCAATGACTTTTCGATCAAGGATGGTGCAAAAATTATGCGTAACCGCCGGATTAATGAAATCGAAAACTTAAGGAAAGAAAATTTACTAACCACTAAGCGCGCCCAGGAATTAACACAAACGGCGAACGTATCCTATCATCCTGCAGGCTATCGGGTTGCCGTCGAACATCTGAAAAGCCAAGGGCTTGATCCAACCAACGTAGGCCTCACAGAATCAATGGCTAAGGCGTACCATGATCAAGGTTTTAGTCCTGTTGAGGCTGGCAAGCATATGGCGGATCAGTTGGGGGAAAGAGGAGCAGGTGCCGCATCAGCCGAGGACGGTATGACCTTACAAGAAGCTCGCGCCTTTCACGCCATTAGCAATGGAGCCACACCAACCGCATTGGGCCTATCTGGTAATTTACGTGTTTCTGCAGAACGATTACAAAATAATTTAGCAATGGGCATCGCTCCGCAAAAAGCAAAGCAGGACGCTCTTGATGTTCGTGCGGAATCTCGCAAATACAGTGGACCTTCAACGGAAAAGTCCCTCGAAGACTCTCAAACCGTGGCACAAAACCAAGCTCAATTGGCGCGCAATACGCAGGTTCTCAATGCTCGGCGCGCGGCTGATCTTTTAGGTCAGGACTTAAGTTTAAGTATTTCGCCATCACCCACAGCGCTAAATTCCGTAACGATCCGGGGCATTCCCAAAGGCGCAAAGATAAGTTCTGGCACAATGAATGCCCCTGCACCAGCATCAAAAAGAACCGTGAATTTTGCGGCGATTGCGCGTACGACGGCTGGCGGCCGCAGAAGTCTTTTGGACTCTAAAATTGTTGAATCAGGAAGCTATGTTGGGCCATCCCAAGAATACAGCCCCGAGGATTTTCAAACGGCAGCCCAAAATCGAACGCAGTTTTCAACAGAAAGCGAAATTAAATCGGCAATGAACACGCCAGCCTATCGTGAGGCGGATCATCCTCAATTTAAACAAACCCGAAAAGGTGTACAAGAGGCTTGGGACAGGGTCACAAAAAAGGCCAAGCAAGAACAAAGAGCGTACCAAAAACAAGCGCGCACTGAAGAAAAGCAAAAAGTAGATCAAGCCGCCACCGAAGAAAAAGCCCATGTCGATCGGCTTGCCAAAGAAGAATCAGAGACACCTGGCGCACAGGCCCCTTCAGCAACCACGCCCAAACAAGACACACTTGGCCAAGAGGATATTCTGGGCGAAGCCACGCAACAAACAAAAACAAATCTTTCTCTTTTGGATAAGGACCTAACCCAGCCATCCAATATACAGGCAATCATGAACAAAATGGCTCGTAAGAAAAAAGCAAAAACCGAGCGAGAAACAAGAAGGGCGCGGAATACCGGGGCTTATGAGGATCGAAACTTCACATATGAAAAATATGGAGGCGGCAAAAGCGGTGGCATTGCGGGACAAACGAATAAAGAAACAGGTAAATACACGGGTGGTCGGAATAGAAATGGCACACCAACAGGTGGAGTCAAAACGGATAAGCATGGACGAGAAATCGGAGCTCATGGCCAATTCACACGCGATGTTGTTGGACGTGGAGATGGTTCTGCAGGGGCAGGAAACACCCGCGTCATCTGCACCGAACTGGTCCGCCAAGGCCGCATGGCCTCCAGGCTGCAACGCTTGAACATTGCCTACACCTTGAAAAAACTCAGCCCGACAACCGTTAAGGGCTATCACTTTTGGGCTCTGCCTTATGTGTGCTTGATGAAAAAGTCATCCCTCGCGACAAAGATCATCGCCCCCTTCGCCACATGGCGCTCCTTGGAAATATCCTATCAAATGGACAGTCGCAAAACACCACACCTGCGTGGCAAACTGGTCCGCCTGATCGCAGAGCCGATTTATTGGATTGTAGGTAGGGTCATTGAAACACTGCCCGGATGATGCGGAACGATTCGATCCCTACTATAAACCTTGCCTATAAAGGCATCCTAGGGCGCGACAACAAAGAGGACTATCATAGAAGGCATCTGTTACATTAAGGACAAGATGCCTTCATTTCAGCGACTATCTTTTCGCAAGTTTTACATGTCCAAGGAAGCAACAGCAGGGTACGCATACCATTTATTTTCAGTATAGGTTAGCGTCCGCATGTTATCTGGAAGTATCCAATAGCTCCAAATGTTTGGCTTTGGTTTTAAATGTTTGGCAAGCCCCTAATTCACAAGTACACCCCGGCATAAATTAAGACTCTGATTTTAACGTTTTCAGCATACTTTTTTGGTTCATTCACCTTTCTGATCAATTTTAGGGGCTGAAAGCCTTGTTGTATCTGGGGGTGAGCGGTTAGAGCTTGARMGSCTTGNTSWRKSKKSRKKYGASSSGYYARMRMYKGRSYKKSYKGKCRRGGWTMRTTYKACYKYYMAGSWMCGGGCTTGGTRTTTTTGAGRGTTCAGAGGGGCTTGGCGTATGGCGTAAAACGGTGAGCACTTGGCGCAAACACTGGCTTTCAAGTCAGGYGCAAACCGTYATTGWACGATTAAGCGATCAACCGCGCACGGGKRCYCCGCCCCGGATTATGCCGAAACAAGTCTGTGCCCTTATTGTCTTGGCTTRTGMGCCTCCGACCAACCTTGATCTCCCGCTCAGTTCATTAGAGCGCTTCTGACCTTGCCCGAGAGGCGYTGAAACGAGSCCTTGTGGATCGCATTTCTCYGCGTCAGGCGGGGCGTTTTTTAAAARWNATCTGATCTCAAACCACACTGGATACGGCTCTGATTGACGCCTCGCCCAGACYCAGGTTTTGATGCAAAATGTTCGAATGTTTGCCCGGTTTATCGGCCCGCACACCGGGATTTAAAAACTGTGTGCACCGTATCTCTTGATGAAATAACAGGCCTTCAGGCTCTTGAACGCATTGCGCTGGATTGACCTTTAAAACCGGGCAAAATTGAGCGGCATGAATTTGAAGACCTCCGCCCCGGAACGTAAACCTTGATTGCCGCGTTTGATGTGGCCAGCGGAACGGTTCGCGGGGCTGTCAAAGTTCATCGCAAAGAAAAAGGTTTTGCGGATTTTCTTGAAAACCTGATAGCTTCAGAAACGCCTGATACGTGTTGGAGMATTGCTTGTGACARCGYGAACAYACACCTTTCAGAAAGCGTTGTGCGGCTTGTCGCTCGCCATTGCCATGTTAAAGAAGACCTTGGCAAAAAGGGGRAATGGGGCATCCTSAAAKCCTTGSTCAGCCGGRAAAAGTTTCTGCGCRACCCCNGTCACAAGATCGTTTTTNATGACACRCCCAAACATGCGTCGKGGTTGAMCCAGATCGAAATATGGTTTTCTYTTCTCATGCGAAWACGCCTCAGCYGATCCAATTTCAGCTCGCGCCATGATCTGAAAATCCGTATCGAGAAAGTCATCAAATATGACAACACAACGCTGGGAAAACCTCTGATGGCTTGAAATACGCGTTAGAATTTATCCCGAGGTGTTCTTAGGTCGTAGTGACAATTTAACGATCTCATCAAAATAGCAATGGACGACCATCAAGCGTTGGAAATGCGCTTACAATGGCTGGACGATCAACACCCGGAAAGGTTTTTAATAGGTAGCAGCCAATCGCTAGCAGTGCGCCGGTATTCCCAGCACTCACACACGCCTGTGCGGCAGTTTGGCTTACCAGCTCGATCGCTTGGTAAGTAGACGAATTCTTCTTTTTTCTTAGGGCAATGGAAGGCTTGTCGTCCATCTGAATAACCTCTTCAGTATGAACGATTTGAATACGATCAGACGCAGCAGTGCCGAACGCAGCAATTTGCGACTCGATCTCTGACTGGTCACCGACCAAAGTTAGGGACAACGTGGGGAGCTTTT
>JAESSB010000082.1 GCA_016764335.1 Magnetovibrio sp.
AACAAGGTTTGAAACCCGGGTGCAGGCTGAAACATTGATCAGGAATTACATCAACAACTTTTACACCAGTCGCAGACGCCAGTCTTCTCTGGGCAACATTCGTCCAATGAGGTCTGAAAATATGGCAGCCTAAAGAGTGGGGTGCTGTCCACTTTTTTCAGACAAGTCCAGTCTGGCTGTCAAACGAGGCTCACAGAGACTTTCTTATCTCTGTCTATTTCATCTCTCACCGTCCCATCGGCATTATGCCCCCCTTCAGAACTGCAGGGCTGTGGCATAGACGTCGTCTGACTGGGGGACCTGTCCGTGCGAATGGTGGGCCCGGTAGATTTTCAAGCCTGCCCGTCATTTTTTTACTTACAACACCTTATAAACCCGCGCTACACACGGAGTGTCGGCTGGCAATCCGGCCATACTCTGTCATCATAATTTCTGTTTTGATCCTGTGACGTTTCTTTCTTTCAGAATACCAACAGCGTTGTGTTCGGCTCGGCCTTTTAATGAGCTGTTCTGTACAGTCAACAATCAGAGCGCAGACTTCCTTGCGACTAACGCGGACCGCTCTATTTTTGTGCGCAGACGCTTTCTGGTTACACGATATGCGCTTATCATTGGCTCTGTGCTCTGAAGTGAGAAAGACCCCTTAAATCGCATTTAAGGATCGTCCCCAAGCCATCGAAGACATTCTTATGGGTCTTTTCGCTGCTTTAAGACTGATGTGTCATGCATTCGCGCACATCGTTACATATTTAAAGCACGTTTATAGAGATCAAGAATTTCTTCTTGTTCTTGGCGGTCTGAAACCTCCAATTTGCGCAGGCGTATGATTTGGCGTATGACCTTCACATCAAACCCTGTACCCTTGGCTTCGGAATACACTTCACGAATGTCGGCTGCCAAGGCGGCCTTTTCTTCTTCTAAGCGTTCAATACGTTCAACAAACGAACGCAGACGGTCGCCTGCAATGCCACCAGTTTCGGTCATGAAATGTCCTCTATTGTGATTGTAAAAAGTTACGTTGGAGCCGACATTAGACGTCTAAACCTGCGCCGTCCATGTCCAAAGGTGGGGATAAGTCAATCACGAGCATTTTTACGAGGCTTTAAGGCCACTTTGTATGATCGCATGTTCAAATGAACAGTCAGGTGCGATTGAACCTTAGTATTTTCGAATGTCATGCATCTTATCAATCGTGAGAATGTGGCGCAGCGCATCGGCTAAGATATCCGCCCAATGTGAGATCTCTTCCAAAGATCCACAATGATCTTGGCGAATTTCAATAGCACAGTTTGCAATGCCTTGTTCTGTGCCGTGGGTATCTATGGTGTAGGCTAAGTCTTGCCCTGAATAAGGTTTGTTATTGCCAACATGAAAACCGTCCCAACGTTCCAGATCGTCTATTAAGGCCAAGGGCATGCGGGGGTCTTTATTCCACAATACGCCAACATCCCATACCCGSTCCACGCCGTTCATCGTCGGGGTAAAGCTATGAATGGAAAAGATAACSGGCGGTYGACCATCGCGKTCGGTGATGRMCTTCATTTCTTGTGCAATTGCGYCATGGTAAGGSGYGTGAAAYGTAGCGATWCGCTGTRCAATATCTRTTTTATYMAGYCCTTGATTACCGGGAATCGSTATYTGRTCACTYATGYCTGGGATGCAATCWWGATCGTTKGGRTGCCTATTTAAGTCCACCACCAAGCGGGARTATTGCGCTAAGACAGCYCGTGCATCTAGGCGATCRGCCAAACATCGCGTGATCTTATCGGTMCCGATRTCATAGGCGATGTGGCGRTTAAAATATTCGGGYGGCAAGCCCAAATGGCCCAACGCACGTGAAACACGGYGGCTTGCATGGTCGCTAACRATCACCAATGGGGATTGWCCTTGGCCGTTGTACACCTCAAACGGYKCTGGCTCATCCCTGAAAAGRAGYGATGGAGYTAWATCATCACATAAAGGAGGGGTGTCGTTGTTTTGCATGCCTTGAGTATATCCTGCAATTAAACATTGTGAACCTTAAAGCAGAGGTCCGCCTGCCACCTCCATATCAATATCGTCAAATTGCGATTGTTTGTAGGTGTTGTCAGCATTATGTGGCGCTTGGGGAATTTGACCTGCGGGGGAGCCTTCTGGCAATACGGCAACCTCTAGATCTGTGGCTGGCGCATGACAAATCTCATTATCTTGAAGGATGCGAATCATAGCACAGTCCTGAGAGATAAGGCCGGAAAGCGCATGATCGGCAATGGTTTTACCGGTCGCCATATAACTCACCCCATCCAAAGCCATTGATGCCAATTGAAGTCCGGGCGGTATCGCAATAATGCATCCCGACAAAAACATCAAAACACCCGAAGTCGAAACAACTCTAAGTACAGTTATATAATTGATTCTTTCTGATATTTTCATTGTGCTAACCTTAAAATAAGGACAATATTAATACTTGTATATTGATGAATTYTATTTATCAATATTTGTATGATTGCACATATAATTTTAAGTGTTTGTGATGTTGCTCACACAATTGGTGAAGTTACTTTTAAGGCGTCCCCCATGATTGGCACAGCCACAGGCCATTTACGCTACGCCATAGGACACAGCGCCCAAGATAAGGGTATGTTAGGGACTAACGTTTGGGCGATCTAGAGGTACGGCGCCCCTTTGCTGGGCCACTCGTAACCCGGCCGTTACCTTGTGCCAGGCCTTTACGACGTCCCTCACCGGCTTGTTGGGTGAAGAATTTTTGTTCGCCGTGTTTGCGTCCGGTTCTAAGGCCTTCGCCTGCACCTTGATGCCCCGTTCCTTTGGGCTGCCAAGCTGGCACCAAATGTTTTTTGCTTGGCCCAATGAGGTCCGTACGCCCCATCACTTTCAAGGCATCGCGGATCATGGGCCAGTTGTTGGCATCGTGATAGCGCAGAAATGCCTTATGCAGGCGGCGTTGCCTCAACCCCTTGGCGGTCTTAACCACTTCACCGGAATTACGATGAACCGGCTTCAACGGATTGCGTTCAGAATGATACATCGCTGTTGATATGGACATCGGGGATGGCAAAAATGTTTGGACTTGGTCGGCTCGAAGGCCTTGCTTCTTGAGCCACAGAGCCAAATTCATCATATCTTCGTCGGTGGTGCCAGGATGCGCTGCGATGAAGTAGGGAATCAAATAGTATTTCTTGCCTGCCTTTTTCGCGGCTTGGTCGAACATTTGCTTAAAGCGGTCATACGTGCCGATTCCCGGCTTCATCATTTTGGACAGCGGCCCGTCTTCTGTGTGTTCTGGGGCTATTTTTAAGTATCCACCGACATGATGTTCCACCAGTTCTTTGACATAGGTCGGGCTTCTCACGGCCAAGTCATAGCGCAAACCCGAAGCGATGGAAATTTTCTTCACCCCTGGCAGATTTCGGGCTTTGCGGTAGAGTTCAATCAGAGGGGTATGGTCARTATTGAGGTTTTTGCAAATACTGGGGTACACGCACGAAAGTCTGCGACATGTCGCTTGGATTTCATCGTCTTTACACGCCATCCGGTACATGTTCGCGGTCGGACCACCCAGGTCTGATATTTGCCCTGTAAAGCCGTCCACCTTATCACGGATGGCTTCGATTTCTTTTAAGATGGATTCTTGCGATCGGTTTTGCACGACCCGACCTTCGTGTTCCGTTATGGAACAGAATGAACAGCCGCCAAAGCACCCCCGCATGATGTTGACGGAAAAACGGATCATTTCCCAGGCTGGGATGCGCGCATCACCATAACGTGGGTGCGGCGCACGGGCATAGGTTAAGTCAAAGACCCCGTCCATTTCTGCGGTACTTAACGGAATRGGGGGCGGCGATARAAAGATRTCGCGCACGCCTTGGTTTTGAATCAGGGCATGGGCATTTGATGCGTTGCTTTCTTGGTGCACCACGCGAGAGGCCTGTGCGTACAGAATCGATTCAGCCCGCACTTGTTCATAGCTGGGTAAGCGCACGGCAATCTGCTCACTCACATTACGCGGATGTTCGACGTCAGGATCAGACATATCAAGTTCGGTCCACCCTTCTGGCAGTTTTGACGCGCCAAGGACAACCCCGCGAACGTCGAACATGTCTTTGGGATTTTCACCTTTTGCAATGCGGTGCGCGACTTCAACGATGGCGCGTTCGGCATTGCCATACAACAAAATATCGGCCTTTGCGTCCACCAAGATGGACCTACGTATCTTGTCCGACCAATAATCATAGTGGGTAATGCGCCGCAGTGATGCTTCGATACCGCCTATCACAATCGGAATGTCTTTGAACGCTTCACGGCACCGCCCGGCATAGACGATGGTTGCCCGATCTGGGCGTTTGTCGCCTTCATCGTTTGGGGTATAGCTATCATTATGGCGAATGCGACGATCAGCGGTATAGCGGTTGACCATCGAGTCCATATTACCCGCTGTCACGCCCCAAAATAGGTTCGGCGGGCCAAGGGCTTTAAACGCTTCGACACTGGTCCAATCCGGTTGGGCAATGATGCCAACGCGAAAGCCTTGTGCTTCTAAAAGTCTTCCGATAATGGCCATGCCGAAACTTGGATGGTCCACATAGGCGTCCCCGGTGACCAAAATGATGTCACACGAATCCCAGCCCAGATCATCCATTTCTGCCCGGCTCATGGGTAAAAATGGCGCGATGCCAAAGCGTTGCGCCCAATACGGACGATAACTAAAGAGTGATTTAGGCTGCTGCATAATTTTGAACCAAGTTTACGTTGAGCGCACCCTACTCTATTTAGCGCATACTGGCTAGGTTTGTAACCAGGGCTGTGCGCACGCGCTTGATTTCATCGGCCAACTTATGTGCCTTATCACGATCTTCGCCACAGCTATGCTTAAAAGCGATCACAGCACAGCGGTCGCGTTCTTCTAAAAGGGCCTCGATAATCGCTTGTTCAATAGCCTTTATGACCTGGTCGTCATGCCCGGAACACGAAATATCAAGAATGTTTTGAATCTTGATTTTTGTGGCCTCGGCACGGTCACGTAAACTTTTGGGATGTATATTCATGCGCTAAATCCTTTTGCTTAATGACCTATGATTTGGCTTAAGAATAACTTTGTGCGATCATGTTGAGGATTATCGAAAAATTCATGAGGATTGTTTTCTTCAACGATCTGTCCGACATCCATAAAGATCACGCGATTCGCCACCATTTTGGCAAAGCCCATTTCATGGGTCACACACAGCATGGTCATGCCTTCTTCGGCCAGTTCGACCATCACGTCAAGAACCTCTTTAATCATTTCTGGATCAAGCGCCGATGTGGGTTCATCAAACAACATGATTTTGGGGTTCATACACAAAGATCGCGCAATCGCCACACGTTGCTGTTGACCGCCCGACAATTGGCCGGGGAACTTGGCRGCTTGTTCCGGAATTTTCACCCGTTCCAAGAARTGCATCGCRATRTCTTCGGCTTCTTTTTTCGGCGTYTTACGCACCCAAATKAGGCCRAGTGTGCARTTTTCCAGAACCGACAAATGYGGGAACARATTGAARTGCTGAAAACACATYCCCACCTCACGGCGAACTTYATCAATACGCTTTAAGTCTTCKGTAAGTTCAATGCCRTTGACRATGATYTGYCCGGCTTGATGTTCTTCCAARCGATTRAYRCAGCGGATCATGGTCGATTTWCCGGACCCTGAAGGACCGCAAATGACGATGCGYTCGCCTTCKGCAACCTSTAAATTTATATCTTTCAGGACATGGAAGTCGCCATACCATTTATTCATGTTAATRAKYTGKATGGCAGRTTTATCAGACGTCATTGTTCRTTCCTAATTCACTTAACGTTTGTGGCCTCTGTGAAGTTTACGTTCCAGCCGTTGGCTGTAGCGCGACATGGAAAAGCAAAATACCCAAAAACAGGCGGC
>JAESSB010000005.1 GCA_016764335.1 Magnetovibrio sp.
GCCGATGGCCCTATGCCGCAAACCCGTGAACACATTCTTTTGGCGCGCCAAGTTGGCGTTCCTGCTTTGGTCATTTACATGAACAAAGTCGACCAAGTCGACGACGAAGAGTTGTTGGAATTGGTTGAAATGGAAATCCGTGAACTGTTGTCTTCTTATGATTACCCCGGCGATGATATCCCCATCATCCAGGGTTCTGCTTTGGCCGCACTTGAAGGCCGTGATGATGAAATCGGCAAGGACTCCATTACGAAATTGATGGCGGCGATTGATGAATACATCCCACAACCCGACCGCGCGATTGATCAACCCTTCTTGATGCCGATCGAAGACGTTTTCTCGATTTCTGGTCGCGGTACCGTTGTTACGGGTCGTATCGAAAGTGGAATTGTTAAAGTCGGTGAAGAAATTGAAATCATTGGCTTGAAAGACACTGTTAAGACGACCTGTACGGGCGTTGAAATGTTCCGCAAGCTGCTTGATCGCGGTGAAGCTGGTGACAACGTTGGTGTTCTTCTTCGGGGTACGAAACGTGAAGATGTTGACCGTGGTCAAGTTTTGGCTAAACCCGGTTCGATTACGCCACACACTAAATTTACGGCAGAAGCCTACATCCTGACGAAGGAAGAAGGAGGCCGTCAYACGCCATTCTTTACCAACTATCGTCCACAGTTTTACTTCCGCACCACGGACGTAACGGGTGTTTGCAGCTTGCCAACGGGCACAGAAATGGTTATGCCTGGCGATAATATCGCAATGGAAGTCGAATTGATCGCGCCAATCGCGATGACCGATGGCTTGCGATTCGCCATTCGTGAAGGTGGCCGTACTGTTGGTGCGGGCGTCGTTTCTAAGGTCATAGCTTAAACTCATTAATACCCCCGTCTTCGGGCGGGGGCCAACCAACTCGTTAGGTTCATAATTATGGAACATCAAAATATCCGCATTCGGTTGAAAGCTTTTGACCATCGCGTGCTCGATCAATCTGCAGATGAGATTGTCAGTACAGCWAAGCGCACGGGCGCCGAGGTCCGTGGGCCGATYCCACTWCCAACGCGGATTGAAAAATTCACTGTTTTGCGTGGCCCGCACATTGATAAAAAGTCACGTGAACAGTTTGAAATTCGGACACACAAACGTGTGTTGGATATCGTTGACCCTACACCGCAAACTGTGGACGCGCTGATGAAGCTCGATCTTGCTGCTGGTGTAGACGTCGAAATTAAACTTTAACTCTAATCGTAAGCCTTGAAAGAAAGGCTTAGGAAGGGACCAATGCGTACCGGATTAATAGCCCAAAAGGTTGGTATGTCCCGCATCTTCAAGGACGATGGAACTCACGTTCCTGTGACCGTGTTGAGTGTGGACAATTGCCAAGTCGTGGCGCACAAAACCGATGAAAAGGATGGCTACACAGCCCTCCAACTCGGTGTTGGCGCTGCAAAAGCCAAACGTCAGTCGAAAGCCATGCGTGGTCATTTCGCCAAGGCAAAAGTTGAACCAAAGAAAAAGCTCGTTGAATTTCGCGTTGCTGCCGATGCTATGGTCGCCGTTGGATCAGAACTTTCTGSYARMYAYTWYKTSSGBRKWYANWYWKYTGABSTAAYGNNGSKACWWSTATTGGTAAAGGCTTTGCYGGCGYCATGAAACGCCAYAATTTTRGYGGTTTGCGTGCTTCGCACGGTGTATCTGTTTCTCACCGTTCACACGGCTCTACGGGGCARTGTCAAGATCCAGGTAAAGTCTTTAAAGGWAAAAAGATGGCCGGTCACATGGGGGCTGAACGTGTGACAACGTTGAACCTCGAAGTGGTGTCTGTTGATGAGGAACGTGGTTTGATCTTGGTTAAGGGCTCTGTCCCTGGGTCCAAGGGCGGTTATGTTTTGGTTCGTGACGCTGTTAAGCGCGCGGCTCCTGAAGGACTGCCATTCCCGGCCGCTGTAAAAGCTGGTGTGCAAGACCAAGCACCCGCCGTCGAAGCACCCGCAGCACCAGCTGCAGATGCCGATGCCGGCGAGAAGGAATAAAGCAAATGAAACTCGATATCATTAGCCTCGAAAACAAGAAGTCTGGCTCTGTGGATTTGGACGACGCTATYTTTGGCGCCCCTGTCCGTGGTGATCTTCTTGCGCGTTGTGTAAATTGGCAGCTGGCCAAGCGACGCGCAGGCACCCACGCAACCAAAGGCCGTTCCGACGTCTCTGGTGGTGGTAAGAAACCCTTTAATCAAAAGGGCACAGGTAGTGCGCGTCAAGGTACGATACGAGCTCCGCAAATGCGCGGTGGCGGCATTGTCTTTGGTCCACAGCCTCGTTCCTATGAACATAAGTTGCCAAAGAAAGTGCGTCGATTGGCCCTGTTAACGGCTCTGTCCGCTAAACAAGCTGAAGGCAAGTTGGTTATTTTGGATTCGGCTGATATAAAGGCCCCCAAAACAAGCGATCTGTCGAAGAAATTGGCAAAGTTAGGGTGGGGTACGACACTGGTTATTGATGGCACCGTGGTGAGTGAAAACTTCGCTCTCGCAGCCAGCAACCTGATCGGCATCGACATTTTACCGAGCCAAGGTGCAAACGTTTACGACATTTTGCGTCATGACACACTTGTGTTGACGCAAGAAGGCGTAGCAAAGCTTCAGGAGCGCCTCAAATGAGCATTTCTAAAGAACGCATGTTTGAAGTCATTCGTCGCCCAATGATTACCGAAAAAGCGACACTGATGTCTGAACATAATCAAGTCGCTTTTGAAGTTGCCATCGACGCAACTAAGCCTGAAATTCGGGCTGCCRTCGAARGTATCTTCAAGGTRAAAGTGACGGGTGTTAATACCYTGGTTCAAAAGGGTAAGAGCAAAATATTCCGTGGCCGTAAGGGCCGACGTGACGACAAGAAAAAAGCAGTCGTAACGTTAGCTGACGGCGATTCTATTGACGTAACCACAGGCGTCTAGGAAGAGGTTAACTGTAATATGGCTTTGAAACAGTACAAACCGACGACTCCGGGACGGCGTGGCCTCGTTCTCGTAGATCGTGCAGGTATTTATAAAGGCGCACCGGAAAAAGCATTGACCGTAGGTCTTCGCAAAAACGGTGGGCGTAACAATACGGGACGCATCACAGCGCGCCGGATTGGTGGTGGTCATAAACGCCGCTATCGCACAATTGATTTTAAGCGTAACAAATTTGACGTTGTCGGAACTGTAGAACGTTTAGAATACGATCCAAACCGCACCGCATTTATTGCGTTGGTGGCTTATACAGACGGTGAACGGGCATACATTATTGCTCCTCAACGTTTGGCCGAAGGCGATCAAATCGTTTCTGGTAAAACGGCAGACATCAAACCGGGCAACGCAATGCCCTTGGCGAGCATCCCTGTCGGCACCATCATCCACAATGTGGAGATGAAGGTTGGCAAGGGTGGCCAGATTGCAAGAAGCGCTGGCTCTTATGTGCAGCTGGTTGGTAAGGACCAAGGGTACGCGCAGCTTCGCTTAATGAGCGGCGAGTTACGTATGGTTCGTGCTGAATGCATGGCGACCATTGGTGCGGTATCTAATCCAGACCAAAAGAACATYAAGCTTGGTAAGGCTGGGCGTAAGCGCTGGCTTGGCAAGCGTCCAAGCGTACGTGGCGTCGCCATGAACCCGGTGGATCACCCACATGGAGGTGGCGAAGGCCGTACCTCTGGTGGTCGTCATCCGGTTTCACCGTGGGGCAAGCCTACTAAAGGTAAGCGTACTCGTAAGAACAAAATGACGGATAGCTTAATTATGCGCCGTCGTAATAAGAAGTAGGAGAGCACCGTGCCACGTTCCGTTTGGAAAGGTCCGTTTGTAGATGGCTATCTTCTGAAGAAGGCTGAAGCTGCTCGTGATGCCGGCCGTAACCAAGTCATTAAGACCTGGTCTCGTCGTAGCACCATTTTACCGCAGTTCGTTGGTCTAACCTTCGGAGTCTATAATGGCAGAAAATTTATTCCCGTTAATGTGTCCGACGATATGATCGGTCAYAAGTTCGGCGAATTCTCACCGACCCGCACATACACGGGTCATGCGGCTGATAAGAAAGGCAAGAGGGCTTAGTTATGGGTAAAAAAAGCTTAGAACGTCCTTTTGCAGATAACGAAGCATTTGCCTTTGGGAAAATGATTCGTGTCAGTCCGCAAAAACTTAACTTGGTTTGTGGCTCAATACGCGGTAAAAGCTGCGAGAGCGCGCTGGGTCAGTTAGCTTTCTCGAAACGTCGCATCGCACAAGATGTGAAAAAGCTRCTGGAATCGGCCATTGCTAAYGCTGAAAATAACCAYCAATTGGACGTCGATCGTTTGTATGTGGCGGAAGCYACKGTYGGTCGCGCCATGGTTATGAAGCGTTGGAGAGCMCGRGCCCGTGGCCGCGTAGGTAAAATTCAAAAGCCGTTCGCCAATCTTCGTTTGATTGTTCGCGAACGCGAGGAGACCGTATAATGGGACATAAGATCAACCCAATCGGCTTCCGCCTTGGCATTAACCGYACGTGGGATTCCCGCTGGTATGCTGATGGAAACTACGCCGAACTGTTGCACGAAGATTTGAAGATTCGCAAATTYCTGAGTGATAAGCTCAAGACRGCTAGCGTTTCKAARRTCATTATTGAACGYCCTGCCAAAAAAGCTCGCGTTACCATTTACACGGCTCGTCCGGGKGTGGTKATCGGCAAGAAGGGTGCGGACATTGAAACACTTCGACTTGAAGTTGCTAAAATTACGGGTTCTGAAGTCAGCCTCAAYATCGTYGAAATCCGCAAGCCGGAAATTGATGCGCAGTTGGTTGCAGATAACATTGGCCAGCAACTCGAACGTCGTGTATCAACACGTCGTGCACTGAARCGTGCAGTCCAAAGTGCYATGCGCATGGGTGCCGAAGGTATCCGTATTAACTGYGCAGGTCGTTTGGGCGGTGCTGAAATCGCGCGTACCGTTTGGTACCGTGAAGGTCGTGTGCCGTTGCATACGCTCCGTGCTRACATTGATTATGCAGTCGCGTCGGCACACACTACATATGGTGTGTGCGGCATTAAAGTTTGGATTTATAAGGGCGAAATTCTTGCCCATGATCCAATGGCAACCGAGAAGCGGGCGCAAGCTCAGCAACCGGCTCGCTAGATTAATAACTTAAAGGTAGGGAAAGCATAAAATGCTGAGCCCAAAGCGTACTAAATTTCGTAAAGCCCACAAAGGCCGTATCCATGGATTGGCTAAARGTGGRTTTACATTGAACTTCGGRTCTTTTGGTCTTAARGCCATGGAACCGGATCGTATTACKGCACGTCAGATTGAAGCCGCACGTCGCGCTATGACYCGGCAAATGAAGCGTGCTGGCCGTGTGTGGGTTCGTATTTTCCCGGACTTGCCCGTTACATCTAAGCCTGCCGAAGTTCGTCAAGGTAAAGGTAAAGGGTCCGTGGATTATTGGTCTTGCCGTGTTAAACCAGGTCGGATCATGTTCGAAGTTGACGGTGTTTCAAGGGAAGTTGCTACACGCGCGTTCGAATTGGCGGCTGCAAAGCTTCCGATTAAAACAAAGTTAGTGACCCGCTTCGGTGAAGAGGATTAATGCAATGAAAGCTTCAGATCTTCGTACTAAGAGCGATGATGAGTTAARACAAATGTTATTGGATATCCGCAAAGAATCCTTTAATYTACGTTTTCTGGCCGCAAGTGGCCAGCTCGACAACACATCGCGCAAAAATTCCATACGTAAGGAAATTGCGCGTATTAAGACGATACTTGGCGAGCGTGTTTCTATCGCCGTCGCGTCGTAAGGAGAACGAGAATGCCGAAACGTGTTCTTCAGGGCCTCGTAGTGAGCGACAAAATGGACAAAACTGTGACTGTCTTGGTCGAACGCCGCGTTATGCACCCGATTTATAAGAAATACATGCGTAAATCTAAAAAATATGCAGCGCATGACGAAACCAACAGTGTTAAGGAAGGGGAGATCATTCGTATTCGTGAATGCCGCCCTATTTCGAAACGCAAAACTTGGGAAGTTATCACTGAGTCTGCTTAAGACATATTGACTTAAGCAGAGACCGTGRTACTCGAAAAAAGGTATAAACTATGATTCAGTCAGAATCCAATTTGGAGGTCGCTGACAATTCGGGCGCTCGCCGGGTGCAATGCATCAAGGTGTTAGGTGGCTCGAAGCGAAGGTATGCCTCTGTCGGCGATGTTATCGTCGTATCCGTTAAGGAAGCTATTCCGCGCGGACGTGTTAAAAAGGGTGATGTACATCGCGCTGTTGTGGTGCGTACAGCTAAAGACATCCAGCGTTCTGATGGACAAACCATTCGTTTTGATAAAAATGCAGCCGTTTTAATCAACAAAAATGGTGAACCCATTGGGACCCGTATTTTTGGCCCCGTGACTCGTGAGTTGCGTGCTAAAAAGTACATGAAAATCATTTCTCTGGCTCCAGAGGTGCTTTGAATGGCGAGTAAAATTAAAAAAGGCGACACAGTCGTGGTCCTTACGGGCCGCTCTAAAGGCATCAAAGGTGAAGTTCTCAAGATCATTAAGGCAGAGAACCTTGCTATCGTTGCTGGTGTGAACATGGTTAAGCGTCACACTCGCGCAACTCAATCAAGTGAAGGCGGCATTATTGAGAAAGAGTCTTCTATTCATCTTTCCAATATCGCGCATATCGATCCTAAAGACGATAAGCCAACGCGGGTGAGTTTTAAAGAAATTGATGGTCGCAAGGTTCGTGTTTCAGCACGCTCCGGCGAGTCACTGGATTAAGGGAAGGGTTGATACGATGTCACGTTTAAAACAAGTGTATAACGATCAAATCGTTCCGACTTTGAGGGAAGAGTTTAATTACACGAACCCTATGGAAGTCCCAAGACTCGATAAGATCGTCATCAACATGGGTGTTGGTGAGGCTTCTCAAGATAAGAAAAAAATCGTGGGACCTCTTGCTGACATGACCGCAATCGCAGGTCAAAAGCCAGTAACCACGCGCTCTACTAAGTCCATTGCGGGCTTTAAATTGCGCGAAGGTATGGTTATTGGGTGTAAGGTTACGCTCCGCAAAGAACGGATGTATGAATTTCTCGACCGTCTGGTTAACATTGCGTTACCCCGCGTTCGTGATTTTCACGGCGTCAACGGTAAAGGCTTTGACGGCAATGGTAACTTTGCCATGGGCCTGAAGGAACAAATCGTCTTTCCGGAAGTCGACTATGATAAAGTCGATAAAGTCCGTGGTATGGATATTGTGATTTGCACCACAGCCAAGACCGACGCTGAAGGTAAGGCTCTTTTGCGTGCGTTGAATATGCCGTTTGCCGGCGAACATGGAGGCAATCAGTAATGGCTAAGAAAAGTGCTATTGAACGCAACTTAAAGCGTGAGCGCCTAGCTCTAAAATACGCTGCAAAGCGTACCGTTTTAAAAGCTCAAGCCAAGGACGTCAGTTTGTCCATGGAAGAACGCTTTGAAGCGCGTCTGAAGCTCGCCGAGCTTCCTCGCAATTCCGCGCAAAACCGCATTCGTCTACGGTGTGGCCTCTCTGGTCGTCCTCGTGGTAATTATCGTAAATTTAAGCTCTCACGCATCGCACTGCGTGATTTGGCGTCCATGGGATTAATCCCAGGTGTCGTCAAGTCGAGCTGGTAGGGAGATAGACACATGTCCATGTCAGATCCTTTGGGTGATATGCTGACCCGTATCCGTAACGGMCAGATGGCTAARAAGTCCTCTGTYGTTGCTCCGGCGTCGAAAYTACGGTCCAACGTGCTTGATGTTCTCAAGCGTGAAGGYTTTATTCGYAGTTTCGAACAAGTCGAAAAGAGCACGGGTATTAGTGAGATCAAGATCGAACTCAAGTACTTTGAAGGCCAACCGGCCATTCAAGAAATTTCACGGGTGTCCAAACCGGGCCGTCGTGTGTACTCGAAGATCAAAAATCTCTCCAACGTYTACAACGGCCTTGGTATTTCGATCATTTCCACCCCCCGCGGCGTCATGTCTGATGCTGAGGCCCGTGAGGCCAAYGTGGGCGGTGAAGTGCTCTGCCAAGTCTTTTGATGAGGAGAGAACAGTAAATGTCTCGTATTGGTAAAAATCCGGTTCAAGTCCCCGATGGCGYTAGCGTCGAGGTTTCGGGCCATAATGTGTCGGCTAAAGGTAAATTGGGTGAGTTGACRGCAACGTTTACGGACGATGTTATYATCACTCTTGACGGCAACGTCATTACTGTAGCCCCCCGTGAAGGCGCAGCACGTGCKCGTCAAATGTGGGGKATGACACGCTCTGTGATCAGTAATTTAGTGGAAGGCGTTTCTCAAGGCTTTTCCAAAAAATTGGAGATTACAGGTGTCGGTTATCGTGCCGCGATGAAGGGTGAAAATCTGGTTATGCAACTTGGCTACAGTCATGAAGTCATTGTGCCCGTTCCTGGGGACATCAAAATTGTGTGTCCAGACCAAACCACCATCATTATTTCGGGTGCTGATAAGCAAAAAGTTGGCCAAATTGCAGCGGAAATTCGGAGCTATCGTCCACCAGAGCCATACAAAGGCAAGGGTATTCGGTATTCAGGCGAATTTATCGTCCGCAAAGAAGGCAAGAAGAAGTAGGTCAGGATCATGTCAATCGCGAAAAAATTATTTGAGCGGCGCAAACAACGTACGCGCACTCAGATCGCAAAGAAATCCGCAGGTCACCCGCGTCTTTCTGTGTTCCGTTCCGGGCGTTATATTTACGCTCAGATTATTGATGACAGCCAGGGCCACACTGTGGCTTCAGCATCTAGCCTTGAACAGGACGTTAAGTCCAAAATCAAGTCGACAAGCAATGCCGAGGCAGCAACAGCTGTTGGCAAAATGGTTGCAGAACGCGCAATCAAAGCTGGTGTGAAGAACGTGGTCTTTGACCGCGGTGGMTATCKSTATCACGGWCGKGTKAAAGCYYTGGCWGACGCAGCYCGYGAAARCGGMYTGRMRTTCTAAKRRGRRGASMMKAWGAAWWRSCMYKYWMARAWRMSRSASYKKMMRTYGRRRAAMSSKYRKGAACGCAACGATGAACCCGAACTGATTGAACGCCTTGTCGGCATCAATCGTGTTGCTAAAACCGTCAAAGGTGGTCGTAACTTCTCGTTCGCCGCCTTGGTCGTTGTCGGCGACGGTAAGGGTCGTGTTGGTTTTGGTACCGGCAAAGCCCGTGAAGTTCCTGAAGCCATTCGTAAGGCAACAGATAATGCAAAGAAAAGCATGATCCGCGTCCCCTTACGTGAAGGCCGTACGTTGCATCATGATATTCAAGGGCGTTACGGCGCCGGCAATGTTTTGCTGCGTAGCGCACCTGCGGGTACAGGGGTAATTGCCGGTGGCCCTATGCGTGCTGTGTTTGAAAGCATGGGCGTTCAGGATGTGGTGACCAAGTCTAATGGTTCCCAAAACCCGCACAACATGATTAAGGCAACCTTTAATGCGCTAAAGCGGAGTACATCTCCGCGTGCCGTGGCCTCTCGCCGTGGCCTCAAGGTGAGTGACATTGTCTCTCGCCGCGGTGACAAAGAAGGTAAGGAGTAATTCCCATGGCCGCACAAAAAACAGTTACAGTGACGCAGACGGGTAGCCCCATCGGTCGTCCAAAGGATCAGCGCGAGACTCTTAAAGGTCTTGGTCTGAATAAAATGAACCGTACACGCCAACTTGAAGACACACCATCCGTTCGCGGCATGATTAACAAAGTGTCTCACCTTGTTCGTGTAGAGGAAGCTGGCTAAAGCCGGTTTTATCCAAAAGGGATAAGATTATGAACCTTAATGATATTCGCGATAATGCTGGAGCGACYAAAAACAGCAAGCGTATTGGCCGTGGTATTGGCTCGGGTACTGGTAAAACCGGTGGTCGGGGTGTTAAAGGCCAAAAATCACGCTCAGGTGTGTCTTTGCTTGGCTTTGAAGGCGGTCAAATGCCTTTGTATCGCCGTCTGCCAAAGCGTGGCTTTAACAACATCTTTGGTAAGACGTTTGCCGTGTTTAATCTTAGTGATTTGCAAAAGGCCGTTGATTCTAAGAAGCTTGATGCGAAAAATGTGATTAATGAAGCTGTGCTACGTGAAGCTGGTATGTTGAACGGTCGTTACGACGGCATCCGCATTTTGGCCCGCGGCGAAGTTACGTCAAAACTAAATATCGAAGCTTCAGGTGCCTCTAAGGCGGCGGTTGCTGCGATCGAAAAAGCTGGTGGTAAAATCACCATTGCTGAAGTTAAGGCTGCTCAGTCAGACGACAGCTAAACACCACTAAGCGGAGACGACGTTTTATGGCATCTACGGGTGAACGAATGAGCCAAAACCTGAGGCTCGGTGCTTTTTCGAAAGCGACCGATCTTCAAAAGCGAATTTGGTTCGCGCTGGGCGCACTAATTGTATACCGGTTGGGGACTTATATTCCCCTCCCGGGCATCAATTCTGCGGCCCTTAAAGATCTGTTCAGCCATAATTCGGGTGGATTGCTCGGTATGTTTGACATGTTCACCGGTGGTGCTCTGTCACGTATGACTATTTTTGCCTTGAACATCATGCCGTACATCTCTGCCTCCATCATCATGCAGTTGATGACGACCATTTCACCGTCATTAGAAGCGATGAAAAAAGAAGGGGCAAATGGCAGCAAAAGAATCAACCAGTACACACGTTACTTAACAGTGCTGATTACAGTTCTGCAAGCCTATGGCATTGCTGTCGGCCTTGAAGGTATGGCCAGTGGCGTTGTTATGGAAGGCGGTTTATTTTTCCGCTTTACCACGGTCGTCACCCTTACGGGCGGCACCGTATTCTTGATGTGGTTGGGCGAACAAATCACGCAACGTGGCATCGGCAATGGTATTTCGTTGATTATCTTTACAGGGATTGTTGCGAACTTGCCGAAAGCCGTTGCGGGGACTTTAGAATTGGGACGTACAGGTGCGTTGAGCACCTTCTTTATCCTTGGTCTTATTTTTGTTGTGTGTGCCGTTATTTTCTTGATCGTGTTTGTTGAACGTGCGCAACGCCGTATCATTGTGCAGTATCCAAAACGCCAACAGGGTGGGCGTATATCGGGTGGCGAAAACACGCATTTACCTTTAAAAATAAATACAGCCGGTGTTATTCCTCCGATTTTCGCTGGATCAATACTTGGCTTGCCTGTGACGATCTTAGGCCTTAGCGCCGCTGGACAAAGTAGCCCAGAATGGGTGACGACGATGATGGCCTGGATGGGGCGCGGTCAACCGGCATATTTGATTATATTTGTAACAATGATCGTATTCTTCTCTTTCTTTTACACGGCTGTTGTCTTCAACCCACAAGATACGGCTGAAAATTTAAAGAAGTATGGCGGCTTTGTTCCTGGTATTCGTCCCGGAAAAAATACGTCTGATTACTTAGATAAGGTTTTGACGCGCTTAACGGTGCTTGGTGCGGCATATTTGTCTGCAATCTGCCTGTTGCCCGAAATTCTAATGTCTCAATATTCGGTACCGTTTTATTTTGGTGGGACGTCTTTGCTGATTGTTGTGACCGTGACGATGGATACGGTGACCCAGGTTCAATCTCATTTGATGGCCCATCAATATGAAGGGCTGATCAAGAAGTCAAAACTGCGGGGCAAGCGTAAATGACCAACCTAATTATATTAGGTCCTCCGGGCGCAGGCAAAGGCACCCAGTCTAAACAACTGGAAAAGAAGCTGAACGTCATCCAGCTGTCGACGGGTGATATGTTGCGCGCTGAAGTGGCATCTGGGAGCGATCTGGGTCAAGACGCCAAGGGTATCATGGATGTTGGAGGTCTTGTGTCTGATGATTTAATCATCGGTATGATTTCCAAGCGTGTCGGTCAAAAAGAGTGTGCGAATGGCTTTATTTTGGATGGGTTCCCAAGAACCGTACCCCAAGCTGAAGCCCTTAGCGAAATGTTGGCTAACAAGTCATTGAAGTTGGATTATGTCATCGAATTGACGGTAAATGATGAAGCCATGGTGGAACGCATTTGTGGTCGTTATACTTGCTCTAAATGCGGAGCTGGTTATCACGAATCGTTTCAAAAACCTGCAGAGGATGGCGTTTGTGATAAGTGTGGGGGGAAAGATTTTTCCCGTCGCGCAGATGATAACGCAAAAACTGTGCGGGCTAGGCTTGAAGCCTACCACGAACAAACCGCGCCCATTTCCACATTCTACGCGGAAATTGGGATTTTAAAGCAAGTTGACGGCATGATGTCTATCGAAGACGTCACGCATCAACTCGAGAACATTGTGAGTTGAAATACTTCGTATTGACTTAATGGCGTTAGTTATTATAATCGYGCCTCTTCAGACTTTATTTTAATACGAAGCCTTTGAAACCAAAGGCTAAGGAGTTATAGCTTTGGCACGAATCGCTGGCGTAAACATTCCGACCTCTAAACGGGTCGTTATCTCGCTTACTTATATTCATGGAATTGGCAACACGAAGGCACAAGARATTTGTGCTCRGGTTGACATTCCACTCGATCGTCGCGTTAAYCAACTTACGGATGACGAAGTTGTTCGYATCCGTGARGCCATTGATAGCGATTACCAAGTTGAAGGTGATYTACGTCGTGAAGTTGCGATGAACATCAAACGCTTGATGGACYTGGGTTGCTATCGCGGCCTWCGCCATCGYCGTGGACTTCCTGTTCGCGGTCAGCGTACCAGTACCAACGCTCGCACGCGCAAAGGCCCTTCAAAGGCCATTGCCGGCAAAAAGAAATAAGAGGCTGAGACATGGCTAAGGCTACAACGCGACCTCGTCGTCGCGAACGCAAAAATATCGTATCAGGTGTTGCGCATGTAAACGCAACATTTAATAACACGATGATTACCATTACGGATGCTCAGGGAAATGCTATTTCCTGGTCTTCTGCGGGTACTCAGGGTTTTAAGGGATCGCGTAAATCGACACCTTATGCCGCACAGATGGCTGCTGAAGATGCCGGCAACAAAGCCAAAGAACACGGCATGCAAACCTTAGAAGTTGAGGTCAAAGGACCTGGTTCAGGGCGTGAGTCTGCTCTGCGGGCTTTGCAAGCTGTTGGGTTCAATATCACATCGATTCGTGATGTGACGCCGATCCCGCATAACGGTTGCCGTCCACGTAAACGCCGGCGCGTTTAATTGGATAGGTCCGATTAATCGGACCGAAGACTTCCGGTTCATACCGGAAAATGTGTTGGGGACAGGCCTTTCCGTTTAGGTTGTCCCTTCTTGATATTGTGCCTAGCGTGAGGTTTCCCCCGTGATTCAAAAAAATTGGCAGGATTTTATCAAACCGACAAAGCTGGACGTCATACCGGGTCAAGACCCGCTACGTTCCGCTGTCGTGATCGCTGAACCACTAGAACGTGGCTTCGGTCTTACTTTGGGCAATGCTCTGCGTCGCATTTTGCTGTCTTCGTTGCGTGGTGGTGCTGTTACCGCTATTCATGTTGATGGTGTGCTGCACGAATTTTCGTCCATTCCCGGCGTTCGTGAGGACGTTACCGACATCATCTTGAATATCAAATCTATGGGCCTACGTGTTCATAGCGAAGGTAAGAAAAAGATGACCCTTTCGGTCGACAAGCCTGGCCCCATTACGGCTGGTATGATTGATTCTGGTTCTGAGATTGATGTTATGGACCCAGACTTGGTTCTGTTTCACTTAGATAAAGGCAAAAAGGTCAACATTGAATTTTCCGTTGATACGGGGAAAGGCTATGTGACTGCTGCTGCAAACCGCCCAGAAGACCCACCAATTGGGTTGGTTCCGATCGATTCGATTTTCTCTCCCGTACGTAAAGTTAGCTATAAGGTGGAAAACACCCGTGTCGGCCAGGAAACTGATTTGGACAAGTTGACTTTGGAAGTGCACACCAACGGTGCCGTTTCACCTGAAGATGCCGTGGCTTTGGCGGCTCGTATCCTTCAAGAACAACTTCATTTGTTTGTGAACTTCGATGAACCCGAAGTTGTTAAAGCTGAAGAAGAAGTTCGTGACGAGTTGCCGTTCAATAAAAACTTGTTGCGCAAAGTTGACGAATTGGAACTTTCCGTTCGTTCTGCTAATTGCCTCAAGAACGACAACATCATATATATTGGGGATCTTGTTCAAAAGAGCGAAGCCGATATGTTGCGTACACCAAACTTTGGTCGCAAGTCGTTGAATGAAATCAAAGAAGTGTTGTCTCAAATGGGTCTTCACTTAGGCATGGAAATTCCAGCTTGGCCACCTGAAAACATCGAAGACTTAGCTAAACGTTTGGAAGAGCCTTACTAAACGTTATTTTACTCAAACGGGCCGTGTGGCCCAGCCTGCCGTTCTCGTCCCCTTTTGGGGCGTGGCGGTGGGTTTTGCAATCTGACCATTCTATTGGGCAGGATATAAACAGGAGATACCATCATGCGTCACCGCAATGGACTACGTAAACTGAATCGGACCTCTAGCCACCGTAAAGCTATGTTTTCTAACATGGTGGTATCCGTTTTGATCCACGAACAAATCAAAACGACCTTGCCAAAAGCTAAGGAAGTGCGTCGTATTGCAGATAAGATGATTACCCTGGCTAAACGCGGTGATCTTCATGCTCGTCGTCAAGCGGCTGCTTACCTCCGTGATGATGCGGCTGTGTCTAAATTATTTGCGATTTTGGCGGATCGTTATAAAGAACGTGCAGGTGGTTATACGCGCGTTCTTAAAGCTGGATTTCGGTATGGTGATGCTGCTCCTATGGCCTTCCTTGAACTTGTTGACCGCGATGAGTCAGCGAAAGGGGCTGGCGATAAGGAACGTGTTGCTGCTGAGGCTGCTGCCGCCGAAGATTAGAAATTATGATTTTTCCATTAAAAGAGGCAGCCTCTGGGCTGTCTCTTTTTTTTGCCTTAAATTCAGTCTATCTTCAGTTTATCATGTGGTTTTGGAATGTTAGGATGAACATGCGCATAAACGGACTTCGTATTGTGTTGGCTGCGACTTTGTTGTTTGGGAACGCTTTACCTGCGTTCGCGCAAAGTAAGGTTGTCCCACAAAATCAGGTTGAAATTAAGCTATCCTATGCGTCGCTTGTCAAAAAAACGGCACCYGCTGTGGTRAACGTYTTTACATCTAAAACTGTGCGRTCCCGGCCKATGTCCCCCCTYYTTAATGACCCSTTTTTTCAAAGGTTTTTTGGTGGTCGTCTGCACGGTGGCGCAATGGGTCCAARAAACAAAGTCCAAAATGCCTTAGGCTCGGGYGTTCTGATTGACGGTCAAGGTATCATCGTCACYAACAAYCATGTYATAGAAGGTGCKGATGAAATCAAAGTGGTGTTGAGTGATCGMCGCGAATTTTCAGCAACACTTGTTGGTAGCGATAAGCGCACCGACATCGCTGTTTTAAAAATCGACACCCATGGTGAGGTTTTGCCATTTTTAAAATTCAGCGATCCAGATGCACTTGAAATTGGGGATTTGGTGTTGGCGATCGGMAATCCCTTTGGWGTCGGGCAAACCGTGACCAGTGGTATTGTGTCGGCAATGGCRCGGACCAATATTGGKGTTTCAGACCTTAATTCCTTCATCCAAACCGATGCCGCCATTAATCCCGGTAATTCTGGAGGAGCAT
Source organism: Magnetovibrio sp. (assembly GCA_016764335.1). Taxonomy (GTDB): domain Bacteria; phylum Pseudomonadota; class Alphaproteobacteria; order Rhodospirillales; family Magnetovibrionaceae; genus JANLGW01. Next base: position 15,640 of record JAESSB010000005.1, read on the forward strand.
TGATCGACATGCACGGGCGATTGATTGGTGTGAATACGGCTATTTTTTCCAAGTCGGGTGGGTCACATGGTATTGGATTTGCGATTCCCGTGGATATGATTTCCCATGTGGTGAAAAGCTTGCTGTCTTCGGGTGATGTGGTGCGGCCTTGGTTGGGGGCGAGCGGCCAAAATGTTACGCCTGATCTTGCGCAGGCTCTTGGCATGAAACGTCCTTTTGGCATTATGATTACATCCATTCATAAGCTGGGTACGGCGAAGCGGGCGGGCCTTAAAATTGGTGATGTATTGTTGTCAATCAACGGTCATGAATTACACGAAGTTCAAGAYCTTMGGTTTCGCATTGCCACTCAATCCGTTGGTGATTTAGCCAAGGTGACGGTGATGCGGCGTGGTGGGAAAGTTGAGCTAGATATGATTCTAGAAGCCCCGCCAGAAGACCCTAAAAAAGACGAAACGTTGTTGCAAGGCGCACACCCGCTGAGTGGGGCCGTTGTGGCAAACTTATCGCCGGCGCTGGCCGATTCCTTGGGGCTGACAGCCGAATTGTCTGGAGTCATTATCTTGAATCTAGACCGTGCGCAGAGTGCTGCTCGCTTGGGTCTTAAACCGGGAGATATCGTGCGCCAAATCAATGGTATAGATATCACCAGCGTTCATCAGCTTGCCGCAATCGTTGACGTACAGCAGTCGAGCTGGATGTTGATTCTAGAGCGTGGTGGACGAAACATTAAGTTGGTCGTCAGGTGATCAATTGATGGCGACGCTGTTTGAGGATCAAGCCCCCCGTCCTTTGGCCGACCGGTTGCGTCCAGAGAGTTTGGATCAGGTGGTCGGACAAGGGCACTTGTTGGCCGAACAAGGACCGTTGGGGCGTATGGTCAAGGCTGCACGGCTGTCGAGCCTTGTCTTGTGGGGGCCACCTGGCACTGGCAAGACCACAATTGCAAGGTTGCTGGCTCAACATACTCAATTGTACTTTGAACCGTTGTCCGCTGTTTTTTCCGGTGTTGCCGATTTAAARAAAGTCTTTGCCCGTGCCCGAGAACGCCGAGAAGCAGGGCAGGGCACCTTGTTGTTTATCGACGAAATTCATCGCTTTAACCGTGCTCAACAAGACGGGTTTTTACCCTATGTCGAAGACGGCACCGTAATCTTGGTCGGTGCAACCACGGAAAATCCATCGTTTGAATTGAATGCGGCTTTGTTGTCCCGGTGCCAAGTGCTGGTCTTAAACCGTTTGGACGACCATGCCCTAGAAGAATTGCTGACCCGTGCCGAAGATGAAACCAGCAAAGCGTTACCTTTAGAACTTGATGCAAGGTCAGCCTTGCGCGCCATGGCAGATGGCGATGGACGRTACCTRTTGAACTTAGCGGAAGAGCTTTTCGTCCTYACCGATGGTGAAGAATTACTGWCGACCCAAGATTTAGCCCGCGTGGTGCAAAAACGCGTGCCGCTTTATGATAAATCACAAGAAGGCCATTATAACTTGGTGTCGGCTCTGCATAAATCACTGCGTGGGTCGGACACGGATGCCGCCCTGTATTGGTTCGCGCGGATGTTGGATGGTGGTGAAGACCCMCACTTTATTGCCCGGCGTTTGACRCGCTTTGCCTCAGAAGATATCGGYCTTGCCGATCCTAATGCACTRMCYCAAGCCATTGCCGCGTGGCAGGCCTATGAGCGATTGGGATCCCCCGAAGGTGAATTAGCCTTGTTTCAGTTGGTGATTTACCTGGGAACGGCCCCAAAATCCAATGCCGCATATTTGGCGCAAAAGGCGGCGCAGCGTGCAGCCCGTGAAACTGGCTCGGTGTCACCCCCCAAGCATATCCTCAATGCCCCCACGAGCATGATGAAAGATTTGGGGTATGGGAAGGGTTATGCCTATGATCATGATGCTGAAGCAGGTTTTTCCGGGCAAAATTACTTCCCTGACGACATGAACCGCCAGAGGTATTATAACCCTAAAGAAATTGGCTTTGAACGTGACATTCACAAGCGTTTAGCCTATTGGGACAAACTCAGACGTAAACGACAATTGGGCACAGAAAAGGAAGATAAATGAATTTGCAATTGCTGTTATTTGTCGGCCTAGGAGGGGCGATCGGTGCGATGGGGCGTTTTGTCACCATGAGCGCGGTGGGCCATGTGACCCATGTTGGTTTTCCGTGGAGCACTCTGACGGTCAACGTCCTCGGGGCGTTCGCCTTGGGGTCGGTATTGGAATTGTCTGCCTTAACATGGTCGCCATCGCCCGAAATTCGGGCCATGCTGGTGGTCGGTGTTATGGGGGCATTTACAACCTTTTCCACGTTCTCTATGGATCTGTATTACCTTATAGATCGTGGAGCCATCGTCAATGCTGCCCTATATGCGGCAGGCAGTGTTGTTGTGTGTTTAGTCGCATTTTGGGCAGGTATGAGCCTTTTGAGGATGATTTTATCATGAGCGGCGTTAAAACGATCACCATTGGCCCTAAGGCCGACGAACAGCGTCTTGATAAATGGTTTTTAACCCATTATCCGGGGCTGACATTTGGGCGCTTGCAAAAGCTGTTGCGCAAGGGCGAGGTGCGTGTCGATGGTAAGCGGGTTAAGGATGCAAAAATTATCCTTAAACCCGGTGATGTGTTGCGTGTGCCTCCGCTTGAAAATGAAAAAACACCCGGCAAAGTTAAAGTTGATAACGATCGCTTGAGTGCCGAAGATGCACACTTCATTCAGTCCTGCGTCCTCCACAAAGATGACCATTTGATCATCTTGAATAAACCTGCGGGACTGGCGGTGCAGGGCGGAACSGGGACAACCCGTCATGTTGACGGAATGCTTGGGGCATTGAAGTTCGATACGGGAGAACGCCCYCGTTTGGTACACCGTATYGAYAAAGATACATCGGGTATTTTGGTTCTGGCCCGGACYCAAAAAGCGGCCCGYTTCCTGACCGCTGCTTTTCGCAGCAAAGATATCCGAAAAGCTTATTGGGGAGTTGTCATCGGCGTGCCAGAACGCGAAGAGGGGCGTATTGATCTGCCCTTGGGCAAACAGCCCTCGCAAAATGGCGAACGCGTCGTCGTTGATGAATTGGAAGGCAAGCGCGCCGTCACCGAATTTAAAATTATTGAGAAGATCGGTCAACGGGTGTCATGGGTTGAAATGGAACCCATTACCGGGCGAACCCATCAACTGCGCGTGCACATGTTGGCGATTGGAACACCGATTTTGGGTGATGGAAAATACGGTGGTGCAGAAGCATTTTTGAGTGGGGCAGAAATTGCCAAGCAACTGCATTTGCACGCTCGAGCGATTCGATTCGTCCATCCGGCAGGGGGAAATTTAGAAATTACGGCCCCGCTACCACCGCATATGAAAGACACATGGGCCTATCTGGGCTTTGATGAAAGGTCTGCGCCTGAGGCCTTTAGTGATGACGTATAAATACGAAGTTTAGRGATCACGTTGAAGTCCCTAGAAAAATAAGCCAGAATACCGCATGGTTTAAGCCGTATTAGTATTGGTTGCAGTGTTATGCGTGTTTTGTTGGTTGAAGACAGTCCAAGTATTACTGAATATATTTGTATGTACCTTGCAGAKGACRACTACATTGTCGATTCTGTCGGAAMYMYYKSGRAKRMSSRWGMYRYYTYKNNNGATGTGACMTYGWTKSAWWWTRYCWYWKYSGRSKTKKKKNNACCGGMWRGYSMKSSCTYRKAWRTRYWGAARTYMRTSYGGRCRGCMKKYMWKGKARYRCCWKYMMTKKYRYTRWSTKCCCGTGATGAGCTTGATGAACGGGTTAAGGGGCTGAACACCGGCGCTGATGACTATATGCCCAAGCCTTTTGCCGTTGAAGAGCTTAAAGCCCGAATGCGGGCCTTGCTGCGTCGCCCGGAAAAGACGCTAAAAACGGTCTTGATGGCGGGCAACATCGCATTTGATTCCAATACCCGAGAAGTTCGTGTGGATGGAAAAATCATTAAAATTTCTAAGCGAGAAATGGGTGTCTTAGAATTGCTGATGCGTCGTTTTGAACATGTTGTTCCCAAAGATATGTTAGAAACAAAATTTTATGGTTATGACGATGACGTGAGCCAAAATTCTCTAGAAGCCAATATATCTCGGCTGCGCAAGCGCCTGGCACACTACAATACCTCTGTGATCATCGAGACGCTACGGGGTGCGGGTTACGTGCTCACGGATAACAAGGACGTTTAGGGGATTCCTTTGGGTGTTGATTTGTGATTCAAGATTACTTTTTGGAAGAACGGTCTTGAATACAGGCCTACAATGTGACGAATGGTGGGATACTCAAGGGATCAGAATGGCCCCCCTATCTTCGCCATTCGGTTATGGATTAATTGAGTCCACATCCTAAATCCAAAGCATCACAGTGAGGGACTAAGCACCGACCTTGGAACAGATTTTGAAATCTCGCTCAGAAATCCGAAAAGGAAAGTGTTGTCCAAAGAAGACAGGGCTTATAAGCGTTGGCCTTCTGGTCTTCTTGTTGGGGAGCATGCTATCGGACGGATGAAAAAGTTCAGAATTTTCGCGGATATTCACCGTAACAATGGTCTGCACAACGGGAGCTATATTCCAGAACCAAGTGCAATACTCAGCGATGCTGGGGATGCAATGGAAAATCTTTACAGTCCCATCGAACTGAATGAGAGATGTGAGATATACCGTCTGCATGCAGACGGTATATCTCGTCGCCGGATCGCTTCCTAATTGGGGCGATCTCCATCAACAATTAGCCGAGAACTTAAACGGAATATTCTGCGTAAAAACAGCGTTTACAAACCTCCCCTAGCCGACCGTATTGCTGTGGTGCGTAAATGCCGAGGCTCCAAGATAGGGCGCCTGAGCCAGCTAAAAACCTATATCTTAGATCGTCTTGCAATGGAACTGACCCCAAACAAATTTCTGGGTGGCTCACGCTATAGCGCTCCTTCTGAGGATTGAATATCCCGAACCAAGTGCAACACTCAGCTACCTAAAGGAAAATGTTGTCGAGGCCGTCGTGTCAAACGAAAATACAAAGAACCGCCAATTCCCAACCGTTTGCCTAGTCATATGCGTCTAACCAAAGTACGCTTGCGGTCTGAATTGAGGCATTGGGAAGGCAGATTTGATGCATTTTTCCGGTCAAAGCACGGCCTTGCTAATGTGCATTGAAAGACGGTCACGGTTTTTGCTCACAACCAAACTTGCAGACAGAAAATCGAAAACAACCATCGATGCCTTGCGAGATTTGCTCCTAATAATGCCGCATAAATGTCTTAAAACGATCACACTGGACAAGGGTGGCGCGTTTTATCAGCACGATCGGCTACCGCTAAGCCTTTTTTGTGACCCGCATTCGCCGTGGCAACGAGGATCAATCGAGAATGCGAATGGTGTGTTGAGAAGGTCGTTGCCACGCAAAACAAACATTAACCATTTTACAGACCAAGACATCAATGACACCATGTGGACGGACAACACAACACCGCGAAAATGCCTCGGGTTTTATACGCCCTTGGAAGCCTTCGTTAAATCAATGGGTGTTGCGCTTGAAATTTGAATCCAGCGGATCGCCCCAAATGGCGGAACCATGGCAAATATAAATTTGAAAACGGTTTGAAAGCAAAGAACTGGGATAATCGTGGCCGAAAAATGTACGCTATTGTGAAATGGGTCTAATATTTTGGGAATAGCATAAACAAACTATTTTGTAATGCTCAGGAACGTCAAGCCACAGAAACAAGTGGTTTTACACGTTTAAAGACCAATAAACCTTACATTAATATGTGCGCGCTGTCGTTGGTGGGGCAATATTCTAATTGGATGTTTGCAAATCGGTCTTAACATGGGCGCGGGCGATTTCGGCTGGTTCAATAATGAGATGGGTGAATATTTCAAACACCCATTGGGCCTTGGATTTAAGGATGACTTCAGCGGCATCAATATCATGCGCCTTAACAATGCGTGACACATGATGTTGCAAGCTTTTGGGCATTTCCGTGACCCCGTTGCTATCGGAGTTAATCTTGATGGTCAAACGGAGAAAGCCTTGTAGGGCGTGCCAAAGATCTAAGGCTTCAATCAAACCTTCTGCAATTTGATCATTCAACAGCTTGGCGGATTTAAGGTTTTGCAAGGCCATCCGGGTGGTGGGGGAAAGGACTTCWGGGTGCGTTGGGGCRTGCAARAGTTGAAGGTATTGARCAATRAACTCAASGTCAACCAAGCCYCCACGGTAGTCCTTGATGGACCACACTTGGTYKGTGWRGCGTTCCTTATYCATGCGTTCGCGCATGTCGGCAACATCCACCACCAACTTGTTTGGATCCCTAGGGTTTTGAAGAATTACAGCTATAATACCGCGCATTTCATCTTGTAACTCTGGGCTTCCCGTGATCATACGGGCGCGGGTCAGGGCCATGTGTTCCCAGGTCCAAGCTTCCGTTTTTTGGTAGGCTATAAAGGCCGTTACGGTGGTGGCAATTGGACCTGACGTGCCGCGTGGTCGAAGGCGCATATCCACTTCGTACAACATACCTTCGGCGGTCGGAACGGAAATAGCATGGATGATGCGTTGGCACAGACGGGCATAATATTGGCTGACCGCCAGCGGTTTTGCCCCGTCTGAGGTTGCTGCCGTTTCATCATGTTTATAGACAAAGGCTAAGTCCATATCAGAGGTTGGGGTTTTTTCCCGCCCGCCCAATTTACCATAGGCGATGACCCCCAATGAGCCCCCTGGCACGCGACCATGAAGGATGGAAAATTCATCTTCGACGCGGTTTTGAAGTGTGCACACCAGAGTTTGCCCAACATCCGTCAAGGCTTGTTGAGATTCTCTTTCTAAAATGGASCCCTTCAACACCTGCATACCGACTTGRAATTTKCGGTCTTTRGCCCAACGACGGCWAATATCYAAGAYATCTTCTAGGCACGACGCTTCTTCTAGGTCGTTATTTAAGTCATCTTGCATGTCTTGGGCGCTGGGTAACTCGTCGAAAAACCCGGGGGCTAGAACACTATCAAGGACACCGACTTTTTTGGCTAAGTGTTCCGCCAAGCGCGGTGCCGTCCCCATAATATCGGCGATCAAATCCAACAGCGCCGGGTTTGATTGAAACAAGGCAAACAGTTGTACTCCGGCGGGCAGTTTGGATAGAAATTCATCAAAGCGGAGGAATGACATGTCAGGTTCGCTGGTGCTGGCCATGGCGGACAAGATGCGCGGCATCAGTTCGGTTAATATTTCTTGGGCTCGTGTGGAACGCATGGACCTATACCGCGCATGGTGCCACCCGCGCACGGCGGCATCAATTGCGGTGACATTTGTATAGCCAACCTTGGTCAGGGTTTTTAAGGTTTCTGGATCACTTTCGCTCCCTGTAAAGACTAAGTTCCCGCCTTCGTGGACATTGGCGTTAAGGTCACCTTCGTCTTCAAACAGTTTGGCATACAACGTTTCCACACGCACAAGGGTGGCAAGGATATCATCGCTAAAATTTTGTACAGTCTTGTAACCCATAAATGCGGCAATGTGAGCAATGCCGCTTTCGGTGTCGGGCAGGTTATGGGTTTGAGCATCGTCAACCATTTGAATGCGGTGTTCAACACGGCGTAAAAATTCATAGGCTTTAATTAAAATTTCAGCATTTTCAGACTTTTCAAAGCCAGCCTTGACCAAGGCAAGCAAGGATGTTCGGGTTGGCACGGTCCGCAGGCTACGTTCGCGACCACCCCAAATCAATTGTTGGGTTTGGGTATAAAACTCGATTTCACGAATGCCGCCACGGCCTAGTTTTACGTTGTGGCCCAAAAGCTTGATGTAGCGACTGCCACGATGGGCATTGATTTGGCGTTTGATGGATTTAATGTCATGGATGGCATTGAAGTCCAAGCTCTTGCGCCAGATAAAAGGGGTCAGGAATTCAAGAAATTTGCGACCCGCTTGCTTATCCCCCGCAACGGGCCGTGCCTTAATCATAGCCGCGCGTTCCCAGTTTTGGCCGATGCTTTCATAATAAATTTCGGCCGCCAATGTCGAAATCGCCAGTGGGGTTGACCCGGGGTCGGGGCGCAGGCGTAAATCTGTTCGAAACACATACCCATCGGCGGTACGGTCATCTAATGTTGATACCAGCCCACGAGCTAAACGCACGAAGTTCTGGCCCAATTCCATTGGATCGTCGGCTTCAATACAGTCKGGGTCAAARAGGATAATCAAGTCAATGTCGGACGAATAGTTTAATTCTTTGCCCCCCAACTTTCCCATGCCAAGGACCACAAGGCCTGAGTCTCGTTCTGGATCATCAGGGTGTTTTAATTTGATCTTGCCGCGTCGATCCAATGCGCGCAGGTGAAAGACGCACGCGGCAGACGTGGCCGCATCGGCAAAGTCGGATAAGGCCTGGGTGACGGTCGATAAGTCCCATATTTGGGTGAGGTCGCCGATGGCGGTGGCAAGAGCTATTCTGCGTTTTTGTATGCGCAGGTGGCGCTTTAAAGAGGCATCATCCAACCCATCTGAATCCTYACGGGTGGCTTGAAGTGCAGCGTCAACCATTGCCCTWGGGCCKTGTTGTAAAAGATTYTTTGTAAAYTGTGGTTCGTGTAACCAGCACGCKGTCARAAAGGGCGAATTTCCGAACACCGCTTGYSCCAATTTTNGTCCRACATCAGATRCCGCAAGGGCCGTGGCAAAAGATTCCAATTCAGGGTTTCCTTTGACAGCTTCCCTAAAACGATCCCAGCCAACGCGCGCCCGATCTTCAAAAGCGCAGCCGGGTAGATTATCTGGGTCGAATTCAAATAGGCACATGATATTTTTTTGTATCCTATCAATAGGTGTTGAGCCTAAGTATAGTCAGTTAATATAAAATGCCTAGTGATGTAAGGAAGTTCGGCTGTTTAAACGTGCGTTAAGTGGATGTGTTAAAGTTATCRYGGGCCTTGGTTTGGGTGCTYTGGTGGGCATGCTTTTGGTCGCCTGGGGCTTGGCATCTGGCCCCGTGTCGATCGGCTTCTTGACGCCCTATATCGAAGCCGCTCTAGCGGACGCCAACCGGGGGTCCTTTGATGTCACTATCGAAGATACCATTCTCACATGGGCCGGATGGGAACGCACTTTAGATATTCGTGTTGTGAACGTACAAACCAAACTCCCTTCGGGTCAGGTCATCGCGACGATTCCCGATGTATCTATCTCCCTGAGCGTGCCGGCGTTGTTAAAAGGTGTCGTCGCTCCACGGTCGATCGAATTTTCTGGACCCTCATTTAAAATTCAGCGTTCCGCCGATGGTCGCTTTGCCTTAGGCCCGGATGGCCCGCAGAATGGTGCGGATAGTTTTGTCCGTTCAATGCTGCTTGTCATGCTTGAAGCGCCAGACACAGCACGCCCGATGAGCTACCTAGAACGCATCAGTGTGGTGGSTGGCGAAATCACATATGAAGACGTGGCGTTGGGCACCACGTGGTTTTCACCTTCTGTTGAAGCKAAATTTGTGCGCRTCAAAGAMGGKTTGAAGGCGGACTTAAACTTAGCCCTGAAAACCGGTGATACCGTGTCTGCTGTGTCAGTTGCAGGCACATATCTAGCAGCAAGCAAACGCGTTGATCTAGGGGTGAGTTTCGATGACATCACACCGGCTGATTTTGCCGGTATGTCAGATCAAATGAAGTTTTTGAGCGCATTGGACTTGTCCCTTAGCGGTACACTTACCCTGAGCGTAAAAGAACGCGGGCTTATTGAAGGCATAGGCTTTGACGTTACGGGAACAAATGGGCATGTGACTTTGCCTGTTGGTTTAGCCGCGGATTTGGGGGTTTTGAACTGGGCGCAACGCTTGGCAGTGTCCAAGGTCGAAATCCGTGGGCGCTATGAGGGAGCCGGAGAGATTCTTGATATTTCGTCTTTGAACATCACGGCGAAACCGGGTGAAAAGGTTTACCTGCCGGCGCCCATGGATCATGATRTGCCGTTTCAAACCTTAAAGGCCCATTTGTATTATTCTGGGGCAACGGGCCAGTTGGATGTTAAAGACCTCACGTTTGGTTTAGGCGAAGCCTTTGGCGGACTAAAAGCCAAGGTCTCRGGGACTGTGGTTAAAGACCTGAATGGRAGCGTCGCAATCGACATTAAGGGRCTTGCTCAAAACATTCGTTACGATGATCTTGCCAAACTATGGCCCAAAAAAATGGGCGTTGATGTGCGAACCTGGGTCTTGGAAAGCCTGACCGAAGGCGTTGCCGATATGGCGTCCATTGATGTGTCTTTGGATATTGACCGTAAAAGCGGTATTCATGTGAAATCATTATCAGGAAAAATCACAAGCCATGGGTTAACCGTGAACTACATTTCCACAATGCCTAGGGTTAAGAATGCCCGGGGTAGCGCCACCTTCAGCGATAAGCGTTTTGATATAAACATTGAAACGGGAATCAGCGACGGGGGCTTGAAAATTACAGGTGGGACCGTGGCTTTGGTCAAACTGCAAGAAGATATGCAGTGGGCGGAAATCAATTTAAATATTGATGGCCCGGTGGAGGCCGCTTTAAAATTAATTGATGCTGAACCGTTACAATTTGCCTCAAGTTTGGGTATCAAGCCCGACACCGCCACAGGTCAAGTATCGGCAAAAGTCAGTTTGCGCATCCCCCTCAAAAATGACCTGTTGGCCTCCGAAGTTGAAACTCTGGTCACAGCCAAATTGACCCAAGCGGGGATTCAAGGCGTCATTTTTGACAAAGATATTTCACAAGGTAATTTAGAGCTGGTTGTCAATAAAGAAGGCTTAACGGTAAGCGGTGAAGCGCAACTGGGGCACGTTCCGGCGCAGTTGACGTGGAACCACGATTTCAGGTCCAGTGCCTTATTTACGGATCGCTATCAAGTTTCCGGGTATCTCACAAATGTTTTGAATCTTAGGTCTTTGGGTCTTAATGTGCCGGGTGTTTTGGGGCGTTACATGCATGGCGGTGCCGAAGTTAACGTAAACTTTACAAAATTCAACGATGGCCGCCAAGCGTTGTCAGCCCGTATTGATCTTGCCAATGTGGTTTTGGCGGTGCCTGAAYTKGGCTGGACTAAACCCAGTGGGCTGCCTGGGACAGCCGTTTTGGAAATACGTATGGACCATGGCGTGCCAAGTGAAATCCCCCGGTTTTCAGTGTCAGCTCCGGATATGGATATTTCGGGGTCGGTGAGCTTCCTCAAAGATGGAACTCTTGAACGTGTGGACATTAATACCCTACGGTCCAGTCTGACCGATGTTGCGGGCTCGTTGACCCCGTTAGGTGATCGTGAATGGGAAGTGGTTCTGCGTGGAGAAAGTTTGGATGCGCGCGTGTTGTGGGATGATTTGCTGGGCAATGGCCAACTTGGAGCATCCGCACCTTCGGCAGGAAATGCAGAAGGAAACGGCGCTCAAGACAAGGATCTGATGATCTATGCCGCCGTAGACATTCATTCTTTGTTGATCAGCCAGGATCATGTCGTCCATGATTTGATCGGGTCCGTTTACCGAGATAAAGGAATGTGGCGCAAAATAGATATCAGCGGCGTGGTGGGGAAATCTGGCGCAGTAGAATTGATGCTTGGCACCGCAGAAGATGGGCTGCGCTATTTATCCATTACATCCGATGATGCGGGGGCGACCTTAAAAACCTTGGGCCTTCATAATAACATTTTGGGCGGCAAATTTAACTTAAAGGCGGCCTATACCACCCCCGGCAAAGATGCTCCGCTAGAAGGTGTGATTAAAGTCGAAAATTACGCCATGATCGAAGCTCCGACCTTTGCCAAATTGATTGGTGTCATGTCGTTGACGGGTATCTTGGATGCTTTACAGGGCGATGGGCTGAACTTTGATATTTTAGATTTACCCTTTAAGTTGGAAAATGGCGTGATGACACTCAGCCAAGCCAGAGCCTCTGGCCCAACCCTTGGCGTGACCGCCAGTGGGACAGTGGATTTAGGTAAACAGGTTTTGGACCTCCAAGGTACAGTGGTCCCAGCCTATGCGATCAATGCCCTATTGGGTAAACTTCCGTTGATTGGGGGACTTTTTACCGGCGGTGAAAAGGGCGGTGGGTTGTTTGCGGCGACATATACCATGAAGGGGCAGGGCGAAAACGTTGCCATCACGGTCAACCCTTTAAGCGTTTTGGCCCCCGGAGTTTTGCGCAACATCTTCATCGGGACACCCAAGGTTAATGAYATTAACCCTGCGCAAAAGCCCTAAGTCGMRTGCAGCAGAACATGTCGCTTTTTGCCCACAGATAACTTGATGATATTGTCATCGTTCAAATCTTCAACAGTCACGGCTTGGTTTGGATCGTTGAAGGCTTTGTCATTGATGCGTGCTCCACCGCCTTTGATGAGGCGCTTCGCTTCGCCACCCGACTGGCTGAGCCCGGCAAGTATAAGGATGGAAAAGGCCGATATGCCGTCTTCAAGCCGGGTCCGATCAATGTCAACGGTGGGCAAGTCTTGGCCAAGTTGCCCCTGTTCAAATGTCTGTTCTGCGGTTTTATGAGCCGTTTTCGCCGCATTTTCGCCATGACACATGCGGGTGACTTCATCGGCCAGAATTTTTTTGGCTTCGTTGATGGTTTGGCCTTCAAGGGCTTCCAACCGTTTGATTTCTGCATTGGGCAGTTCGGTAAACAGGCGTAAAAATCGCCCGACATCGCCGTCTTCGGTGTTGCGCCAATATTGCCAGTAATCATATGCTGACAATTGATCTGCATTCAACCATACGGCACCCGCAGCGGTCTTGCCCATTTTTGCCCCCGAAGACGTGGTCAAAAGCGGCGTGGTCAGGCCAAAAACGTCTTTGCCATCAACGCGGCGGGTCAGCTCAACGCCACTGATGATATTCCCCCATTGATCCGATCCGCCCATCTGTAGGGTACACTCTAAGCGGCGGTTCAGGGCTAAGAAGTCATAGGCCTGAAGGATCATGTAGTTGAATTCCAAGAATGTAAGGGGTTGTTGGCGATCCAAACGTAACTTTACGGATTCAAAGCCCATCATGCGGTTGATGGTGAAGTGTGGACCAAAGTCGCGCAGAAATTCAATGTAATTGAGGGCTTTAAGCCAATCAGCATTGTTGACCATGACGGCATCAGTAGGACCATCGCCAAACGTTAAGTACTTTGAAAATACTTTTTTGATGGAGTCCATGTTAGATTGGATAACGTCTTYRGAYAGCAACTGRCGGCTTARATCTTTGCCGGACGGRTCRCCAATTAAAGTGGTGCCGCCGCCCATYAAMACGATCGGCTTGTGYCCGGTTTTTTGGAGGRTMCGCAACATCATAATRGGAAGCAAAGASCCAACGTGCAGACTTGGGGCGGTGCAGTCAAAGCCGATATACGCGGTGATAACACTGTCACAGGCTTTTTTGTCTAAGTCTTCAAGGCCCGTGCACTGGTGCATATAGCCACGTTCAGTGACGGATTTGAGGAAATCTGATTTGAGTTCATGCATGGCTGGGCTCGGTCAAAATTGTCGGTGTTGCATCTTGGTGTGGGACTTAGCACAATGAAGCCCCGCGTACAACGCACCAGCCAAAAAAACGAGTACAAATATGAATGACGGCAAAATTTACACGGTGATTGGTTTGATGAGCGGCACCTCCCTTGATGGTATTGATGCCGCYTTAWTGAAGACCGATGGYCTGAATGTGGTTGAATTTGGCCCGTCTTTGACTATYCCCTAYGAMGACGGTTTYACAARAAGCCTACGTCGYTTTTTGGGGCSAACCCTGCATTYGGCGCCGGGTGTCCAAGAGGTCGAGCACGCTTTGACACTGTTGCATATTGACGGCRTAAAYGCCCTTTTAAAGAAGGCGAAMTTAACAGCCTCAGACATTGRTCTTATTGGGTTTCATGGTCATACCGTACATCACGATCCATCGAATCAATTGACMGTTCAATTGGGCGATGGCGGTTTAATGGCGGATCGATTGGGCATTCCGGTCGTTTCCGGCTTTCGTTTGGATGACGTTGCCGCAGGGGGGGAAGGGGCCCCTTTGGTGCCAATATTTCACGCGGCGCTCGTGCGTAGACAACTCAAAATTGCGCGCCCGTGCGCTGTGGTGAACATCGGTGGAGTGGCGAACGTGACGTGGATCGGTGATGCTCATGATGATCTTTTGGCCTTTGATACGGGGCCCGGAAATGCCCCTTTAAATGACTGGGTATACAGTCACACGGGGCAAAGTATGGATGTTGATGGGCAACTGGCATCCGAAGGTGTGGTGGACTCGAAAGTGCTCAACGCTATGCTGGCCCATGGTTACTTTGATCGGATTCCCCCTAAGTCCCTGGATCGGCAGGATTTTAGTACCAAAGATTGTAAGGGGTTAAGTCTTCAAGACGGTGCAGCTACTTTGACGGCATATATTGCCAAAGCTATTGGCAAGGCGCGAATTTTTTTTCCCACACAGGCGCAAACATGGGTTATCACCGGCGGCGGACGGTTAAACCCTGTGTTGATGGCCGATTTAAAAGACATCCTGAAAGCAACGGTGCTGACAGCCGAAGATGTAGGATGGGACGGTGATGCCTTAGAAGCCCAAGCCTTCGCCTATCTCGCCGTACGCTGCAAAAAAAACCTGCCCATGACATTCCCCGCAACCACCGGGGGTCTAAAACCCTTAAGCGGAGGAACATTGCATTTGCCGCAAAGCCAATAACCGAATGCCCGTTGTTATTGCGTGTTAAGAACGTCCCATCCGGTTTTCGGAGATCCCTGACCGAAGGGCGCAGCCAGAGGCAAGGCCAAGGGCCGCCGGGCGCATGCCCGTTCTTGTTCCGATTTAAGAACGTCCCATTCGGTCCGAGGCCTCAATGGCCTAGTTATGGAGGTTCTCGACCGAAGGGCGCAGCCCAGAGGCAAGGCCAAGGGCCGCCGGGCRYWWGCCYGTTCTTRYWKCSAAYWYAWRWAMRKMSCMKTMRGTYYKWRKSSYMAAKRSYYWWSTWAWWRWKSKTSRAYSRRYKKGYKSAGCYWGWSSMWRKGSYWRSSRMMGMMRKGMKCRYRSYYKTTSWTGATTTCGTAATCAATGACGATATTTTTTTGGCTTTGTAGTTTAGCGCACAATTTGTCGACGTATTCCAATGGCACGATTTCGTCTTTTTCGCCATGAACGATGAGGCCAGAAGCTGGGCAGGGAGCGAGGAAAGAAAAATCATGTTCCTTGGAGGGCGGAGCGACGGAAATGAAGCCCTTGATTTCTGGACGGCGCATCATCARYTGCATGGAAATCCAAGCCCCAAAGGAAAAGCCRCCAATCCAACAKGATKGGGCGTTRGGRTTGTGGGCTTGAAYCCAATCGAGCGCCGAAGCCGCGTCGCTCATTTCGCCTTGACCGTTATCAAATGTGYTTTGAGAACGTCCGACACCGCGAAAATTAAAGCGCAACGTCGAAAAWCCGCGTTTGACGAAGGAATCGAACATCGACAGAACAATTTTGTTGTTCATCGTGCCACCAAATTCAGGATGTGGATGCAAAATGAGGGCAATTGGGGCCCCCGGTTTCTTTGAATGATGGTAGCGTCCTTCAAGACGACCTTCGGGTCCGTTAAAAATGATTTCAGGCATATCTAATAAAAACCGTTTATCTGTCTAGGGTTAACCCAGGGTTTCAATGGCCATGCGCACCGTATGGCGTTTTTGTGATGGGTGCCTTGAATAGTTGACTATTTTAGTCAGGTATAGTATATTCAAACACATAGGGCAGCACTGTAACGGTGTTTTGACACGAATTGAGCTTGTAAGCACGCTTTTTGTGTAGCAGCCTACGACAAATTGTCATTTGGGCCATTGATATGGGGTAATTCATGGATAATAGTCTTGGACGTAAGGTGGCTCGTGTGCTGTCGATGGATGCTCAGCCTTTAAAAATATTGGATAGGCCATGATTTTCAATAAACTTCGAGAAGATATTGATTCATATATCGCACGAGATCCTGCCGCACGGTCACGTTTAGAAGTTGCCCTTTTGTATCCTGGATTCCATGCGGTTCTTTTTTATCGGGTTTCCCATGCTCTGTGGAAAAGGGACTTCCGTTTTTTAGGGCGATTAATGTCACAAATGGGGCGTTTTTTGACGGGCATTGAAATCCATCCGGGGGCGACGATCGGCGCACGGCTTTTCGTTGATCACGGCGACGGTGTGGTGATCGGTGAAACCAGCCATATTGGAAATGACGTTACGCTTTATCAAGCTGTAACGTTAGGCGGTACATCACCAAGTGTGAACAGTCATAGCCAGGTGAATCAAAAACGTCATCCGACCTTGGGCAACGGCGTTATCGTTGGTTCGGGCGCGCAAATTTTAGGCCCAGTTACCATTGGCGAAAATGCACGCATTGGGGCCAATGCTGTGGTGGCATCTGATATTCCTCCTGGCGTCACCGCCGTCGGCATTCCGGCGCGTGTTGTGATGCCTCGCGATAAAGAACGTGTGGGTGACTTTGTGGCTTACGGCACCCCTGCTGAGGGATGCCCCGATCCGGTTCTACGCACCATCGATAGCTTGCGTTCTCAAGTGACCGAGTTAATGGGGCGGATTGGTGAGTTAGAGGCCCAAAAGCCGCATCGGCGGAAAGCTGCACCCAAACCAAAAAAAGCCGCCAATTCTGATGCTGGCGAATAAAGGAGAACTGACGTGAAACTCAGCACTAAAGGACGGTACGCCGTTATGGCCATGGTTGATCTTTGTAATGTCACAACGGGCAAACCCATTGCCTTGTCTGATGTGGCGCAACGTCAAGAAATATCCTTGTCGTATTTGGAACAATTGTTCGGGAAACTCAGACGGGCTGGTTTGGTCAAAAGCGTGCGCGGTCCTGGCGGTGGGTATTTGTTGTCGCGGGCGGCGTCTGAAATTTGTATTTCCGAAGTCATCTTGGCCGTGGACGAGCCGATTTCGACAACCCGTTGTACGAAAACAGAAGGCTGCCGTTCTGACAATGCCCGGTGTTTGACCCACGAACTGTGGGAAGCCCTTAGTGAACAGATCCACCTTTACCTTGGCTCTGTCTCATTGGACGATGTTGCAACACGCAAGGTTATCAGCCAAGCCAGCGCGGCGATCATGGCTGCTGAATAAAGGTTTATTTCGATGAAACATACGGCGTACATGGATCATAATGCGACTTCGCCCGTGCGGGCAGAGGTTAAAGAGGCCTTGATTCACGCCCTGAATTTGGGTGGAAACCCCTCATCTGTGCACAGCGAAGGACGTCAAGCGCGGCGCATGGTCGAAGATGCACGCGAACACGTGCGCGCCGCGGTGAATGCGCCTAAAAGCGCACAAGTGGTCTTTACATCATGCGGGACGGAAGCAAACACCTTGGCCCTGAACGGCAAGAGCATCGTTCGTGTTTTGGCTGGTGCCACCGAACATGCTTCAATATTGGGGGCTCGTGATGACATTGAATGTATCCCCGTTGACGGTTATGGACGGATCGATCTGGGCCACTTGCACACCATGCTTTCAACRGGCGATGGGCATGCGGTTGTATCTGTCATGATGGCYAATAATGAAACCGGCGTTTTACAACATGTTGAAGACATTGCCCAYCTTGCCCATCGTTTTGGCGCACAGATGCATGTCGATGCGGTGCAAGCCTTAGGCAAAGTCGATATTAATTTTGTGGCGCTGGGCATCGATATGTTAAGCCTTTCTGCGCATAAGGTCAGAGGCCCAATGGGGGTCGGGGCCTTAATCGCAACCAAGGATGTCAAGCTAACGCCAATCAATCGCGGAGGCGGTCAAGAAGGAGGCCTGCGTGGCGGAACCGAAAATGTCTCAGGCATTGTCGGGTTTGGTCTGGCGGCGCGGCTGGCAAAGGCTGAATTGGCAACGACCACGGCACACGTAACGGCACTTCGTAATCARTTGGAAGCTAAGATTAYGGAATTCGCYCCCGATGCCACCGTTATTGCSCACACTGTGGAGCGGCTCCCCAATACAAGCTGTGTCGTCATGCCGGGCGTGAATGCGGAAACCCAGGTGATGGCCATGGATTTGGCNSSTGYSYKTGWGAGCGCCGGGTCGGCTTGCGCATCGGGGAAAAGTAAATCGAGCGCTGTTTTGGCGGCTATGGGCGTGCCTGAAAACGTTGCTAAATCGGCGGTACGGGTCAGTCTTGGCCCAACGAACACATTAACTGACATTGAGTACTTTTTTTCTGTCTGGAAAGACCTATATGAAAGACAAGCGCAAAAAAGAAGTGCTGCATAATTAAAATGAAGAAGGTTGAATAACATGACCGCGAAACATTGGACCCAGAACAATCCGCTCTATTTGGATTACCAAGCCACGACACCCACGGACACCCGCGTGGTCGAGGCCATGGCACCCTATTGGGCGGAAAAGTTCGGGAACCCTCATTCTCGCAACCACCACTTTGGTTGGGAAGCCGAAGATGCCGTTGAAATTGCYCGCGAACATGTGGCCAATATTATCGGTGCGACGTCCAAAGAAATAATCTTTACGTCTGGTGCGACAGAATCTAATAATCTTGCCATAAAGGGCGTGGCAAAATTTTACGGCGACCAAAAAAAWCACATCATCACGTGTGTCACAGAACATAAGTGTGTTTTGGAAGCCTGCCGTGCTTTGGAACAAGATGGCTTTGATGTCACCTATTTACATGTCAAAGAAAATGGGCTGGTTGATTTAGASGTTCTGAAGGCGGCGATTACCGACAAGACTTTGATTGTGTCCATCATGAGCGTGAATAACGAAATTGGGGTGATCCAACCGTTGAAGGAAATMGGCAAGATTTGTCRCGACAACAAGGTGTTTTTCCACACGGATGCGGCCCAGGCCGTCGGAAAAATTCCCATGGATGTCGAAGATATGAACATTGATTTGCTGTCGGTCTCGGCGCATAAAATGTACGGCCCCATGGGAATTGGTGCGTTGTTCGTGCGTCGTCGCCCCCGGGTGCGCCTGGTGCCTTTGATCCACGGTGGTGGGCAAGAGCGCGGCATGCGKTCKGGSACATTAGCAACGCCTTTGGTGGTTGGCTTTGGCAAGGCTTGTGAATTGGCACAAAAGGAAATGGGTGTTGAAGCGGCCCGTTTGCGCGGATTTCAACATCAATTATTCGAAGGCTTGAAAGCTCGTATTCCGGAAATTTACCTGAACGGGGATTTGGAAAGCCGCATCCCCGGAAACTTGAATATTTCCTTTTCTTATGTCGAAGGCGAAGGCCTGATGATGGGRATTAAGGATTTGGGCGTGTCATCAGGATCAGCCTGCACCTCGGCMTCACTTGAGCCYAGTTACGTGCTACGSGCTTTGGGYGTCGAAGAAGAACTGGCCCACACTTCCCTGCGTTTGGGGTTGGGCCGTTTTACCACGGCAGATGACATTGACTACGCCATCGAACGTATTTCTAAAGAAGTGAACCGATTGCGTGAGCTCAGCCCTCTTTGGGACATGGCGCAAGCGGGKATCGATTTGAAGTCCATCAAGTGGGCAGAACATTAAGTTAATTAAACATGCACATCAAAGTGCGATAAGGAGACAGAAAATGGCTTATAGCAAAGAACTAATCGACCACTATGAAAATCCACGCAACGTTGGCGCCATGGATGAAGATGACGCAGATATCGGCACAGGTTTGGTCGGTGCTCCGGCGTGTGGTGATGTGATGAAGTTGSAAATTAAGGTGAGTGCGGACGGCATTATCGAAGATGCAAAGTTTAAAACATTCGGCTGTGGTTCCGCCATYGCTTCAAGCTCGCTTGTCACTGAATGGATCAAAGGTAAAACTTTGGATCAGGCAACGGACATCAAAAAYACYGATATCGCCGAAGAACTGGCCTTGCCGCCGGTGAAAATTCATTGTTCGATATTGGCAGAAGATGCAATCAAAGCTGCTGTGCAAGATTTTAAAGAAAAGACCATCGGCAGAAAAAACGCAGCCGAATAATCAAATCAAGGACTTTGCGATATGAACTTGCCCGCACCTATTAACATGACAGAGGCTGCCGTAGAACACGTCAAGGCTTTGCTGGAAAGCCGTGGAAAACCTTCTATGGGTATCCGTATTGGTGTGCGAACGAAAGGCTGTTCGGGCCTGAGCTATACCTTGGAATTCGCCGACGAAGTTAATGAATTTGACGAGGTGATGAAGGTCGGTAATATTACGATATTGATTGAACCCAAGGCCACAATGTTCATTATCGGCACACAAATGGATTATGTCGAAGACAAATTGGAAAGCGGCTTTGTGTTCAAGAACCCGAATGAAAAAGGGCGCTGTGGTTGCGGCGAGTCTTTCCACGTTTAAGTCATGAACATGAACAGTATGGACACCGTAAAATCAAAGATGAAACCCTGCTGGTCCTGTAAAGGGCCTGTGGTCGGGGGGGCGCTGTTCTGTGCGACATGTTCAGCGGTTCAAGGGCCGGCGGCCGTAAGTCATTTTCAACGATTGGGGATCAAACCTGTTTTTGATGTCAACGTACCGCAATTGGATCAACTCTATTTTGATCTGCAACGCCAATTGCACCCCGATCGCTTTGCCACCAAAACCTCCAAAGAAAAAGCCCTAAGCCAACAACAGGCAACGGCCTTGAATGACGCTTATGAGACCTTAAAAGACCCAATGCGACGGGCGGCTTATATGGTGACCCTACAGGGCATGGACGTCGTTGAAGATAGCTCTAACGTGGTTAACGATCAGTCGATTTTGATTGAAGCCATGGAAATGCGGGAACGGCTGGATAAGGTGCAAACGTTGTCTGAACTTAATCCTTTGGCACAGCATACAAAGGCCGAAACCGACAAGATCATTGCGTCCATTTCGGCGGCTTTTGAAGCGGGCGATATTAAGACCGCCAGCAAGCTTACGACGCGGCTAAAATATCTTCATAAAATGATGGGCGAGGTCCGCCACCTGCGTGCCCGCCTTATGATCTAACGATATACAACAGACAAGGACAAGACGTTTATGGTGCAAGTGCTGCAAATTATGGAACCCGGTGCAACTCTTGATCCGCATGAGGGCGAAGCTGATTTCGCCATTGGCATTGACCTTGGGACCACCAATTCTGTTGTCGCCATCAGCTCTGACAATACGACCGAAGTCCTCAAAGATGAAGACGGCGGTGCTCTGGTGCCGTCAATTGTTGCCTATGCCCCTGATGGGTCGGCTATTGTTGGCGAACTGGCGAAGCGTTTGTTGCTCAGCCGTCCAGATTCCGTGGTCAGTTCCATTAAACGTTTGATGGGACGCGGCCCAGAAGATTTAAAGTCTCTGGGTGGACAACTGCCGTTTGACTTGGCCCCCGAAGATCAAGGCGAAGGTCGATTGGTGCGGTTGAATGTTGGGGGGAAAATCCTGACTCCCGTTGAAATTTCGGCAGACATCTTGCGCAGTTTACGCGAACGTGCGGAAAACCATGTGTCAGCCAAAGTCAAAAAAGCCGTTATCACCGTGCCAGCCTATTTCGACGATGCTCAACGCACTGCGACCAGAGATGCTGCGCGTCTGGCTGGTCTTGAAGTGTTGCGATTGGTCAATGAGCCCACGGCGGCTGCCTTGGCCTATGGCTTGGATAAAGGCGCAGAAGGTCTTTACGCCATTTTTGATCTGGGGGGCGGGACCTTCGATATATCGTTGCTGCGGATGCAAAAGGGTGTGTTCCAAGTTTTGGCCACCGGCGGCGACGCGGCCTTGGGTGGCGATGATTTCGACCACGCTATTGCCGATTATTTCTTGCAACAACGCCAAGCTGAACTGGGTGAAGTCAATTTAAGTTCGGCTGAGGTCAAAGTGGCCTTAATGACGGCCCGTCTTGCCAAAGAATGCCTGACCAAGTCTGATCGCGGGGATTGGGTGCTGACGGTTGACGATAAAATCACCAAACACAGCTTGGACCGAATGACCTTTGACGGCTTGATCGATGCTGATGTTGCGCGCACCGTTAAAATTTGTCACGAAGTTCTCACCGAAGCAGGCTTTGATCCCCAAGATATAAAAGGCGTGGTTTTGGTCGGTGGTTCGACGCGGGTCCCAAAGGTGCACGAAGCGGTCGAGGCGTATTTCGGGGCGAAACCCCTGTCCGATATCGACCCCGATCAAGTGGTTGCTGTTGGTGCAGCCCTGCAAGCGGAAGCTTTGACGACGGGTTCGGATACGCTTTTGTTGGATATCACACCGTTGTCATTGGGGTTGGAAACCATGGGTGGCTTGGTGGAAAAGGTGATTCTTCGCAATACGCCGATCCCGGTGGCAAAGGCCCAGGAATTCACCACCTTCAAAGATGGACAAACCGCGATGGTGATMCATGTGGTTCAGGGCGAACGCGAAATGGTCGACCAGAACAGATCGTTGGCGCGCTTYAATCTAACCGGAATCCCYCCTATGGCGGCGGGTGCGGCGCATATTCGTGTGACCTTCCAAGTGGATGCCGATGGGCTTTTGACGGTGTCGGCCGCCGAAGAYACAAGTGGYATCGAACAGCATGTGGACGTTAAGCCATCCTATGGTTTGGATGAAAGCGAAATGACCAAAATGCTTTATGATTCTATGGTCAATGCCAAAGACGATATGGACTTGCGATTGCTGACCGAAGCCCGCGTCGAAGCCGAACGGGCGATGAACGCCGTGACGTCTGCTTTGCAGGCCGATTTTAAATTGCTTAATGACGAAGAGCGTGAGGCGATTGGCGAAAAAATGGATATTTTGCATCATACTATCAAAGGTAATGACCGGGATGCCATAAATGTTGCGGCAAAAGATTTGGACGTTGCAACACAGGCATTTGCTGAAATACGCATGGATAAGGGAATCCGAGAAGCCTTAACGGGCGTCGAAATTGCGACCTTGAGCGACTAATCCTTGTTTCTGCACGCATTCACCTGTAAATAATCCTCAACAAAATGATAGATTTCCAAGGAGTATACGCGCATGCCTAAAATTACATTTATCGACAGTGACGGCAAACGGACTGAAGTTGATGCCCCCGTTGGCCTCTCTGTCCTGGAAATCGCACACAAAAATAGCTTGGACCTTGAGGGAGCATGCGAAGGTTCTYTGGCTTGTTCAACSTGTCAYGTCATCGTTGCCGMTGAATGGTTCGATAAATTRGATGAAGCTAARGAAGAAGAAGAAGACATGCTGGACYTGGCGTTTGGCCTKACCCATACCTCGCGCTTGGGCTGTCAGATTAAAATGACCGAAGCCTTAGATGGYTTGGAAGTGACCATYCCAACAGGCACRCGCAATATGGCGGTTGACTAATCGTCMCYGCGTACCGATATTTTAGGGAGGCCTTTGTGCCTCCCTTTTTTTAGGTTAAAAGGACTGCTTATGCATTGGACTGATATCTACGACATTGCCATAGAACTGGAAGATGCCCACCCAGATGTGGATATACTCCACGTGCGATTTACCGATCTGTGGAAATGGGTTCAAGCCTTGCCAAGCTTTGATGATGATCCCGAAAGATCAAGTGAGAAAATTCTTGAGGCCATCCAAATGGCGTGGCTAGACGAACGCGATTAATCGTCGCCGCCCCAGCCTTGGCTCCATCCGCCACCGAAAGCACCGCCTTGGCCAACGCCGGAAATACTGCCGGGACGAAAGCCTGTTGCGGCTAAGGCAATGAGCCCAAGCAACAGTGCGGCGATCACAATGCTTTTGAAATGTGTTTGGTCGTTCATCAGGAACGGCTCCATTGTTGGTTTCAGTATGGTAAAATAACGAACAGCCTTGGACCGATCTTGAATTTAGAGGTTTCATTGTTGGCCAAGCATGCACATATTATAGCCAATTCATGAACATTTGTAAAAAAAGGCTCCTTTGATGACGGATATATCGCTGATTGACCAAGCGGCATTGGCTTGGTTCTTAGCCCTGTGGTGCGGCTACACCTATTATGCAGATAGCGTAAAAGGTAAAGGGCGCACGTTGTTGACCGTCATGCAAAAGCACCGCGAAGTGTGGATGGTSCGGATGTTGAGCAGAGAAAACCGCATTTCTGACATCACCATTTTGTCGACCATCATGCGTTCGGTTGGGCTGTTTTCAAGCACGACTTTGTTTGTTCTGGCGGGCTTGCTGGCGATCTTGGGGGCGGTTGATAAGGCACAATTGGTGGTTCAAGGTTTGCCGTTTGTCGAAGCGTCGACGCGCCTTGAATGGGAATTTAAAGTCCTGTTGCTTTTGATGATTTTCATCTATGCTTTTTTTAAGTTTGCATGGTCGTTGCGCCAATTCAATTACGCTTTGTTTTTGGTCGGGGCGGCCCCTCCGCCTGTTGATGCCAGACTTCCGACGGCCATTGAGTTTGCTCATGGTACGGCGCTRATCGTATCGGGYGGTGTYTTGAAYTTTAACCGAGGCGTGCGCGCCTATTATTTCGGTTTAGCGGCGCTCAGTTGGTTTTTGCATCCCATCGTATTTGCCGTGGTCACCGTGTGGGTCATCGCCGTCGTCTATCGTCGGGAATTTAGGTCTTTCACCCTAAGCCTGCTCGAAAGTATTCCTGAACCTGAACTGCATAGAGGTGCACAATTATGAAACTAGATCTGCCCAAAAGTGCCTTTGCCAAGCCTCCATCCGAAACCCGTGTGGTTGTCGCCATGTCGGGCGGGGTTGATTCGTCGGTGACAGCAGCGCTGTTGAAAGAAGCAGGCTACGACGTGGTGGGCGTGACGCTGCAACTTTACGATCACGGCGTCGCCATTGATAAGCCCGGCACGTGTTGTGCAGGTCGCGATATTCATGATGCGCGGCGGGTCGCGGACCACATCGGAATCCCTCATTATGTTTTGGACTTTGAAGAACGCTTTCGCACTCAAGTCATGGAAACTTTTGCGGATACGTACCTAAGTGGTGAAACGCCGATTCCTTGCGTGAAGTGCAATGACACGATCAAGTTTGCAGACCTTCTTGATCGCGCCAAAGATTTGGGCGCGGTGGCTTTGGTGACCGGGCATTACACGCGGCGTATAGATGGTGAAGATGGGGCCCAATTGCTTCGGGGGAACGATCATTCCCGCGATCAAAGTTATTTTTTGTTTTCCACCCCCAAATCCGCCTTGGATATGCTGTGGTTTCCCTTGGGCAATTGCACGAAAGATGAAGCGCGCGCCGAAGCGGAACGCTTAGGTTTAGATATCGCCAGCAAACCCGACAGCCAAGACATCTGTTTCGTGCCCGACGGCAAATATTTAGACATCCTAGAAAAACTGCGTCCCGGCGCAATGGACTCCGGTGATATTGTTGACCAATCGGGTAAGGTTTTGGGTCGTCATGATGGAGTCGTTAAATTTACGGTGGGGCAGCGCAAAGGTTTAGGCATTGCAGGCCCAGAGCCAATTTACGTGTTGGACATTGATGCCCCCAACAACCGCGTGGTGGTGGGGCCAAAAGAGGCSYTGTTAAAGAAAGTGATGACCATTCGCGATGTGAATTGGTTGGGCAAAGGGGATCGCTTGCCCCAAGGTGGCCTTGATTGCGATGTTAAACTTCGCTCAATGTCACAAGTGATTTCTGCCCATATTGTYCCGTTGGAAAATGGTCGAGCCAATGTGCAATTGCATGAGCCATACGCGGGTATTGCCCCCGGGCAAGCCTGTGTTTTTTACGATGGCGAACAGGTGTTGGGTGGCGGCTGGATTGAAAAAGCTTAAATGCAGCTAACTGTTCGCCGGCCAAGGTTTGGGCGGTGAGGCTTCAAGCCGTTCCAACACTTCGGCGATGGCGGTGGGGATATGCGTGCCGGGTCGGTAAATTTTGRACACRCCAGCYTGTTTTAARGCAACATCATCGGCGGTGGGAATAATACCGCCGACGATGACAAGCACATTTTCGCCTCCTCGTGCTTTTAAGGATTCAATCAGTTCGGGTACTAAGGTTTTGTGAGCACCAGCTTGACTGGACACGCCGACGACCTGTGCATCATTGTCGATGGCGTCTTGTGCTGCCTCAACCGGGGTTTGAAACATAAAGTCCAATGGTGACAGAAAAACCCGCATCGGCAAAGGCTGTGGCGATGATTTTTGTCCCTCGGTCATGACCATCTTGACCCATTTTAAGCATCAGCAGGCGTGGAGGCCTTCCGCCGCTGGCTTGGGTAAATGCGCTGACATTGGACCTAGCCTTTTGAAAATCTGTGTTGTCCTTAAGGGCCTCGCCATAAATACCGGGTATGGTGCTTGCGGTTGCTTCATAACGCGTGAAAACTTGGGCAAGAGTTTCTGAAATATCGCCAACCGTTGCGCGTGCCCGAACAGCGTCAACGGATAAGGCCAATAGATTGCCCACGCCAGATTGCGCAGACGCACCYARGGCTTGYARCGCTATTTCTACGGCGYTTKGGTCACGGTTGGCGCGCAAKTCCTTTAGGCGTTGAATTTGGGACTCTCGTACGGCATGGGTATCGACTTCTAAAATATCGATGTCGACTTCAGGCTCGCTTTCGGCTTGGTATGTGTTGACGCCGACCAAAACGTCTTCGCCAAGATCAAGGCGGGCCTGTTTGCGCGCGGCAGCTTCTTCGATGTGGCGTTTGGGACGCCCAGACGGCACGGCCTGGGTCATGCCACCGTGGGCTTCAACGTCTTCAATGATTTTGCGCGCGTGGACGGCGACTGCGTGGGTCAGGATTTCCACATAATAACTTCCGCCAAGGGGATCTATGACGTTTGCAAACCCCGTTTCTTCCCAAAATACCAACTGGGTATTGCGAGCAATGCGCGCTGAAGCTGGCGAGGGCAGGGCTAAGGCTTCGTCAAAGGCGTTGGTGTGCAAGCTTTGTGTGCCGCCAAAAACAGCAGCCATGGCTTCGATGGTGGTGCGGACGACGTTGGTATAAGGATCGGTGGCCGTAAGGGACACCCCAGACGTTTGGCAATGGGTGCGCAACATTTTAGAACGCGGATCTTTGGGGGAAAATTGATCCATAAGCTCTGCCCACAACAAACGTGCGGCACGCAACTTGGCGATTTCCATAAAGAAGTTCATGCCAACACCAAAAAAGAAACTCAGGCGCGGGGCAAAAACATCGACGTCTTGCCCAGCCTTAAGCGCGGTGCGCACGTACTCAAGGCCACCGGCCAGGGTATAGGTTAATTCTTGAACGGTCGTCGCTCCGGCTTCTTGCATGTGATAGCCGGAAATTGACACGCTATTGTATTTTGGCATGTGCCGTGATGTATAGGCCATTATATCGGACACAATGCGCATGCTGGGTTCTGGCGGATAGATATAGGTGTTGCGCACCATGAATTCTTTGAGAATATCATTTTGAATGGTGCCGCTCAGTTAACCTGGCTTCACGCCTTGTTCTTCGGCGGCGATGATATAGCTCGCCAAAACGGGCAATACTGCACCATTCATGGTCATGGATACGCTCATTTGATCCAATGGAATACCGTCAAACAACAYCTTCATGTCTTCGACACTGTCGATGGCAACACCGGNTTTGCCGACRTCGCCKGTCACWCKTGGATGGTCTGAATCATRRCCCCGGTGGGTGGCTAAATCGAAAGCYACKGATAACCCGCGTTGTCCGGCNTTTAGRTTMTCACGGTAAAAGGCRTTGYTRTCKGCKGCGCTGGAAAATCCYGCRTATTGGCGCACCGTCCAGGCGCGCCCGGCGTACATAGTGACGCGCGGCCTCCGCGTGAATGGGGAAATGCCGGGCAGTGTATTTAAGTGCTCTAAGCCTTCTCAGTCGGCGGCGGTGTAAAGCGGCTTAACGGTAATGCTTTCGGGCGTTTGCCAAGCCAAGGTGTTCGGGGCTTGGCCATTTAGCTTTGTTGAGGCCAGCTGCATTCAGTCATCTAGGCTCGGTTTTGCACATATTTTGCTTTCTTTCCTAGACTTAGTGGTGTGCTTAAGTATACCCAAGCCTGTGATGCATGCGAGCGCATTTTTAGAAGATCGACCATAAGGTCCCGAAAAGCCAGAGTCTTGGCACTTATCCACAACATATCGTGTCTGTTTGTCGCATATCTGACAAAATGTTGTTACTATGGCGCCAGCCGCGGCAAATGACCGCAACTTTTTAAATTATGACTTGGGACGGAGAATAACATGAGTGCTGTGGAATGGACGGCGGACCGCATTAAAATTCTGATTGCTCATTGGGAAGAAGGCCTCCCGACCAGCGAGATTGGACGTCGTCTTGGTGTGACCAAAAATTCAGTGGTTGGGAAGGTTCATCGCCTGGGATTAAAAAAACGTCAATCTCCCATTCGCCAATCGGCTGCTGGAACGGCCCAACCGAAGAAGGTCAAGGCCAAGGCCAAAGAAATTGTCATTACAAATCATAAGACAGCTCCCGTCATTCCTGCTGCACCTAAGGTCGTGCGACCCGCTGGCAATGTTATCCGTCTTGAAGAATTAACRAATTCCATGTGTTGCTGGCCTGAAGGTGAGCCTGGTACCGCTGGGTTTTACTTCTGCGGCGAACCTTCGATTGCAGATAAGCCTTATTGTGCACCACACTGCGCACGGGCATACGTAAAGGTTTCAAAAGATAAAAAGAGAAAAGGAACTCAAGTCGCGTAAAACCGATGTGCTTTCGACAGAACATGATTTTGGTTGTAAGATCCTTGGGCCAGCGCATATAACGAATGCTCCTTTGACCATTATGAGATYCCCAACGGGGCTAAAATGTGATTCAAGCTTTCTTTTGGGACCTAAGTTCACAGACCAAGGGGATAATTTCCAGGCGGGGCCGTAAGCTTGGCGAAGACCTTGTTTCCACGATATTTCGCATACGATAGAGGTTCTTCGATTCCGGTGACCGATTCCGGTGACAGGACCGATTCCGGTGACAGTGCATTAAACTCTAACCTTCACCTTTGGCCCACGCTTCCCCGCCTTTAATTGTCGACCTGTATATTCTTCAGCTTGCCTAATAAACGCATCATCTCCAATCGGGCGACCGATGGTTTCTGATTGGCGCAAGCTTTTGAAACGGGCGTCCTCGGGTTACGCACAAATCCTTGCCGCTTCACGCATCAGTTCTATAAAGCGTTGGCGCACCACCTCATCATCAATGCTGTAAAAAATCCGCACAAGCTCTGTCGTGGCTCGGCTATTCATAATGCCACCATCCAACTGATCAGTAGACAGCTCCACATTCGATTGTACGCCCCGCTGCGTATAATCGATAAGTTGATCGGGTAAATCTTCATAAAAGAAATCAACAGGCACGCCAAGGATATGGCTAAATTCATATAATCGTCCAGAGCTAATACGGTTTGCGCCTTGTTCGTATTTTGGATTTGCTGAAAGGTTAGCCCCACTTTTTCGCCCAAGTCTTTT
>JAESSB010000083.1 GCA_016764335.1 Magnetovibrio sp.
GTTAAACGCGCAAAGCAAGATTCTATGGGGGCAAGCCTGCCGTTAATCGCACCCAATCATTTAGCCCGTGCCTTCAACGTCGAAGCACCAGATAAACTTGGGTAACGGACATAACCTATATCAAAACCCATGAAGACTGGCTGTACCTTGCGGTCATTATTGATCTCTATTCTCAACGGATCATTGGCTGGTCCATGCAATCTAGGATGCATATGGACTTGGTGTTAAGTGCACTCTTGATGGCTGTATGGCGGCGAAAACCAAAGTCAAAAGTAATTATTCATTCAGATCAAGGCAGCCAGTTTACCCATTATGGGTGGGGAAAGTTCTTGAAGGCGAACAACTGGAAAGCCAGCATGAGCCGTCGGGGAAATACCCCTTGGAAACGTTGTTTCCAACTTCTGAAACAAGAACGGATCAGGCGGAAAACCTACGCAACTCGCAAGGAAGCTTGTCAAGGTATGTTCGATTACATCGCGTTTTTCTACAACCTAAAAAGAAAGCATGGTCGCAATGGAATGTTGTCGCCAATATATTTTGAAGATCAACAAAAAATGAAGGCCCAAGGCGTTTAGAAAACTGGGGGCTATTCAGATGGAGCTGCGGTTGGGGCTGTTGCAATGTGAACGGCATAACCGTTGAAGTGTTCTGTGAGTATTATATTGAGTGAACGGTCATCGTAATTTACCGARTTTGGAATTCGTCCGCAGAATTTGAATTGCATGTAAAAAAGAGTAGACTATAAACTATTACCCCCTTAGGTTGGTTTCTGAGCGACGAAGTGCGAAACATTAGTGGTTCATTCAATAATCATACAAGGAGCAAGATGATGTCAGAAAATATAATTAAGGTAATAGCAACTGATAACGAGCTAAAATTCTTGGTATATCAATGGGGAGCGAGTTTTGAGGTTGCTACAATTATGAGCGGAAATAACAATTTGGTAGATGTAACCATACCTATCATTGTAGGTCCTTATCAAGGCAGAATTAAGCTTAATGGTGTAGACAGCGGGCTCACGGGGAATTTCCCAATTCATCTTGCCGCCGGAGAATATTCTATGTTGGCTTTAGGTATTGATTGGGGAGGGCCTCAGGATTTTAAGTTTGATTTTAATGGTGTCTCCTATGATTCAGGTCCAAGCGTTAAAGGCGATGGACTAGTGTGGTATACAAAGCCTATTTTATTTACGGTATCCTAGTAGCGTAAAATTACGGTGGGATTACAGTGACAGTACATTTAAGTCTCGCATTAAAAATGCAGGATGTTCCTAACCAAATAAAAAAGGGCCCCATTGGGGACCCTTTTTTATTTGGGTTGAATTTGGTAGGCAGTTCACAAATTTACCTGCTTCCCAGATGCTTTGAATGACGGTGATCGTGCACTAACCTTAGCGTCTATCATGTAAGTGCGCAGTCACCGAATGAGCTGAAGCTACCCCTTAAGCTAGTGCCGATGGACCCGAGGTTCGTGCTGAGGCCTGAGAAAAATCGCCAACACGTTGACTTCAAATAACGGCAAAGCGTTTGCAAGGCCCTATCGCCGTTGGGAATAGGGGTTGAATGAGAACACCAACAGGCTGGTGAGGCAACTTGCCCAAAGGCATGGACTTTTATAAGTTGATTGTGACAGACGTACCGCGCGGGAAATATTGRMKCRRYMACCNNAAYCGMNGMAMMKCYMTCRNATGCGWNNTMTCRNGKAAACRARGTCTTCGCCAAGCTTACGGCCCCCGTCCGAACATTATGCCGTTGGTCTCTGATATCATCTATATTGCGCATCAACGGACACAAATTTATTTAGCCTTGGAAAACCTGTTGGCGTAGGCCTTCCAGCCAGGTGAAGTGGTTTTCAAGTTGTTGAATATCGTGTTTCAGCCAGTTGGACAGGTAGCCTTCGTCATGTTCGTGCGAGGTGTAGAGGTCATCCAGGCGATTAAGCTCGGTTTCCACACCTTCGATCAGAAGATCAATTTGATGGCATTGTTCAGCGTTGCTCAGTATGTGCAAAAAGCGCAGTTTGAGGGTGGTGATGAGCTTGTTGACCTCGCTGCCTTGAGCGCGGATCCGTGAGGTCATCAAGGTGCCAAACGCGGTGCGGCCCTTCTTGGTGAGGACAAGGACGGCATCGTCCTCCATGCCGACCCCTTCGATGGCTTCAACCAAGCCCTCATATTTAAGAAGTTCGATAGATGTCCCCATGATGTCCAGGGATGGGCCGGTGATGCGACTGGTAAAGTGCCGAATTTCTGAAGCCAGTTGAGCGTAGCGCATGGGGGTGGCCGCTTGGGCAAGGGTGCCCAAGGCGCACAACCGAATGGCTTCTTTCGGCGTCAGAGTATTGTCGGCAAACATAACGTCTGAGCTCCAATTGCAAAGCACCCATCCTAGCCCGGCAAAGCTTAGGCGGGGTTGAGTGGAAAACGGTGACAAAAGTCACTTAGGCTGCAGCTTTGAGCCCTAAACGTCCCCAAACTTCTATGACTGCCTTGACCAGGTCATCCATCAATTCATCGGTATGGAGCGGCGTGGGCGTGAAGCGCAGACGTTCTGTACCACGTTCCACGGTTGGATAATTGATGGGCTGGACATAAATATTGTGTAGTCGCATTAAATCGTCAGAGGCTTGTTTACACAACACCGCATCGCCGACCATCACGGGCACAATGTGGCTTTGGGAATCCATTACGGGCAATCCGGCATCGCGAAAGCGTTGTTTTAAGGTGGCTGCACGTTCTTGGTGACGGTCGCGCAACTCATTGTGTTCTTTCATGTAATCAATGTTTGCGCGCGCGGCGGCGGCAACGGCGGGGGGCATTGAACTGGAAAAAATAAAGCCTGCACCATAGCTGCGCACAAAGTCACACATGACCTTAGAGCCYGCGATGTATCCACCGATGACGCCAAAGGNCTTTNGCCAAGGTKCCTTGGATGATGGTGATRCGGTCCATTTGGCCTTCGCGTTCCGCAATTCCACCGCCACGRAGKCCGTAAAGACCCACCGCATGGACYTCATCAATGAASGTCAWGGCMCCATATTTTTCGGCGACATCACAAATTTCTTTGAYGGGGCCAATRTCACCATCCATGGAATAGACACTTTCAAAGGCAACGAGTTTTGGTCGTGCTGGATCAATGGATTTGAGGATCTTTTCCAAGTCTTCCACATCGTTATGGCGAAAGATGTGTTTTTCAGCACGCGAATGGCGGATTCCTTCGATCATCGAATTATGGTTCTTGCTGTCAGAAACAATCACGCATCCCGGGATCAAAGACGCAACGGTGGACAGGGTGGTCAGGTTGGCAATCCATCCAGATTGAAACAACAGAGCACTTTCGGTGTGRTGCAAATCAGCAAGGGATTCTTCTAATAAAATGTGCTCGTGCATCGTGCCAGAAATGTTGCGGGTGCCGCCCGCGCCAACGCCGTAATTTGTAGCGGTTTCACACATGGCGGTAATACCAGCGGGATTTTGGCTCATGCCCATATAGTCATTTGAACACCAAACGGTAATTTCTTTAACGTCACCGTTRTCCGTGTGCACAAGCGCATGAGGGAACTTGCCMGCCTGGCGTTCGATGTCGGCAAAGACACGATAGCGACCCTCTGCTTTTAGCTCATCAACTTTATCGGCAAAGAATTGCTCGTAGTTCATATGGTCCTCCCCCAAAGGTGCGTCAGGATAACGCATTGAAAAACAATCAAATTGCATGTATCCAGCACATGAATTTCTTTTTATAAGCTACATCTTAGCTGAAACCAAAGATTACAGGTAATATTCTGCATCAAGACATGTTTTTTTTATGGCAAATCCTGCCTTTAATTTTGGCCTAGGCATTGGTATGCCCATTGTCTTGCAGCGATTCATAGGTTTCGTCAAGGACGCGCCCTATTCGTGACCACATATCGGTGATTTGATTTTCATTAATGATCAAGGGCGGAGAAAAGGCAATTGCATCCCCCATATTGCGCCCGATCATGTTGTGATTGAGCATACGTTTAACGACTTCASCACCGACGTTGAGGGACTTGGCAAAGCTTTCTTTGGTGGTTTTATCGCGCACCAATTCCAAGGCTCCGACCAAGCCAATGCCGCGGGCTTCCCCGACTAAGGGGTGATCTTTCAGGCT
The DNA here is from genome assembly GCA_016764335.1 of Magnetovibrio sp. GTDB lineage: Bacteria > Pseudomonadota > Alphaproteobacteria > Rhodospirillales > Magnetovibrionaceae > JANLGW01. The sequence goes on from JAESSB010000083.1 coordinate 4,131, forward strand.
GGCAAGTCCGTCTTGGAATTTGGTCTGAACATTTTGCACATGACCAATAATGTCGCGCTCTTCGTAAATATTGAGCGTTTCAAGAGCGACAGCRGAAGCCACAGGRTGCCCGCCATAGGTAAAGCCATGACCGAAAATGCCCTGAAGATCGCTTTCTTTGACCATGTCTTGAAAAATTTCTTCCGAAACCATCAGGGCTGATATGGGCAGATAGGCCGAAGATAAGGCCTTAGCCGTGGTGATCATATCAGGTTTAAGGCCATAGGTCTGACTGCCCCACATGTTGCCGGTACGGCCAAAACCGCAAATGACTTCATCGGCGATCAACAGCACATCRTAYKTCTTCAAAACGGCCTGRATTTTGGCAAAATAGGTTTTKGGGGGCAAGATGACGCCGCCAGCCCCCATCACAGGTTCGGCGATAAAGGCCGCCACGGTATCTGGGCCTTCGGCTTGGATGAGGTGTTCTAATTCTTCGGCTAAACGGGTGGCAAAATCTTGTTCATTTTCGCCGGGCTTTGCAAATCKGTAGTGGTGCGGACATCCGGTGCGCAAAATCCKGTCAATMGGCAGATCAAACGCATTGTGCAGGGCAGGGAGCCCGGTCAGGCTTGCGGCCGCAATGGTCGAACCGTGATAGGCCTTGTCGCGGGCAATAATTTTTTTCTTGAGAGGACGTCCACGGGCATTGTTCACGTACCACACCAATTTCAAAGCCGTGTCGACGGCTTCCGATCCGGAATTGGCGAAAAACACTTTGCTCATTTTGGGGCCGCCAGAGGGAGCCGGGGCGAGCGACAGTAGGCGTTCGCCAAGYTCGGCGGTGATATCGGGGACTTTGCCATTAAACGAATGATAAAAGGGGAGCCGTTCCATAGCCTTCGTCGCGGCCTTGACCAGGCGGGGTTGGCTCCAGCCCAGAGACGTACACCAAAGCCCGGCCATTGTTTCCAAGTATTCGGTTCCGTCTTCACCAAACACGGAAACTCCAGCGCCACGGGTGATTACAATTGGCCCCGTATCAAGATGGGTCTTAAGGTTGGTGAAGGGATGAATGAGGCTATGGGTATCGCGCTGAACAGTAGACTTAGGGCGGTTATTGGTCATGAGTATTTCGGTTTTCAATAAAATTCAAGAAGCTAAAGTAACAGGGTGGGCCATCTTCACCGTTTCGGCAATATCTTAATCTAGGGGCTCATAGAACGTGAGGCAGGCAGGGCGAAGGTGAAGGTTGAGCCTTCGCCAAGTGCGCTTTTGATATTGAATGTAGCGTGATGCAAATTAACGAAAGATTACACCAAAAAGAATCATTGGTGTGTCCAATCTCTTAATCCAATGGACATGATCTTCCATGGCTGATCAATGAGTTGGTTCCATGCAAAGCAGCAACGGTTAACAATGTCATTCCAGGACTTGAATTGGCCCTGGAAACGATGTTTCCCTCCCTT
>JAESSB010000084.1 GCA_016764335.1 Magnetovibrio sp.
GCAAGCGTTGTAAACATCAATATGGAGCAACAACCAGAGGACATGATTATAGCTTAAATTAGTGAATGATCTGTCCGATCAATGGGGAGTAGCTCACTAAGGCGTCAAAAAGGGGATGTTCCCCGTCGTATCGGGCAAACAAAAGGCGGCTTAAACTCAAAACGTCATGCGGTGTGTAATGGCCATGGTCGCTCCGTTTTGGTAAAATCAAGGACTGGCGGCGCATCGCACTGCGCTATGGTCGATGCGCACACACGTGCTTTTCAGCACGATGCAGCGCAGCCGTGGTCATCTTTTCTCTTAATTAATGAGTCCTGAGCCTAGAATCTAGGGGCTATTCACGCATCAACCCCGGTCAGGGGGTCAAATTAACGCTTGGACATAGCCATGTGCTGTTAAATTTTGCCAGAGGAAAAGCCGCGCTCGCTCTTCCTCTCTTGGCTCACACTTGAGTTAACAAATATCCATCAGACTTTTGCAACAGGTCTATCGTCACTTAAGAGTAATTGTATCAAAAAGCGGGAGATTTACGAAGAAGGTCGTTCCCTTACCCAACTTACTTTCAATATCGATAAAGCCATTCATTTGAGTGATAAACCCGTGTACAACGGATAAGCCTAACCCCGTACCTTTGCCGTAATCCTTGGTGGTAAAGAAAGGCTCAAAGAGGCGCTGCAAGGTTTTATCGTCAATGCCCGTTCCAGTATCGGAAATAAAGAGTTGAGCATAATGACCAGGAGTCATGGAAGGATGCTTGTATAGCTGGGGCGCAAGATATTCTACGGTGCGAATGCCGATGGTTAAATCTCCTCCGTCCAACATGGCGTCTTTTCCATTGACGGACAAGTTTAAAATAATCTGAGAAATTTGTTGGGGGTCTCCATAAATTAAAATGTCCCGCTTGGCAATATCAGTGTGTAGATGAACATTCTTAGATAATATGGGCTTAAGAAAGGCTGCGGCTTCATCAATCATATCGCAGAGGTCAAATTTAACCTGTGTGACCTTGATATCCTGTCCTCGGCTAAAGGCTAACATGTCTTTGGTCATTTTTGCGGCACGATCTGTTGCCTCTTGCACCTCGGCAAGATGACTACAAACTTCTTTGGGGTTCTCGGCATCCATGATAGCCATGTCGGTAAAACCACGAATGCCAACAAGAATGTTATTGAACTCGTGGGCAATACCGCTTGAAAATTGGCCCACAGCGGCAAGCTTTTGAGATTGCCGCTGGCCATCTTCMGCTAAACGRCGTTTTGTGATRTCRGARASCGARCCCGCCATGCGAYAGGCACGACCYGTTTCATCGAATATGGCCTTSCCCCGATCCAAAACCCAAATATACCCGCCATTTTTTTGGGCAATCTGATACTCGCAAGCGTAAACAGCCGTTTCACCSKCRAGATGTGCCGACAAGTGYGATTTGTATTTTTCCCTGGTCGCGGGATGMACACGGTCCATCCAGTCTTGRAATGTTAGGYTMAWTTCSYCSRYCTCATAGCCYAACAAGTCGGMAAACCTTGAGGACGTGTACAGCGTATTATCTAAGATATTRTAGTCCCAGACGSCGTCTCTCATCCCATYAATGACRAGGGCGTACCGTTCGTCACTTTCGCGGGCTCTTCTTTTTGCATCTTTAAGGGCGGCTTGATCACGTTTTAGTTCGGTAATATCTTCACCGATAGACAGGAAACTATCGATAGATCCATCTAGGTTCATAATGGGGGTGATTAATGATTTTTCCCAAAAAAGCTGCCCATTCTTTTTCTTGTTATAAAAGGCGCCGCTCCACGCTTTGCCAGCGTTGATGGTATCCCACATATTGGCATATTCTTCTTGCGTCGTCAGTCCTGATTTGATGATGCTTGATGTTTTTCCAATGGCTTCTTCCGCCGTATAGCCGCTGGTTTCGACAAAACTGCGATTGACGTATTCAATCTTACCGTAACGATCTGTAATTATAACGATTGCCGAACTCTGTTCAACGGCTTGAGATAGGACGGAATTACTGTGTTCTGCGACTTCTCGGGTATCAATTTCGCGTTTTACCCGGCCGATCGTTTCCATATAGCGGGCGAAAATGATCCCGGCCAATATAAGGGCGACCAAAGCAAAATCCGTCATAATAACATCAACGGCAAAGGTTTTCTCTAACAGGACGGCAGTATCGATTAAGGAATTCTTTAAGGGCAGAAAAAATACAGCCTGCATGGCGATGTAGTGCATGCCTGAAATAGCAATACCCATAATCGTCGCAACAGTCAAAAGTTGGACCCACCTATAAATCGGGAAATTAAGGCGTTGAAAGGCAAATCGAGCATACAGGGCCAAAGTCGACAGAGTGATTGCAAACCCAACAGATAGGGCGTAGAGCCAAGGGGAGAAATAAATAGAGGCTGCAATGCGCATGGAAGCTATGTCAATATAGTGTATAATGCTGACCCCTGCGCCCATTAAGACACCGCCAATCAACAATTTAAGGTATGAAACCGTGCTGTGACGGGCGACCCACAATGCCCCAGCATAGGCGATAATACCCGACAGCAATGAAATTAAGGTCATGGTCGGGTCGTAATAAATTCTGCCGGGGAGACTAAAAGCCAACATGCCGATGAAGTGCATTGACCAAACGCCACCGCCCAGGGTGATTGAAGCTGGGAACAACCAGATTATTTCATCGCGGGTGGAGGAGCTACAATGAACGTGATCCGCCAAATTCAGGGCCATATAGGGAACCACAATAGAGATCAATAAAGACGCTATAACATATGGCGCATTATAAGTGGCAACGTACGCAGTCGATATATCTAGCCCAGCATCGATAAAGTGAATAAAATTTTCCATAGTTGGAGGCTACTATGATAACGAGGGAATTTGCAATAGATACAAGTCATTATAATATATACTATAGAGTGCCGATAATCATCGGCACCATTATCATAGGTGATATTGCACGTTGTTATATTTATAGCGTATATTCGAGAATGCGAATAATTTTCGTATCATTGCGTGTTATAATTGCATAATAGACCTGTTGCAAAAAATCTGATGAATCTTTGTTAGCTCAAGTATAATTCAAGAGAGAAAGAGCGAGAGAGGCTCTTTTTATGGTAAAGTTTAACAGCGCATGTCTTATGTCCAAGCGTTAATTCCAAACTCTGACCGGGTTAATGCAGATACCTTCCGTGAATTGGTTGAACGTTTGAGGCTTCATTGGCAAGACCAAATTGTTAGCCAAAAAAACCGATCCGGTCGCCCATGAGGTGTGGGCGCCGTGAACGACGGGGGCGTGGGCAGCCTTGAAGATCACTCACTTGTTTTGTTGATTGTGTACCGATGGGCGATCCCGCAATATTTTATGGCCTGTTTGCACCAAACAAACCCATCTAGCATCAGCCGATTTTTAAAACGTATTGAGCTACAGGTTGCACGGGGTGTCAGTGTCTCACGAACCATTCGTGTTTCTCATGAAGAGGCACATCCTCAAAACTGAAGCGGTCATTACAAAAAAAGGACCGATCACCAGCCTTTCGAAACCAGCCCCCAGGCAGGTTCATGACCTAGGGTTAGAACTCATTAACCTTTATATGATTCAATATCTTGAATTCAAAATATGGAGGTTTCGAGCTATGGCGCGAGGTTTTTGGCTTACAGACGATCAATTTTCACTGATTAAGCCGTATTTKCCGTTTCGAGCGGCGGGTCGGCGGCGCGAAGATGATCGGCGCATGATCAGTGGCATCATTCATGTGCTTCAATCTGGGTGTCGTTGGCGCGATTGCCCGGCAGAATATGGCCCATCGACAACGGTTTACAACCGCTATAATCGTTGGTCTCAGAAAGAAATTTGGCAATATATGTTTGCCGAACTGACGGCGGCTCTGTCGGAAAACCCTGAATAAATTTCCATTGATGCCTCTCATATCAAAGCCTAGCGATGTGCAGGTGGGGGAAAAGGGGGGCTCTTATTCAGGCCATTGGCTGAACAAAAGGAGGCCGAAACACCAAGGTTCACGCCATAAGCGACGAACAATGCCGCCCTCTGGTCTTTTCTTTAACGCCGGGTCAAACGGCAGATATTACGGGGGCTGTTATGCTTGGTGCACGCCTCCCACAAGCTCGATATTTGCTTGCCGATAAAGCCTATGATGCGGATCATTGGAGACAATATTTAAAATCTCGGCACATCGTTCCCGTCATTCCAAACACGCCTGAGTGCGCCTTCTGGAAACGGAGTGTTTCCAGAAGCAAAAGGAATAGAAAGAAACCGCACCCCTTTAACAAAGCCAGATACAAAGGGCGCAATGTCATAGAACGCATGTTTGGGCGACTAAAGGACTTTAGGCGCATTGCAACTCGCTATGATAAAAATGCCGAAAATTTCAGGGCGGCCTTATGCTTGGCAGCACTTATTTGCTCCTGGGTTTGAATGAGTCTGGATCCTAGGACCCGTTGACAATCCTCTAGTGGCAATTATGCCCGCTGCTAGGTGCCAATTTGCACTATAGCTGACATCAGTTTTGTCATATCGCGTAGCAATGCCCCTAAATTCCTTGACTTTAGCAAAATAGTTTTCSACCAGATGCCGYYMTTTATAGACTTCYTTGTCGTGTGGAATTTGTAACGTTCTRTTGCTCTTTGAKGGGATAACAACACTGGCTTTGCGSTCTSSCCGTTCNNGTCACGTAACCAATGTGCATCNAANGCTTTKTCACCGAGAAAGGCYGCAAATTCTATAGCCTTGATCACAGTCTCAACCCCAAGCAGATCATGGCGTTGACCCGGAAGAAGCGTCAATCGAATGAGGTTTCCCAAGGCATCAACAAGAGCTATGATTTTGGTGGTCAGACCGCCCCTTGAACGTCCTATGGCCTGATTCTTAAATCTCCMTTTTCTCCGCTGGCCTTCTGATGAACGCTAACGCTGGTCCCGTCAATCATGACATATTCAAAATCGATCTCKCTGGACAGGCTCTCAAGTATTCGATCAAAAATGCCACGCTGTGCCCAACGCCGAAACCGTATAAAGGTGCTGTTCCAATGTCCAAACCCAGAAGGCAAAACACGCCAAGGGGAACCTGTTCGCACACGCCACAACACAGCCTCTAGACATAAACGGGTATTTGGGGCCCTTACGCCACAATCCGTATATTTCCCTGATGAAACGGGGGAAATCTGTGTCCAAACCTGATCGGTGATAACAAAACGTTCTGGGTTCATCGTTACTTTCTCCTAAAAGAAAGCTGGAATCACATTTTAGCCCCGTTGGGAATCCCTTAATTATCTACAGGGCCTAAATCAATGTATTGAATCTAACGAAGATATGTGATCGTTCGGCATTTTTTGCCTAGCTAGAGGAAAAGTATGCCGATAAGGATCATATTTTATAATTTTTATTCGATTTTTAGATGTGCACTTTAAGGGGGTATTATTCAATTA
>JAESSB010000085.1 GCA_016764335.1 Magnetovibrio sp.
AAACGAAACATCGACAAAATGAGCGAGGACGAACTTCAAGACATCATCCTCAGCCACAACCTGACGCCCAGAAAATGCATCGGATTTAAAACCCCAGTTTAAGCCCTATTGAAAGAACTCGGCATCGATGTCAAAATCCAATTTAGAGCAGGTGTTGCACTTCGCACCTGAATCCGCCACCAAGGTATTCAACACCACCATACGCCTTGTATCACCACAAAATCCATCCGAAAAAAGTAATCCGGAAGGTGTTCTCTTTTACATGATAAAAATCCAAAACTTGCCGACTATGACCGCTGGTCGTCCTTTGGGTGATCTCCTGACGAATAAAGTATTTGTTTAAAGCTTCTCTATCGCCCTTTAGAGCCTCATCATGCGAAATCCCATTACGCATCTCACGCCCCCTTCGCGCTGCATCGGGCTTCCAGATTTCCTTTCACGCCAAGTTTTATATATTTAGCCCCCGATGCCTGAATCTTAGGACCTTTACCCATTGTTTCCGCCCCCTGATTCATTATTGTGTGAAAAATCAGATCTTTATGAAGTGAACGGTAAGGGTCTCAAGGTGAACGTGCTGAATGTTGCGACCTTTATAGTCCGTAAACGGCTAGGGTTTTGGAGTCCAAGACTTTATAAATGCAGTTGCAATTTTAAGAGCTTGAGGTGAGATTTCTTTTGCCACGACCTCTAGATTTTTTTTTGCGCCAACGTGTCCCCGCGCTGCTGCGATGCTCCACCACGCGTAAGCTCCGCCGAAATCTTGGGGCGTCCCTATACCCTTGTAATACATCATGCCCAGGTTGAACTGGCCACTGATGTTGCCTTGTTCGGCGGCACGGTGATACCAATAGAGAGCTGTTTTATCGTCTTGTTTTACACCGATGCCGTTTTTATACAGTGAGGCTAAGTTATACTGAGCGTTGGCGTCATTTCCGTTAGAAGCTTTGCTCATCCACGCGGCGGCCAAGGCGTAGCTTTGTGCTACACCTATGCCGTTGCTGTACATCAAGGCCAAATCATATTGGGCAGAGGCAACGCCTTGGATAGCGGCCTTTTCGGACCAATAGACCGTCATTTCATCATCTTGAGGCACGCCTAAGCCATTTTTGTACATCAAGCCCAGGTTATGCTGTGCTTCGGCTTTACCTTGGTTGGCAGCTAATTCGAACCACTTGGCTGCCGTTTTGAGGTTTTGTGGGACGCCAATGCCATTTTTGTACATCAAGCCCAGATTATACTGAGCATCGGTTTGGCCTTGGTGGGCCGCACGTTTGTACCAGTAGACCGCCGTTTGGTCATTTTGCAGGGCACCGAGGCCATTTTTGAACATCAAGGCTAAACGGCTTTGGGCATCGATATCGCCTTGGTTGGCGGCAAGGGTGAACCATTGGATCGCCGTTTCATAATTTTGCGGGGTGCCGTGCCCGTCTTGAAGCAGAATGCCAAGGTTATACTGGGCCGCAGCATCACCTTGGTTCGCCGCCCGTGTATACCACTGAAGAGCTTTTTTGAAGTTTTGAGGGACGCCTTGTCCGTGGTCAAGGATTTGGCCTAAGTTGTTTTGCGCGTTTATTTCACCTTGTGTGGCGGCTAAGGTGTACCATTTCACGGCAAGCCTAAGGTTTTGGGGAACGCCTTTGCCGTGGGAATACAACAACGCTAGATTGTTTTGAGCACTTGGCACCCCTTGATCTGCTGCCAATGTGTACCACTTTACGGCGGCCTCTATGTTTTGAGCCGTGCCAATGCCCTGTTCGTATAAGGCCCCAAGATTGCTTTGGGCGTTAGCGTCGCCTTGTTTCGCGGCCAATGTGTACCATTTGAAGGCCTTTTTATGGTCTTGGGGAATGCCCAAACCATTGTCATACATCACCGCTAAATTGTATTGGGCCTCTGGTCGTCCCTGTTTTAAGAATGGCTTAAGGTCCTGTAAAGCGCTTTCATAATCGCCACGCTTTATGGCTTCTAATCCATCTTGAAAGTCTTGGGCCGCAAGCGGCGACGTGAACAGGACCGAAAGGCAGAGGATGGAAAAGGTAAGGCGATGGTTCATGTTGGACTTTTCAAATGTTTGTTGTGCACGCCAAAGCAGGGCTGTGCAGTCGACTGTTGTGCTCAAATTCAACATTATCTTTATAATCGTCAACCTTATAATGTGATAAACAGGCTTTGGTGAAAACATTCGTGGTGATTTTAAAAATGATAATGTGCAAAAACCTTTGGTCACAGTGTCTGTGTGCTGTTGTTTTTGTCGTCTTATCTCTGTTCGCTACGGACCAAGTGATGGCCCAAGATCTTGATGCACAGACCCAAAAATTGTTTGAGGCTGTTGAGCGGGATGATCTGGCTGCCGCCAAGATGGCGGTGGAGGCGGGGGCTGATCTTTATGCGTTTAATGCAAAGGACAAAGCGGCCATTGATCGGGCGATTGATCTGGGGAACTTCTATCTTGCTCAGTATTTGTTGAAAGTGCGCGATGTAATGCACAAAAATGGCCCGTCCAAACCGGTTCAACATCAGGCTACGGTGGCTCAAGTGCCGCTCCCAACGCCGCCTGTTATTGTAAAGGACGTGTCACAAGGGTTTGCAGAACTGACAACGCCGCCCGACTATCCTCCGTCAAAACCAAGAGCTTATGTCAAAGAGGTGCAGGTAAAGCCTGAACCCGCCATCCTTGAGCGTCCTAAGGTGGTGGAACCAAAACCAAAACCAGTACTTGTCGTGAAACCCATGAAAGTTGTGAAAGCCGTGACGAGCGTTGGACCAAAAAATTCTGGCCCTCTCTCAATGTTTGGTGGGCCTCGTTCAATGGCCGCACCGTCGACAATCGGCATGCCTGACAAAAAAGCCGTGATGCAGACGGGGGATCTTCAGGTTATTCCCAAGATGTTGGTCCAAAAACCTAAGCCTCGGCCCCCCCACCCGATAGAGCCTAAGGTCGTAAAAGCAGAGGTCATGAAGCCCAAACCCGTGCAACCACCGCCCCTGCCCATCGTCACCGTTGTTCCCATGACCAAGGCCAAACTGAGCCCCATTCGGACGTTCTTTTTGAAGGCCATGTCAAAGCGTGAACCGCCTGTGGCAAGTATCATGAAGCTTAAGCTAAACCCTAAAGCCCCGAAAAAAGAGCAAAAGGGAGAGCGTAAAGCGCACGTTCCCTGGGGCTCTGTAAAGCCTGCTGAAAGCGTGATGGATGCGCCTGTTTTGGCCGCTGTGCCGCAAAAAGTTATGAAGCCTAAGGTGCCTCCTGTTGACCTAGAGACCAAGGTTTCATCAACGAAATGCACGGTAAAAGGTATTAAAGGTTATGTTGCAAAGAACAATGCCGAAAATAGGTTGAGCAGTATTGTTCTTGATCTGCCGCCACTTGGGACGAGGGCCGCCTGCGCACCGTAATTTGCCAATTGGCCTTTCTGGTTAAGGCGAAACTATTCGGCTAAATTGTTTGCGATGACGTTCAAAAAAATATCGGAAAATTCATCAAGCTTGGCCGCTCCCACACCGTGCACGTCAGAAAAACTCGACTTGTCGTAGGGTTGTTGACGCGCCATATCTTCTAACGAGCGATCGGAAAAGATGATGTAGGCGGGCTTGTTGCGGGCTCTTGCCAGTTCGCTGCGTTTGTCTTTAAGACACGATAGCAAGGCAGATTGTCGAGGGGTCAGATCATCAGAGGTTTGAGCGTGGGCAGGGCGGCCCTTTTTAACGTCTTTTTGCTTGATGATGTCGTCGCGATAATTGAATGTCAAGTTGCCCTGCAAGACCGCTTGGCCTTTGTCGGTGACGCTTATGCCACCGTGTCCGACGACGTCTAAATGCAAAAGATTTGATGACACCATTTGCCGCACGATGGACCTCCAGGTGTCTTTGTTTATGTCTTTTCCTGCGCCATAAGAGGGTATTTTGTTGTGGCGGCTTGAGCGCATTTTTTCGGTGTCGGCCCCGCGTAAAATATCGACGATGTGGGCTTGACCGTATACTTGCCCGGTTTGCAGAACGGCATTTAAAAGTTTCTGCGCCAACTCTGTGCCATGGACCATTTTGGGCGGGTCCAAGCAAATGTCGCAGTTGTTGCACCCCGTGCTGGCGACTTGGGTATCTTCAAAATATGACAACAAGGCCTGTCTACGACATTCGGGTGCTTCGCAATAGGCGATCAGCGCATCGAGGCGTTTGTGTTCCCGGCGTTTATGATCAACCTCGCCGTCTTCTTGTTCGATAAACATGCGTCGCATACGCAAATCATTTAAGCCATAAACCATGTGGGCCACAGCTGGTTTGCCATCGCGACCGGCACGACCAATTTCTTGATAATAAGCTTCCATGCTCCCTGGCATGTCGGTGTGACAGACGAAACGCACGTCCGGTTTATCGATGCCCATGCCAAAGGCGATGGTGGCAACGGCAACAACCCCGCTTTCCATCATGAACGTGGTTTGGTTTTTGGCGCGTTCTTGAGCACTCATCCCCGCATGATACGTCACCGCATGTACGCCATTTTGGCTCAAAAATGCGGCCATTTTTTCTGTTTTGGCCCGAGAGAGACAATACACGATACCACTTTCACCAGCATTAGCCTTGACCACGTCAAGCAATTGGCGGTTGGCATCGGTGCGCATTTGCACGACAAGTTGAATATTTGGGCGGTCAAATCCGGAAATCAGCCGTCGCCCCGTTCCGCCAAATAATTTGGCGACGATATCGTCTTGGGTGGCTGAGTCCGCCGTTGCCGTCAGGGCCGCAATGGGGACGTCTTTGAAAATGTCCTTAAGTCGGGATAACGCTTCGTATTCAGGGCGAAAGGATGGCCCCCAACGGGAAAGGCAATGGGCTTCGTCAACGGCGATGAGGCTGATGGGAAGTTTGGATAATGCGCCCAACATGCGCTCCGTCATCAAACGTTCCGGGGCGAGGTACAACAAGCGCGTTTGGCCCGAGGCCGCTCGTTTCCAGGCTTCAACATTGATGTGTCGGTCATGGGATGAATTGATGGTATCGGCGGCAACCCCCATAAGCCTGAGGGCCGCGACTTGGTCTTCCATTAATGCCACTAAAGGCGACACCACAAGGGTTAGGCCACCTTTAAGCAGGGCTGGAATCTGGAAACACACGGACTTTCCGGATCCCGTGGGCATCACGGCCAGAAACCTTGTATAGCTTAGCAAAGCAGGGGAATCTGACTTTAAATATTTTGTGACATAACCGAGATAATAATTCTTGAAATC
>JAESSB010000006.1 GCA_016764335.1 Magnetovibrio sp.
TCATATTCTATTTGTTTCTTCTGACTTTTTCTGGGCGGTATACAAGGATCAATACCCTTGGTTCTCAACGCCTTACAGAACCAATCTGCATCATACCCTCGGTCTACCAAGAAGCACTTGGCTGATGGTAAAACATYCMMCATTAATTTAGYACCCGTATAATCGCTCATCTGCCCTTCTGATAAAAGCATGACAACGGRGCGACCCTGACCATCACACACCGCATGACGTTTTGAGTTTAAGCCGCCTTYTGKTTGCCCRATACGACGGGGAACATCCCCTTTTTGACGCCKTAGCGCTTGARTTTGGGTRAYGAATTTACCCAAAGAACAGCAGGYWGGCTGCTGTACGGTGAGCTTTAAGGTGTGTCGCATCAATTTKGAGCTGAYCKKGAACAYCTTCWGYCCCGGCAARYCCARAAAATATACGGTCAARWACGCYYMTTCGGCTCCCTCTCATAAAGCGGTTATAAAGTGTTTTGTGCGGACCGTATTCAGAAGGTGCATCACGCCACTGTAATCCACGCTTCAAGACATGAATGATCCCGGATATACCCCGAAGGTCATCAACACGAGGCACCCCGGGAGACAAAGGGAAATAGGGAGCCCATTATCCAACAGAAAACTGAATTATAGATTAATAGGTCCTGAGCCTAGCATGATTTTTGATTACGGCCGTAAAAAGGGACACAGCACCTTACGGTATTGTGTCCCTTTTAAAATCTATAAATCACGCTTTACGAAGAGCGATCTATATCTTCTGGCTTGTTTTATTGGACGTAAAACAATCTTTTCATGCCAGCTTTGAAGTGACCTGGCTTGTTGCAGAACAACAAGTATGTGCCTGCAGACAAATCAAGAGTCAAAGCACCGCCTTCGCCTGAATCAATTTCAGGAATTTCGCCGAGCGATTTGATCTTATCTTCTGGGATACGGTCAGTTTTTTCATCGTAAGGCATTACTGGAGCATCGCTATCAACTTTGACAACCAGCATTTCGTGCTGAAGGTCAGAAGGTGAGCGGTTTGTCGCTGCAAAAGAAACAGGACCAGCAACGGCTCTGTTTCTGTTGCTAATGACTTCCATGCCTGCTGCTGAATCAGTCAAAGTAATAGAAACAAGCGTACCAGCAGCTTGAGCACTCATGCCAAAACCAAGAGCACCGATGGCTGCGACTGCAGCAATAGCAAATGTAGAACGTAATTTCATAACAGTTAGTCCCCTATTTTTTTAAATTATGCCTCAATATTTTAAGGCTGCGTTCAGTTTACTCATATTTAAGGGGACAGCAAATTTTTTTTCTAAAAAACGTTTTTCATAATTTTCACCATATTTCCATTGCCTCTTGTCAAAATGACCTACACCCCATATATAATGAACTGTTTGGGCCTCAGGTTTTGCCTTCAATATGGCATAGTAGAAGGTCTGTGGGCAGGTCCCAAAAGCGTCACATCGTTAAATGGGCAAAGGTCAGGGCCTAGGTCCTCGTGACCTTTTAACATTTAGGGGATTCCCTGAGGTGCTGATTTGTGATTCAAGATTACTTTTTGAGAGAACGATCTTGGATACAGGCCGACTTGGATACAAGCCTATAATGTGGCGAATAGCGGGACAATCAGGGGATCATAATAGCCCCTCTAGTGCCTGGCGAAAGCAAAAGAAAGCGTGGCCTGCGCAGTAATAGCCGATGGTTTACAATGCCTGACTATGGATGGCGCGCTCCGGGGCACGCTGGCGATATTGTTCAGGCCGAAAATTTGATCGAGGGGTTTTTGCACCCGCGCACGCTCTTGCCGACAAAACCTGTTTTTGCCAAAGCGGAACCGAAAAGAATAGAGAAACGACGATAGAACACTCTACAAAGAACGTCATCTCGTTGAGCACTTTTTCAATAAACTTAAGAATTTCCACCGTGCTTTTACGCGTTATGACAAACGGCTCATCAATTTTCTTGGGTTTGATGAGATCGTTAAATTGTCACGACGACCTTAGTGTTGCTACCGATATCTTCAGTTAGGCGGGCAATTTAAGAAATACTTTTAAAGCCGTGAGACATAAATAACACTTTAGAATCTTGGTTCGTGTTTTCAACGAAACGTACCGAATCGATAGATCCATATTTTTTACAAAAGCCCCCTGCTACGCTCACTCTAAAAGCCAATATAGAATATCTGCCCACCGCATAAGGCTATCAATAGCGTATTTCAAAAAAACCATCCGGCGCAAACAAAAGGGCGGTTCGATTTCTGGTGGTATATAGATATTAAAGGTGGCGTAACCGTGTTACACCACGCTACACGCGACTTCCTTTTTCCTTCATATTTTTACATCGAAAAACATTCAGCATCGGTTAAGATAGTTTGCCTTATTGTGCCTTTATATTAAGAACTAACGTCAAACATTAAGAGGACCATCCATCATGAACACAGCATTGCGTTCCGTTGCCACCATAGGTACCGCTTTGATTTCTGTAATGAGCTTTGATGCCCTAGCAGCAAGTAAGACCCTGGACTTTACAGTTCTTCGTGATGGAAGCTCTATCGGCACTCAGTCTTACACAATCGACACCAACGGCACTGATACTCAAGTRAAKGTCAGCACTGATATYCRAGTRAAGGTTTTGTTTGTTACGCTCTACAAATTCATTCACGAATCCAAAGAAGTGTGGAGCAACGGACACCTCGTGTCTTTGAAGTCCACCACCGACGACGACGGTACGCCAAAGTCACTTAAGGCAACCGCAAAAAATGGTAAGATCATGTTGAATAGTACCATCAACAAACAAAATCGCCGTCAGTTCGCATCCGCTGCGGCGATTCCGGCTAGTCTTTGGAACCCTGCAATCGTCAACCAAGCCACAATCATCAACACCATAGACGGCAAAATCATGGAAATTAAAGTTGACGATTTAGGGATCGAACAAGTCGATGCTAAAGGCACAAAAGTGTCTGCCCGTCACTACAAAATCACGGGTGAACTAACGCGTGATGTATGGTACAATTCCCAAGGTGATTTGGTCCACGTCACCTTCCCTGACAAGTCTTCATCAAAAATTGTTTACAGCTTGAATTAAAAGTCCTCGCTCAATCGTTATCATTGCAACACGAGCTTTTAGAAGGTTTCCCGTAGACATGAGCACCACAGCTGCACCTATTTTAATTGACCGAAATCACCCCGCCCGTGCTGAGGCTGAAGCCTTAATTGCGGGCGTCTATGACCACGAGTATAGCGCAAAGATCACGGCCTTTTCGGACTTGCTGATCGCCCTTCCCGGCCAAGATGGCGTTTTGTGCGCTGCTGCAGGGTTGCGGGTTGGGGGCAACTTTTTTTCCGAAGTGTATTTAGATCGCCCTATTGAACAAGTTCTGTCTGACCATTGGCTTCCGCCGGCAACACGTTCTGAAATTGCCGAAGTAACGACATTAGTGGCAACCCACCCCAATGCTTCACATGCCTTATTTTCGGGAATCATCGGCTATCTCAATGCCCTAAACGTGCGATTCGCTTTCTTTACCGTTACCGAACGCCTGCACCACATGCTTATTCGTTCAGGTATCCCCGCAGAAGAATTAGCTCCGGCCAAAGTGGACCGCGTAAACAATGCTGAAGAATGGGGCCGTTATTACGCGACCAACCCCAAAGTYGTRGCCATTCACRATGCTTTYGTTTCCATGCCKGCCACAAAWATTRGCAATGCGCCCYKAACRCCTGAGTTAAAAAAAGACGCTGACRTTGCGTGARRTTCTYGCCTCWTTAGCCCTTCTTGCKCARGAYCGACCGGRCGCMCTTGCCCTTGTCGAAGGTGATATATCCGTCACCTTCGCGCAATTAGCTGGTCGCGTTGGGTATTGGGTATATCGTCTAAAAGACACCCCGCAAACTGTCGCTATTTTTGCCCCCAATTGTATCGAGTGGGTGGTCGCTGATTTGGCCTTGGCGGCTTTGGGCAAAACTATGGTGCCCCTGCCGACCTTTTTTTCCCCCGCGCAGTTATCCCACATCATTGATGATGCCGGCGTTGAGCTCATCTTGACCGTCGAGGCCGTTGAAGCTTTAACCCAAGGCTTAAACCGCCCTTGCACCATCCTCAACGACCAAGGCAAAAGCTTACCCTTGCCCGCGGATTTAAGCGCTGCAGATCAGGCCGGGCGCGTGATTTATACGTCTGGCACCACCGGAGCCCCCAAGGGCGTTCGGATTGGAGCCCGTCAAATCACCGCCAGCGCCCGTGGATTGGTTGCGGCCAGTGGAGCAAGTGCCAATGATCGCTATCTTTCTATTTTGCCCTTTTCACTGCTGTTGGAACAAATTGCTGCGATTTGCGTACCACTCTTGGCTGGCGCACCACTTATCATTGAAGCCAAAGCCGCCGGGGCCGTCCTGCAGGGCAATGTTGAACCTTTGATCAAAGCGTATGCCACACACCAACCTACGGCATCCGTTTTGGTGCCTGAGTTGCTGGGCGCATGGGTTCAAGGTTTGCGCGCCATGAAAATGGAAGCCCCGAAAAGTCTCCGTTTTATAGCCGTCGGCGGTGCACCAATTTCCCCAGCTCTGGCCGAGACCGCCTGGGCATTGGGTATCCCCGCACACGAAGGTTATGGCTTATCTGAATGTTGTTCCGTCGTGAGTGTCAATCGTCAGGGTCAGCGCAAGCCGGGCACCGTTGGCACGCCTCTTGATGGCACAAAAATTACCCTTATGGATGGTGAAATCGTCATCACAGGGCCCACGGTTATGGATGGCTATTTGGGACGCCCAGACTTGCCGGATCAAACGTGGCACACGGGTGACCTTGGCGAAATAACGGATACCGGAGAACTGCGCGTTTTGGGCCGCAAAGACAACCTGATCGTCACCCCAAATGGCCGCAACATTAGTCCCGAATGGATTGAAACCCTGGCCAAAGATGCCCCAGGCGTTATCYTGGCAAAACTMASCCTAAACGACGACCAAAAATTRGTRCTAAACGTCACCCATGCTCCACATTTAAAGACCAARGGGCTGACGGACACCGTCCGCGCAGCCTTAAGCAGCGCCCCCCATTACGCCCAACCCGCACACATCACCTTGACTGAGATGACGACATAAGGATCCGCACATGACATTTTTCCAACGTCTTATGAATGAGACCAGCACCGAACGCCAAGGCTTTCAAACGATTAGCTTGATCCACCACACTGTACAACATGGTGTCACGCGCACGTTATATGCGGCTTACCTTGAACAAGCTTACCATCATGTCCGATTTACGGTCCCATTGCTCGCCTTGGCTCGCGATACGTGCCTTACTGCGGGTGACCCGTCCTACATTGGGGCGCTGAACGAATATATTGAAGAAGAAACGGGCCATGATGAGTGGATTCTTGAAGATCTTGCCGCTTTGGGAACGGATTCAGAAGCAATCCGCAACGGTCAAGGAGGCTTTGCCTGTCGTGTCATGATTGGCTATGCTCACTATGTCGTCGAACACATCAGTCCTTACGCCCTGTTGGGTATGATTCATGTTTTRGAAGGCATGTCCGTTGAATTGGCSGATAARGCTGCGGGTTCTATTTCCAGAAGCTTTGGCGACGCGCCTCCCAATGCCTTTTCCTACCTTACAAGCCATGGTGCACTGGATGCAGAACACGTCCAGTTCTTTCAAGACCTGGTGAACGGCATTAACGATCTTACAATTGAAGACATTATTATTACAGCGGCTAAAGATTTCTATATGTTGTTTGGCAACATGTTCCGTGAGCTTGGGCAACACCTTCCTGACCAAACGGCACCTTAAATTTTAACGCATAAATGTAAGGATTCCCTATGAACATCAACGGTAAAATCATTGTCGTAACCGGTGCCGGATCAGGAATCGGACGCGCCTTGTCGCGCGTTCTATCCACACGTGGCGCAAACCTTGTTTTAGCGGACCTTAATGCAGATGGCCTGAATGAGACCCAGAAATCACTCGAACATCCCGACAATGCAACGATCGTTGTTGGCGACATAACCAAAGCGGAAACCCGCGCAGCCATTCAAAGCAGCGCTGTAGAAACGTATGGCGGGATTGATGCACTGGTTAACAATGCYGGTGTCGTTTCTGTTGGTCCATTGTCCGAMRCAACAGACGCRGGGCTRCAATTGATGGTCAACGTAAACTTGTTGGCACCGATGCAGATGACCCGTGACTTGTTACCAACCCTTCAAAAATCATCCTGCCCGACTCTGATTAATATTGGTTCTATGTTTGGCGATATTGCGTTTCCGCTGTTCGCTGGTTATTCTGCAACTAAGTTTGGGATACGCGGGTTATCTGATGCTTTGCGTCGTGAATTGGCGCCAAAGGGCATCAAGGTCATATACATTGCACCACGTGCAGCTAAAACCGGGGCAACCCAAGCCTTTGAGCACCTGATCGAACCGATGAAAATGAAGTTGGATGAACCGGAAGTGGTCGCTGAATCCATCGCTAAAGCCATTGAACGTGGTGCTCGGTCCAGTTACCCACGCGGGGCTGAACAGATATTTGTGTTTATGCAAAGATTGTTCCCCAGCGTGGTTGATGGTTCAATTATTGCCCAATTGAAAAGCCTAAAAAGTTAGCGCCTCACCCCTAATGATTGTTTTCAAGGCCTTTTGAGTCGGAATTTTTATCCGAGTCTTCGCTGTGCCTGCGGTGATCACTTGAATGATCTTCGCTATCGTACCATTTGAAGAAGTTGCACCCCAATTTTTCAACACTGTCACAGGCCCTTGCCGCTGCAATGGAAACCACAACAATCACCACCCATATCAAAGGGTGGAGCCCCAGAACTTTTAACCCAGGCCCCATAGCATTAATTTGTTCTTCGCTGGCACCGGGGTATTTGTCTCTTTTTTTCATTATGCCTAGAACTCAACCCCAAAAGATGCGCCTTCACCCTTCAATTTAAAATAATAATTTAAAATATACCATTTCTCTATGGCCGATTATTTATTTTCAGCAACGATCTGGGCAAGAACGGCTTCGTTCAGGTCATGCGAACACTTTAAATGATTCACCATCGCATCATGGGCACCTCGGGCATCGCGCGCCTTTAGGGCTTCGAGTATTGGGCGATGAATATCAGCCAAGTCGATTTGGACTTCAAGTTCAACTAAGTCAAAGCTAAATTTAAGAGCCGTTTCGATAAGGGCATACAGCGAAGATAAAAATTCATTGCGACATGATGACAGGATCAAAAGATGAAAGCGCATATCCGGTTCTAGAAACGCATGAATATCATTCTTTGCTTTGAGCATATCGGCAAAAGCTTCACTCATCAGCGCAAGTTCTTCATCCGTAGCCCGGATTGCGGCGAGTGAGGCTGCCATGGGCTCAATTGCCATTCGAAAATCATACAGATCTTGGACGAAATCAAGATCGTGCCGGGTTTCCAAACGCCAAGCCAAAACATCGGGGTCCAACATGTTCCAGTCGCTGCGAGGACGAACACGCGTGCCGGTGCGCGTACGACTGACCAAAAGGCCCTTCGCCGTAAGGACCTTTATGCCTTCACGCAAAGCTGTGCGACTGACATCGAATTCAGTCCCCAAGTCCGTTTCAATGGGTAAAATGGCCCCTTCTGCGATTGCACCGGACACAATACGCCGCCCTAATTCGTGGACAACTTGCCCATGTAGGCTTCTTTCAGAGTATGTTCCTTGGCCGATTTTTTTTTTGGTTTTGGTGCTCAATGCTGGGTTCAATTTTTTATGATTTGGATTGGTCAAATTTAAGTCCTCTTTCGATTTCCAAATAAATTGGTTCCGAAATTTTTATCTTTCTCTTTCCCGTTAGCAAACTAGTACATCTTACGTAGTCATTCCACATCAATTTCACGGATAAAAGAAATAGCACCTAAATATTGGCAGCAAAAATCATACAAAGCAATTATAGATTGAATAAATATGATACCCTATTCGTTTCGAAATATTCTGTTTTTCTATTGTATACCATTATAATCAAAATGCATTGATCAGGCCTTGATTTTTATCGCACTTTGCTTGATACCAAGAATCAACATTTTTTACAAAAAACAATGGTAGTGTTCATGTCCAACAAATCCCAAAGTAAGCCTAAAAAAACCGCTCTTCGTTTCCTTCGTGAAGCGAACTTTCCCAAATGGTACCAAGATGTCATTAACCAAGCCGACATGGCCGAAAATTCCGGTGTACGCGGCTGTATGGTGATCAAACCTTGGGGCTATGGTATTTGGGAAAATTTGAAAGCTCGCTTGGATCAGCGCATCAAAGAGACCGGCCATGAAAATTGCTATTTCCCAATGTTCATTCCGTTGGAGCTGATCGAAAAAGAAGCTGCCCACGTTGATGGGTTTGCCAAAGAAATGGCTATTGTTACCCACCATCGTCTCGTCTCAAAAGACGGTAAGTTGGTCCCCGCCGGAGAATTAGAAAGCCCATTGGTAATCCGTCCAACATCTGAAACAATGGTTGGCGAAAGTTTTGCCAAGTGGATTCAAAGCTATCGCGATCTGCCCGTGAAGATCAACCAATGGGCAAATGTGGTCCGTTGGGAAATGCGTCCACGTATGTTTTTGCGCACCTCAGAATTTTTATGGCAAGAAGGCCATACGGCTCATGCCACCGCAGCAGAAGCCCGCATTGAAACACAAACGATGCTGGAAGAATATCGGGCTTTGGCCGAAGACTGGTTGGCTATTCCCGTAATTCCCGGCGAAAAATCAGCATCTGAACGCTTCCCCGGCGCGGTGGAAACCCACACGATCGAAGCCATGATGCAAGATGGAAAGGCGTTACAAGCCGGCACATCCCATTATTTAGGACAAAATTTTTCACGCGCCGCCGACATTAAATTCCAAGATGCCGATGGTGGCGAAAGCTTTGCTGAAACGACATCTTGGGGGGTTTCCACCCGGATGATCGGTGCCATAATTATGACCCATGGTGATGATGATGGCTTGCGCGTGCCGCCCACGGTCGCCCCGCGCCAAGTGGTTATTTTACCCATAGCCCGTGATGAAGACGCCGCCGCCCGGGTTCTGCCCGCCGTCGATGAATTGGCGGCAAGACTCAATGACACTGTTGCTTTTGGTAACCGTGTTCGCGCCATCGTCGACAAGCGCGACATAAATGCCGGGGAAAAGCGGTGGAGCTGGATCAAAAAGGGCGTGCCGTTGATCGTTGAGCTCGGCCCCCGTGATCTGGACCAAGACACCGTCATGGTCACTGAACGTACCGATATTTATGGCAAGTCTTCGCACAGCGTTGATGCCTTTGTATCTGGCATAGCCGCCCAATTGCAAGACATCCAAAATACGTTATATGAGCAAGCGAAAACCTATCTCGATGCCCGCATACGCACCGACATTACCGACAGAGAAGGCTTTGATGCGTTCTTTAAAAAGGATAAATATGCCACTGCTGGCTTTATCCGTGCGTATTGGGATGAAAGTGCCGAATCTGAGGAAAGCCTTAAACCACTGGGTGTATCCGTGCGGTGTTTGCCCTACGATCAACCTACGGAACCCGGCACCTGTGTCCTGACCGGAAACCCAGCAACTAAGCAGGCGATCTTTGCCAAAGCTTATTGAGCATGACGTGTTAAATACAGGTTATGTGGTAACCATGATTGAATTTCTGCCGCTTTCCATAGCTTTGAACAAGCTCGCTTCGCCAGCGTCCAACAAGGATTTTTCCGTTGGGGTTTTGTCTGAGTAAGCGGCGATACCGACTGTCACGGTCACACATACCGTATTGCCTTCACCAATATCAAAGTCATGGGAGGCGATTTCGGCCTGAAAGCTTCGCGCAAATTTTCCAGCCGTTTCGGCGTTCAATCYTGGAAAGATAATGGCAATTTCTTTACTGCGATAACGGCATATAAGGTCCCGAGGACGGACCGCGCGGTTGACAATGTTAGCCAACTTTCGCAACACCAAATCTCCGGCTTCATAACCTAGCTCTACGTTGATATCGCTTAAGTTATCAATGTCGAGCATCAACAGGGACAAAGGGTGCCCCAATTCGTCTGAGCGTTTAATTTCATTTTTGAGCGTTTGATGAAAAATCCGACGATTCCACAATCCTGTAAGAGCGTCATGGGTCGCAAGTTCTTCAATAGATTTTTCATCCGTTTGAATTTTACGAATGATTGCATTGATCTGCCATCCAAAGAACAGGCTTAAAATAACGCCGATAAAAATACCCGCAACCGCCGAAGCTGTGGTGCTGGACGTATAATAAACAGCTGCTAGCGCCGCTCCGGTCCACATAAACAAAGCCACGCCGAATACAACTTTTAATATTTTAAAGTTAATCGGCGTGCCTTCGCGTTGTTTGCGAATGTACTGAGCCTTCGCTATAACAATGCCACCAACCGTGGCAAACACGGCATACCCGACGAAATATAAACTATGCGGCTCCATGCCATCCGTCCCTATACGCTAAAACGTTTCATCTTCAAGGTCTTGTCAAATATAACTTAGGTTCCCCCCCCTGCCTATAGATATAAAAGTTGTGCGGAACAATAATTTTGCATACCCTGCGTTTTTTCAAATTCAATCTACGGATTTAATCTAAACGAACAGGCTTGAACCAAACCTGAAGTCCGTATTCAGCCTTAGTTCATTTGGGGGGCCTAGGCGACAAGGTATCCTCGGTTTAAGAGGATCGTTAGGACGCGCATTTCCTTAACCGGCACACAAAGAACCCTTCCAAAAACGGTGATGGAGTCACGCGGATGGCGTTTTGCAGGTCATCTGGATAGCTTTGATCATGCCATGACTTCAGTCCGGGGATGCGACCTGGGATTTCTAGATCTATGGGGTCGATGATAACATCCCCATTGTGTTTGAGCAGTCGTGCCACCGGGGCTTCGTTTTCTTCAGGGCCAAAGGTACAGGTAGAATAAACCAGTACACCACCGGGTTTAAGGACTTTCCAGGCCGCATTCAGCATTTTTTGCTGCAAGAAGCTCATCTTAATGACGCGCTCTTCGGACCAAAATCGCAGCGCACTGCCATGGCTGAGGTCCAACATGCCTTCACCGCTGCACTGAGCATCCAGCAAAATCCGATCAAACAGACCTTCCACATGGCGGTCGATAAATTGACCTTCAAAGTTGGTGATGGTGATGTTTGGGACGTGAAAGGTGGTGGTCACCTCTTCCAACTTAGCCAAACGAGGCTTCATCGCGTCATTGGCAATGATGTCGGCTTTGCCCCCGGTCAAAGCTTGGATATGCGCAGTCTTGCCCCCCGGTGCAGCGCACACATCAAGGATGCGGTCACCCGGTTGCGGGTTCATGGCAAGCCCCGGAATGAGGCTTGATGCATTTTGAATATACACRTGRCCAGCTTGAAACAGRTCATGTTCGGCCAACGCCCGCTTATCACTCAGCAAATGATAAGCCCCCGGACACCAGGATATAGGGTCWATTTTTGCCCCAAATTCATTTAATCGAGACAGAATTTCATCGTGACCCAGCGGCGACAGAGCGTTAATGCGAATAGAGCTTTCCAGCTTGATTGAAGCCAATCGTTCCGCCACGTCTGCGCGCACGCCAAAGATTTTGCGCAGCCGACCCAAATACGTTTTGCGCAAGCCCCCGCGTCCGCTGCCCCTATCRTGGCCTTTTTTGTCGGGGCGCCCCATCAGTCGTCCGCCTCTGTTCGTTTGGATTTACGGGACAAGCCTTCAATGATAAGAGTCACCTCACCTTTAGGTTTTTCTCCGGCGAATTCTTCAGCCAATTGACTTAATGGACCCCGGTGGAAACGTTCGAATTTCTTGGTCAGTTCCAACGACACCACGGCACGCCGGTCCCCCAACACGGCAAATGCATCGGCCAGTAATGAGCCAATACGATGAGGGCTTTCGTACATGATGAGGGTGTGCCCGCTTTCACGTTCGGCTTCAAACATCTTTTGTCGTTTGCCCGATTTTCGCGATGGAAAGCCCAAAAACGTAAAGCTGGACATCGATAAGCCCGAAGACACCAACGCCATGGTCGCCGCATTGGCCCCCGGAATGACTTCAACCTTTTGCCCCGCATCCACTAAGGTGCTGATCAAGCGATAGCCCGGATCAGATACACCCGGCATGCCCGCATCGGAAACCAAGCCCACGGCGCGGCCTTCCTCAATCAAACTTTGCACCCGGTGCACTGAACTTTGTTCATTGTGTTCATGGCACGAAAATGTCGGGTGCGGTCTTTCTATACTTAAATGATTCAGCAGCTTGGCGGTGACCCGCGTATCTTCCGTCGCTAAGGCATCAATGGCTTTAAGCGTTTCCACCGCGCGAAAGGTAATGTCACCCAAATTGCCAATCGGGGTTGCAATGACGTACAGCCCCGGGTCCAACAGGCCYTTGGGTTCTGCTAAAGGCCTAGGGGCCGGTTTATCTTGACCACGTCGAGCGCCGCCACCGCTTGTGCCCCGCGCCTTACCTTGTCCTGAACCGCGACCCGTGTCGCGTGTAGGGCGTCGTTGCACCATGACGGATGCCTCCAATTGATTGTTATGATCTCTTGATAGCACCACACACAGGCGCCCGCCACCCCAAGCATTACAGTGTATTTAAATAAAAAATCATCTCTAGAGTGTACATACTCACAATAACGCTGCATACTTGTTCCGTAAATTATAGCTAACCCGAACAGGGGCGTGRTCATGAGGTTTTTCGTTCAGGTCGTTATCGCYMTTRGYGTTCTGAYATTTACACATGGAACCTAYGCGCAAAGTTTCAAGGCCTGCCAAGSCATGTTCCCAAAAAATGATGTCCCCAAGGCAACCTCAYCGTCAGACGTAGACTTATGYAAATTTGCCAATSATCRAGCAATTTTTGCRATCCGCTATAACACCAGCCGTAAAATACCCGAATGGGCCGCCCAYAAACTGTCGCCMRAARACCTRCAWAACTTAACCAAACGCARACGCCCGCGCTTTTTTCCCGACAAAAATGTGRACCARGCATTGAGTGCTCTTGAYAAAAGCTATGTCAGGTCAGGGTTTTCGCGCGGTCACATTGTCCCGGCTTATGATATGAGTTGGAATGCSGATGCTTATAGGGCGACCTTTAACCTSACCAACGTGGTGCCGCAAAAGCAATCGTTCAATGCCGGAACATGGCTGGGTTTAGAAAAAACTTTTCGCAAGCTCGTGCAACAAAAAAATCGCCCATTATGGGTCATTTCCGGCGTTTATGGGCAAGTCGCCAAGACCCCGACCATCGGCACGGCCCCTCATAGCCCCGTCGTTCCGAAATGCTTTTATAAAATCATCATCGCCCAGGGGGAGACAAACCAAACGTACAAAGTCTTAGCCGCCCTTTTCGCGTGGAATAATTTTCAAAAACAAAAAAAATGGCGTGAATCGATCACCACGTTAGCCCAAGTGAACAAACGTACCGGCATTGACT
Source organism: Magnetovibrio sp. (assembly GCA_016764335.1). GTDB lineage: Bacteria > Pseudomonadota > Alphaproteobacteria > Rhodospirillales > Magnetovibrionaceae > JANLGW01. Next base: position 13,406 of record JAESSB010000006.1, read on the forward strand.
TTTTAACGAACGTTGCCGTTGAAAACACTCATGATGCTGCATTTTGGGGGGTGCCTTTACCTCATAACATTGGCGATTGCCAATAGTTGGCCTTGCACACCTTAAAACATACCTTTAGACAAGGAATATTGCTTTAAGGAGTGTCATCAATGAGTCATCGCCGTAAAATTTCCGTTGTTGGTCTAGGGTACGTCGGTCTTCCGGTTGCCGTGTCCTTTGGACGGCTTGGGCAAGTTGTTGCCTTTGACATTTTTGCCCCGCGCATTGACCGGCTTAAAGCGGGTCACGACACCACGGGTGAAGTCACAGACTCGGACTTGGCGGCAAGCAATCTTTTGCTCACTATGGATGCCCGCGATCTTGCGAAAGCTGATTTTCACATCGTCACAGTGCCAACCCCCGTCGACGATGCGAACAAGCCTGACTTATCACCGCTCATATCAGCATCCGAAACCCTGGGCACCTATCTTAAAAAGGGCGATATTGTCGTTTATGAGTCAACGGTCTATCCCGGGGCCACCGAAGAAATTTGCGTCCCCGTTTTGGAATCCGTTTCCGGATTAATCTGTGGCACCGATTTTTGGGTCGGTTATTCTCCTGAACGTATTAACCCCGGTGACAAAGAACACCGTTTTGAGACCATCACCAAAGTGGTCTCAGGACAAGATCACGATACTCTGCAAATTGTCGCCGAAGTCTACGGCTCGGTCGTCACGGCAGGCGTGCACATGGCTCCGACGATCAAAACAGCGGAAGCCGCCAAAGTTATCGAAAATACCCAACGTGACATCAACATCGCCTTGATGAACGAACTTGCACAAATCTTTAATCGCCTTGATATCGACACAGGGGATGTTTTGAAGGCTGCGGGCACCAAATGGAATTTTTTAAAGTTCTCTCCYGGTTTGGTTGGCGGACATTGCATTGGCGTTGACCCCTATTACCTAACCTTTCGGGCGGAACAGGCCGGGTTACACCCCAAAGTAATCTTGGCAGGTCGAGTTATCAACGACGAAATGGGGGCCTTTATCGCGCAAGAAGCGGTGAAGTTGATTCTGAAAAACAAAATCGGGTTACCTTCTCGAAATTCGGTCACCGTGTTGGGGCTTACGTTTAAAGAAGACGTCCCCGATCTACGCAACACCAAAGTGGTTGATGTGATTGATGAACTCACCACCTTTGGCCTAGATATCCAAATCCACGACCCCGAAGCCAACCCAGCCGAAGCCCGGCACCACTATGGCCTTGACCTTATAGAGACCAATGATCTAACCCCCGCCGATGCCGTAATCGTCGCGGTGCCCCACAATCTATACCGGCAAGGGGGATGGGCGTTCGTCACCCGCCTCTTAAAAGGCGGTAAAGGTGTGGTCATTGATGTTCGGGGTTTGTTGGACAGARRCCTTACCCCWGATGGTATTACYTTGTGGCGWCTCTAGCCCCCTTTTATAGACTCTAAAATTAGTGTAGACTACATGTGTTGCTAGATTCTACGATAGGCGCAWCCTTAATGTACCCTTCGCATTATGGTAACGCCTTGAAAGACATAGCATATCACGCGCCTTACCCAGGGTATTTTTTTGACGCTTGCCGAAGGAGTTTACGAATGGCTACAGGTACCGTTAAGTGGTTCAACACCACCAAAGGATATGGTTTTATCACCCCAGACACAGGTGGATCTGACGTTTTTGTTCACATCTCTGCCGCACAACAATCAGGCCTTCAGGGCCTCAACGAGGGACAAAAAATTCAGTTTGAACTGGCCGAACAGCGCAATGGTAAAATGGCTGCTGAACAATTGATGTYGCTCGATTAGWNCGMYCWCCCNNCTARNAAMGCSCCCWNCYCTRATCSGTGARGRCGCTTTTTATKAGTCCARYTGRTCSGTTGCGAYGTGATACTGAGGATCTTCRACCACGTTGACTTCSACCATRTCTTTGGCGCGGTGCAATAATTTTCGGCATTCCTCGCTGAGATGAATGAGGTGCAAGGTTTTGCCGCGCTTGGTATAGCGTTCAGCTAAGGTATCAACAGCTTCTAGGCCTGAATGGTCGGCAACGCGGGACAGGCGGAAATCCACCACCACGTCTTCGGGGTCGTTATCGGGATCAAACAAATCGCGAAACGATTGGGCCGAACCGAAAAACAAAGGACCTTGAATTTCATAAACCTTGCCTCCCGAATCGTTTGAACCGATGCGGGCCGTAATCCGTGTCGCATTGCCCCAGGCATAGACCAACGCCGACACAATAACACCAACCACCACAGCAATCGCCAAATCGGTCGCCACGGTCACGCCGGACACCAAAATCAAAACAAACGCGTCCGAGCGCGGAATACGATTCAAAATGCGAAAGCTAGACCATTCAAAGGTCCCCAGCACCACCATCATCATCACCCCAACCAAAGCGGCTAAGGGAATCATTTCGATCAAACTGGAGGCAAACAAGATAAAGGCCACCAAAAACAAAGCCGCCGAGATACCGGACAAGCGTCCTCGTCCACCAGAGTTTACGTTGATCATCGACTGACCAATCATCGCACACCCGCCCATGCCGCCGAAAAATCCGGTGACGACGTTAGCAACACCTTGGCTGACACATTCTTTATTGCCACGGCCACGAGTGTCGGTGATTTCGTCAATCACGGTCAAGGTCAGGAGGCTTTCGATCAAGCCAATAGCAGCCAAAATCACCGCGTATGGCAAGATAATGGTCAGCGTTTCCCAGTTTAAGGGCACTGTGGGGATATGCAGATCCGGCAAGCCGCCCGCAATTGAGGCCATATCGCCAACGGTTCGCGTGTCCAAGCCAAAACCGAGCACCACCGCCGTCACCGCCNAMMTTGYYGYYRATGGGGCCGGAATGGCATTGGTTAGTTTAGGCAAGAAGTGGATCACCGCCATCGCCAAGGCCACCAATCCCAACATCAAATAAAGCTGTTGCCCGGTCATCCACGTCATGACACCCGCCGCATCCGTGACCTTAAATTGTCCTAACTGAGCCAAGAAGATGACAATCGCCAAACCGTTGACAAAGCCTAACATCACCTGGTGCGGCACCATGCGGATGTACTTTCCCATGTGCAAAATGCCAGCGGTAATTTGTAAGATACCCATCAGCACCACGGTGGCGAACAGGTACTCGACCCCGTGATCAGCAACCAAAGACACCATAACCACCGCCAAAGCCCCGGTCGCGCCAGAAATCATCCCCGGACGTCCACCGATACACGCTGTGATCAGTCCCACCATAGCCGCCGCATATAAACCCACCAACGGGTTAACTCCGGCAACAAAGGCAAAGGCCACGGCTTCGGGAACCAAGGCCAACGCAACGGTAAGGCCCGATAAAACATCCGCCTTCATTGAAACCACTTTAGAGATCTTAAATTCAAACATATTTACAAATACCTTGCAGGGTGCACCTGCGGTCAGAGCATAACAATTAAGGCCCAAACGCATTTGCAATGCGCAAACACCTCTAGGCCCCATAAATTTACGAGTCTTGTAACAGGTCTACGCAAACAAAGCCACCCACAGCAAGACCGCCAACCCATGACCAATCCTTGCTGTCTTCAACACTTTCTGGACGCGGGTGGGCAATGGAGTCTGAGGTAGATCAGTTCACCTTTGAAAACGTTAGCAACACCCCCTGCTGCCTCTCACTTTTGGCAGGCGCGATGGACCATCTTCACGGCGCAAAATGGCGTACATATTGTCGGATGTGGGCAAGGTGTAGGTCAGCCCATAATGGACGCCGAACCCCGCTTTGACGGCCATTTTTTTCAGCGTTTTGGGCGTAAAATAATTTAAGTGATCGGGATAACGAAAACCGCACCACTTTTCGCCCATAACCATACGATTGATCGAGCCGTAATTGGGCACCTTAACAATCGCCACGCCGCCCGGCTGTAGCACGCGGTAAATTTCACGCAGGACCGGCAGTGGGTTCATTTCGTGTTCAAGGTATGACCGCAACGTTGCCGCCGAAAAGTAGCCATCGGGAAAGCTTTGTAAGCCGGCCAAAGTCGGCGCATTGACGCAGGCGCCACCCATTTTGGCAAAGCGATCATTGGCCGCATGGGCCAGTTCAGTCGAAACTTCAACGCCAAACGGTACAAAACCGGGGGTCAAGTTCACCATTTGCCCGCCGTCGCCACAGCCCGCATCAATGACGTTGCCAGGCTTTGCCCAGGCATCCAGCATCAAATTCATTTGCTTGCGGGGCAATATATGCATACGCAGACGCGTCAACTTACTGGCTTTATAGCCGACAGGACGCAGATCAGCGCGGCGTTTTTCTTCGACTTTGGTGGTGGTTTCCCAGCTTAGTTCTTCAAACAATTTAGCGTAATCAGGGCCTTTGTCGATGTATGTTAAGTCACACGTTGGACAGTCTTTAAGGGTCCAGACATCATAGCTGTATGCGTTGTCCGGCTCGTCTGAATTGTCCCGTCCACACAGGGGGCATGCTCTGTGCAAGACCTGCACCTTGCCCAAATTTGCCGAATTTACCTCAAATGTTTTGATGTCATCGTTCAAAGTCCTAAACCCTCATCCAAGCCCAGCATTAAGTTTAAGTTCTGCACGCAAGATCCCGATGCACCTTTACCAAGGTTATCCAGCAACGCCATGACAACAACTTGCCCATCCCCACCAAAAACATGCAGCCGTAATTCATTGGTGCCGTTTAAAGTTTGTGGCTCTAAGCGCGACATCCACTGGGTATTCGCAACACGAACAAAGCGACTTCCATCGTAGTRRCGGGCCAAAACATCGTGCACCTCTTTGGGTTCACCAAACAACGGTAATTGCACAATCATACCCTGAGCGAAGTTTCCGACACTGGGGGCAAGCAAGGGCCGTATCTTTAAACCGCTGTGCTTGTGAATTTCCGGCACATGTTTATGTTTAAGGTTCAGGCCATAGACGAAAAACGGGGTATTGGCTTCAATCCCCCCTTCAAAATCAGCCATCAATGGCTTACCGCCACCTGAATAACCTGAAATGGCGTTGATCGTGATGCCCTGATCGGCCTTAATCAAACCTGCGCTCACCAAAGGATGTAACATCGCCACCGATGCAACAGCATAACAGCCAGGGTTTGAAACCCGTGTGGCGTTGGCGATCACTTCACGTTGCCCAACACTTAATTCAGCAAAGCCATAAGCCCAATTGTCCGCCACCCGGTGCGCCGAACTGGCATCTATGATCTTGACGTTTGGGTTCGTCACCAAGGCTGCAGCTTCTCTTGCGGCCGCGTCGGGAAGGCACAAAATCGCCACATCGACGCTGTTCAACATATCCGCACGCGCACGGGCATCCTTACGCACGTCTTCGGCCAAGGTCACAAGTTCAATGTCGCTTCGCCCCGCAAGCCGGGACTGAATTTGCAAGCCAGTGGTTCCCACCGCCCCATCAATAAATACACGTGCGCTCATATTAAAGAATCCTTATGCCCCTATCTTGATTAAAGGACGAGGTGCAGTATCGCAAGGAAAGTCCGAAACCCAAACATAAAAAAACGGCCCGGGGATACCCCCAGGCCGTTTTCGGTAACCCGTTGGTCGTGACTTAACGTTTTGAGAACTGGAAGCTTTTGCGAGCTTTGGCGCGACCGTATTTTTTACGTTCAACAACGCGTGAATCACGTGTTAGGAAGCCATTTTTCTTCAGCGCTGGGCGTAGGCCAGGCTCGAAGATATTCATCGCTTTTGAAATGCCGTGACGAACAGCACCAGCTTGACCCGACAATCCGCCGCCGACAACGGTCGCGAACACATCGAACTGACCATCGCGTTCACAAACGTGGAACGGTTGATTGATGATCATACGCAAGACGGGGCGTGCAAAGTAAACTTCGATATCGCGACCATTGACAACGACTTTACCTGTGCCGGGTTTGATCCAAACACGAGCGATAGCATTCTTACGTTTGCCYGTCGCATAAGCGCGGCCTTGTGCGTCAAGTTTAGGAGCAGCAACGGGTGCAGCTTCGGYCTGTACGGCGATTTCACCACCAGCGACCAGATCTTTAAGATCTCCAAGATCAGCCATRTTTATTTGCTCCTCTTGTTTTTAGGGTTCATGGATGCAATGTCGAGAACTTCTGGGTTCTGTGCAACATGAGGATGTTCGYTCCCCGCATAAACATGCAGTTTACGCATTTGCGCGCGACCCAGTGGCGAACGCGTGATCATGCGTTCAACAGCCTTGATCACAACGCGTTCAGGGTGCTTACCATTCAAAATCGCTTCCATTGTGCGTTCTTTGATGCCGCCGGGATGGCCCGTGTGCCAGTAAAACTTTTTGTCGGTCAATTTACGACCGGTCAGTTTCACTTTTTCAGCGTTGATCACGATAATGTTATCACCACAATCGATGTGCGGTGTAAACATTGCTTTGTGCTTGCCGCGAAGACGCAGAGCGATCTGACTTGCCATACGACCAAGGACGAGTTCCTCAGCGTCAACAATRAGCCATTTCTTTTCTACGTCAGCGGGTTTAGCGGAGTAGGTCTTCATAACTTGCCTCGTTCCGGGCACCTCAACAGGTGCCTCCCAATTCAAAAAAACAAAATAAGAGCAACACCTGGTCCACTCTCATCTTGAAGCGAGGTTTTAAGCCACCTACCTGGGTCTGTCAAACACTATTTTTGCTTCATGGCGAATAAACATCAACAAAAACAAGTGGTTAGTTTTACGGTATTATAATACCCTTATATTTACACCGTTTTATGTCGCTTTTGGCCTGTCCGTATTCCATCAGCGCTTTCATGTGCAACATTGTAATGTGCCTAAGGTGTATAAAATAGATTCATTTCACAGTGAGAATATAAGGTCCAAAATAATCGTGACCACAAATTGTATGCTATTGTGAATCGGCCCTAATGTATAAGTGGTGTATATTAAGTCCAATACCTTACAATTCAAATCGGAGAGGCTCACCATGTTCGGATTATTCGGCAAAAATGAAAAGAAAATCGACGCCCTTATCGCCAGCAAGGATTACGATCAGCTTCCCAATGATGTCATCGACCAGCTTGCCAAAGGCCTAATTCTAACCACTGAGTTCGCGATGCCGGAATACCGCGTCACGGAACGCTTAGAAATCATCACGGCCGAATGTGTATACGGCATGAATATGTTCAGGGACATGTTTGCATCCATCCGCGATGTATTGGGCGGACGTTCCGGTGCGTCCCAAAAAGTCCTTAGGGATGCCCGCAAAACCTGCTTGACCGAACTGCGCCGCGAAGCGTTAATAACCGGAGCCGATGCGGTGATTGGTGTAGACCTTGATTATTCAGAAATTTCCGGAGGTGGAAAATCCATGTTGCTGGTGGTTGCCAGCGGTACGGCGGTCAAACTTCAAGAGCTGTGATGGACCGCATTTCCGTGCTTTTGGGACACATGTTATGTCGTGCGTACGTTCTGTAAACTTCAATCGAAAACCTGCACTTTTATGATTAAGACTCTGTACCAGGATCACTTTGACATTCAGGAAAATCCGTTTTCCATCATTCCCGATCCAAGTTACCTTTATATGAGCCCGCGCCACCAAGAGGCATTGGCTCATTTGGCCTATGGAATCAGCAGTCATGGCGGGTTTGTCTTACTGACAGGTGAAATTGGCACGGGAAAAACCACCATTTGCCGGGCCTTGCTGGAACGCCTTCCCGAAGGCTCAGACCTTGCCTTAATCTTAAACCCAACCCTATCCGAACCTGAACTCTTAGCGGCAATCTGCGATGAAATGCATATTTCGTACCCGCCAGACAGCACAAGCCCAAAACTTTTTTTCGACCTGATTAATGCCCATCTGTTGGACAGCCACGCCCAGGGCCGAAACCCGATTTTGATGATCGATGAGGCCCAAAACTTAACCAACCAAGTTTTAGAAATGATCCGTTTACTCACAAATTTGGAAACCTCAGAAAAAAAGCTGTTGCAGATCATCTTGGTCGGTCAACCCGAACTGAATGAKATTTTGGCYCAGCCCGCACAACGCCARACGGCACAACGCATCACGGCGCGCTATCACTTGATGCCCCTAACCCTTCAAGAATGTGGCCACTATATCAAGCACCGTTTAAGCGTTGCCGGGTTGGACAGTGATGTCTTTTCCTCATCGGCCAGAAAATCCATTTTTATATCTGCCCAAGGCATCCCGCGCCTGATCAATTCCATTTGTGATCGTGCGTTGTTGGGCGCCTATGTCGAAGGCCGCAAGCACGTGAACAAAAAGCTCGCCCGCGCGGCCGCTGATGAAGTGTTTGGCACCCAGGGTGTGCCCAGCAAAGCATCCGTGTGGGGCTCTTTGCTGTTGGTTCTTTGTGTTGCGGGGCTTATGTTTTGGGTTGGCCTTGATCCCTATAAAACAGGAATTAAAGATACTCTAGGTCAAGCGATCAAATCGTTTCTTCCCCTATCTCAACTGCTGGAAAACAAAGCCATTTTGCACGTGTATCGTGACACTCCAGATACGACCAATGCCCGCAGTCAAAGTACCGACGTTTCGAAAACGGCGGGGTCCGTTCTTGATGAGCTCATCCAAGCCAATACGCCCGATATGGCCTTTCAAAGCCTATTTTCTCTGTGGGGTGTTAATTATATTAAGGTCATTGGCGAAAGCCCTTGCGATAAAGCCAAAACGATCGGCCTGTCATGTGTTCAGGGAGAAACCGATATTGCCGGCCTGAAAGCCATCAACCGMCCCGTTGTGATTTCGTTTGTCATGCCCGATGGCGAGCACRTTTATGGCATCGTCAACGCCATTGCCGACGATGCAAACGGCGAAATGGTTACAATTCAATTTTCCAAACGATCCCTTTCGATGAACGCCAAGGCATTTTCATTGCGCTGGCCGGGTGATTATTTAGTCGTGTGGCGAAAATCACCCCTCTTTTTTAGGACCATTGCTTTTGGACAACAAGGTCGTGATGTTCAAGAACTGCGCCGTTTGCTTGCCCTAGTCGGCTATGGTGATGGACCCGATGACCGACGGGGTAAAGGCAGTCTCTTTTTTGGCCCAAGCCTGCGGGATAAACTACGTGCCTTTCAAAATGAATATGGTCTCAATCCCGATGGCATCGCATCCCCTAAAACCTTATTGCGCATCACAGGCGTTGCCAAAACCACCTCGATCCCGTTTATACATCGCACGATAGGAGCACCTGATGTCGTACATCCTTGAAGCCTTGAAAAAGTCCGACGCAGAACGCAAACTTGGTGAAGAGGCTGTCAAAGACGGTGCTGACTTAAATTTAAACATAAGTGTACCCGCTGGTCCTCGTAAATCATGGCCGATCAAAATTGGCGCTGGTTTTACCCTTGTGGTTCTGGTCGGACTAAGTGCGACCTATGTGCTGAATAAAAAGGCTCCCCAAAACGGTGTCCACCGTGTTGTCGCCGTTGCCGCGAAACCCAACGTTGGCCCCGTTGTTACACCCATCGTTAAACCTTTGGCAAAAGCCGTCGTGAAATCTGTTGCGAAACCTCTTGCGGAACCTTTTGTCACACCCGTTGTCACACCCGTGCCAAAGCCGGCGCCAAAACCTCAGCCAAAGCCAAAGCTCGACCCTAAACCATCGCAAAACCCAGCACCGAAACCTGCTGTGAACTTTAGGCCTATAGCCAAGCCTAACCTGCCCCCCCTAACGTCGGCGAATGCCTATGTCGATCGGGCGTGGGGCAGCATGGATGATGCCCTATATGGCCAAGCTATTGCCGATTTAGACGCCGCCCTGACCCTTGAACCCACATTCCCCAAAGCTTGGTTCGCGCATGGCTGGGCCAACGAAAAAAGCGGCAATGAACAGGCGGCTATTCAAGATTACGACCGCGCGATAGAGGCAAAGCCCGACCACGCTTTCGCGCTCTTTAGCCGAGGATTTTTACATCTGTATACCGGCAACCCGCAAGCCGCTGTGGTCGACTTTGTGCGCACCCAGGGCGTTGCCACCGACGATACCCTTCGCCTGTACAGTCGTTTATGGCTATATTTGAGCCGCGAGCGTGCGGGACAAAATGGGCTATTAAGACTACGCGAAGACACAAAACATGAAGTCTTGAATATTTGGCCGGGGCCACTGGTGCAATTTTTCACGGGCAACATTGATGTAAAGGCCGTCCTTAAAGCCATTGAAACAACGACAGACGAGCATCTTCAAGAACGTCGGGCGACAGGATATTTCTTCCTTGGCATTTTTGAACAATTGACCGGAAATAATCACAATGCCCGATCATATTTTGAAAAGGTTTTGGCGACGGGTGCCATTCAATACCGTCAATACGATGCTGCTTTGCGAGAACTTGAACGCCTAAACCGTTAAGGAGCCTCCCCTAGCCGCCCTAATGGGTAGCATTCCTACCCTGCGGGGGTGTTCCCGTTCTTGTCGCTAAGGCGTAAGTAATGGTCATACTCTACCCTTATGATGGCAAAATGAGAGGCTCACATGCCCTTAAACCGCACAACAGTTACCCACTTTTTAATCGAATCTATGCGCGAAAAGCATGGACACGGCAACCTGACSCTTCTCCTTAACGATGTCATTACGGCATGTAAGGTGATTTCAGATCAAGTTAACCACGGTGCCCTCGTTGGTGCTTTGGGCAGTGCTGGAACAGAAAACGTTCAAGGTGAAACCCAGAAGAAACTAGACATCTTGTCCAACGACATCTTCTTGAAATTCAACGAACTTGGTGGACACTTGGCGGGTATGGCTTCGGAAGAAATGGAKGAACATTAYCCCATTCCCGAAGGCGCACCGCGCGGCAAATACCTMTTGTTRTTTGATCCCCTGGATGGGTCTTCCAACATTGACGTWAATGTTTCCGTKGGGACCATTTTCTCRATCTTGAAATGCCCTGATGGTGTTGATGAYCCAAAGGTCGAAGACTTCCTTCAACCCGGAACCGAACARGTTTGTGCYGGTTACGCTTTGTACGGCCCATCTTCCATGTTGGTTTTRACCACKGGYGATGGCGTCAACGGCTTTACCCTTGATCAAAATATTGGCGAATTCATTCTCACCAATCCTGATATGAAGGTCCTTGAAGACACGCGCGAATTTGCGATCAATGCTTCGAACTCACGGTTCTGGGAAGCACCGGTTCAACGCTATGTCGATGAATGTTTGGCTGGTGCTGAAGGTCCACGCGGCGAAAACTTCAACATGCGTTGGATTGCTTCGATGGTTGCCGAAATTCACCGAATCCTGATCCGTGGCGGCATCTTCTTGTATCCCATGGATGAACGCCTTCGCAAACAGGGTGGAAAGCTGCGTTTGATGTATGAAGCCAATCCTATGAGCTTCATCCTTGAACAAGCTGGTGGGGCCAGCTCTACCGGACGTGAACGTATCATGGATATTAGCCCAACAGGTCTACACCAACGCGTACCCTGCATCATGGGGTCCAAAAACGAAGTTGAACGTTTGATTGCTTATCACAAAGAATAAGCCCCTTCGCAAACCCATACAAAAACGCCGCTCTTCACCGAGCGGCGTTTTTGTATGCTTATATCCAGAAATCATATTTAACTTACATTATGTGTACAAATTATGTTGACATATCAATTAAATCTAATATATATGTACAAAATAAATTGGTAATTATTGAAAAGCTGAAAAGAGCAAGCCATGGACATCACCGTAACGGCACTTTATGAACGGCTGCAAAATACGTCCAAAATCGCATGGATTGACGTGCGGAGCCTTAATGATTTTTTTGATAAGCGGCCAGACAGTCCGTTTATCAAAAACCTTCCCCTGGACCAACTCAACACTCTTGACCTCCCCAAAGATCAACATCTGTTTGTGTCTTGTCTAAGCGGGCGACGTTCACAAGCCGCCAAAGACATACTCATCGCACGCGGATATACGCATGTCTTTAATGTGACCGGCGGCTATCTGGCCTGGCAAGAAGCGGGGTTTCCCGTCACCAAAAAATAAGACCTCCTCCTCATAAAATTGTCTAAGAAAAAGGTGTCCATTATGATATTTCGTCAACTTTTCGATCGCGAAAGCTCGACCTATTCATTTCTGATTGCCGACGAAGATAGCCGTGAAGCCATTATCATTGATTCGGTTCGTGAACAGGTCGAACGCGACTTRGCWCTTTTAGGCGAAATGRGCTTAAAGYTGATCTATGCCATAGACACRCATATCCATGCCGAYCACGTGACCGCATTGGGTCTGTTGCGCCAAGCCACGGGCTGTAAAACGGGCTATTCGGTGCATGGCAACGTCGAATGCGCAGACCTAAGTCTGAAAGACGGGGATGAGCTTTGCTTTGGCCAGCACACCCTCAAAGTCTTAGAAACACCAGGACACACGCCGGGCTGTGTTTCCTTCTATGTGGATGGTCTTCTTTTTTCTGGCGACGCTTTATTAATTCGGGGCTGTGGTCGCACGGATTTTCCAGGTGGCGATGCAGCCGTTCTCTATCACTCCATCAAAGACAAACTGCTGACCKKNACCGRWCGMRWSKMTSNGWTYNATCCGSSYSASSRTGWCMWRGRYCKWMWKGTGAGTACGATTGGCGAAGAAAGGGCTCACAACCCAAGGCTCGCCTTGGATGAACAGGGCTTTATCACATTGATGGGCTCATTAGACTTAGCCTTACCAAAACAACTGCATGAAGCATTGCCCGCCAACATGGCTTGTGGCGGCCGCCTATAAATCAATACGCAAAAGGATATTCTGATTATGACAAAGAGCAAACATCACAGGGTTCTCATCATTGGCGGCGGCACGGCGGGGATTTCTGTCGCGTCGCACCTGATGAAAGTCGACGCCAAAATGGACATCACCCTTATTGAACCCAGTGAAATGCATTACTATCAACCCGGTTGGACTTTTGTCGGCGCAGGTATTTTCAAAAAAGAAAAAACAGCCCGTTCTATGAAGTCCATCATGCCCGATGGCGTAAATTGGATTCAAGACAAAGTCACCACATTCGACCCCGACCAAAACATCGTTTCAACCGAAAACAATGGTGATGTCGGTTATGACTTCATGATCGTTGCCGCAGGTATTCAAATTGATTGGGACAGCATCCCAGGTTTGAAAGAGTCCTTGGGCAAAGATGGCGTGGTCAGTAACTATGACTATGAAACGTCTCAAAAGACCTGGGAAACGATCAAAGCCTTTAAAGGCGGAGAAGCACTATTTACACAACCAAAGCCCCCATTCAAATGCCCCGGCGCAGCACAAAAAATCATGTATTTAGCCGATTCCGCCATGCGCAAACGCAAAACCCGCAGCAAAACGAATATCCGGTTTTTTGCGGGCGCACCAGGTATCTTTCCCATCAAGCGTTATGCYGATCCTTTRAAYGCCGTCATTAAGCGYAAAAACATAGAAACCAATTATGGTTGTCATTTGGTCGAATTAAAACCAGCCTCTAAAGAAGCCGTGTTTGAAGTGATTGCAACGGGTGAATTGCGAACCGAAAAATATGACATGATCCACGTCACCCCACCGCAATCTGCACCAAACTTTTTAAAAGACAGCAAGCTGGTTGATGCTGGCGGTTGGATAGATGTGGACATGCACACCTTGCAATCAACAAAATACAAGAACGTCTTCGGTCTTGGCGATTGCACCAACTCACCCAACTCTAAAACGGCGGCCGCGGTTCGTAACCAGACCCCCGTTGTGGTCAGTAATCTGTGTGCCGTAATTTTGGGGAACCCACCTAAGTCGGCCTATGATGGTTATGCCTCATGCCCGTTGGTCACCGATTATGGCAAGCTGATATTGGCTGAATTTGACTACAATATGCAGCCCAAAGAAACCTTTCCGTTTAACCAAGGCAAGGAACGGCTCAGCATGTATTGGCTTAAAAAATACCTACTGCCCTACTTCTACTGGAATGTTTTATTCAGAGGCGGAAACTTAGGGGAATAATATAAACCATTAAGAATAAAAATAACTGAATGAACAGAACGGTTTAACCGCCGCTCTGAACGGCTTCTCTTTGTCTAATTTTAGGATTTTTGATCATGATCATTCTCGCCTATTTTTGCTCAATCTTGATGGGAAGTACGCTGGGTTTGATTGGCGGTGGAGGRTCTATTTTAACCGTGCCRATTTTGGTCTATCTRTTGGGSATCAGTCCMGTCACGGCRACCGGATATTCTTTRTTTGTKGTTGGKATSACCGCCCTRGTGGGCAGCATTACTTATTTTCGCAAGGGTCTGGTTGATATCAAAATAGGCCTAATTTTTGCCGTACCTTCATTTTTTGGCGTTTTTATGATGCGCCGTTTTGGCATTCCCGCCCTRCCCGATATAATCTTCACCATCGGTCATTATAGCGTGACCAAAGACAYTTTCATTATGTTGGTCTTTGGCCTGGTTATGCTTGGAACGGCGTATACAATGATGCGAAAACCAAAACCAGAGACAGGCAAAAGCGACGGTAACTTTAATTATGCCCTTATCGCTGGCGAAGGCTTGGTCGTCGGCGGTATGACCGGACTTGTTGGTGCCGGCGGTGGATTTTTAATCGTCCCCGCCCTGGTCATGTTGACTGGTCTACCCATGAAGCAAGCCGTGGGCACATCATTAATGATCATCGCCATTAAGTCGCTGTTTGGGTTTTCCGGCGACCTGCAAGCGGGCAACATCATCGACTGGAGGCTGTTACTGACCGTGTCATCATTAGCCATCGTTGGCATTGTGATCGGCGGACGCCTGTCGCGTCACGTTCCCCCTAAGGTTCTAAAGCCCGCCTTCGGCATTTTTGTCTTCATGATGGGCAGTCTTATTTTAGGCCTAGAACTGGCCTAAAACTGCATTTAACGCAGTCGTTCAGAACGTTGGGCCCGACTTGATCCGTGAACTGTGCAAAAAAGGCCTCTCACCCAGGAGAGGCCTTTTTAATTTTGGCGCGAGAGAAGACTTAAAATTGCAAAGTTTGAGCGCGCACCACTTGTTCAAGACCACGCAGTTTATCAAGTACGCTATCGTCAACAGCGTGATCGACTTCGATAAGGGCGATGGCTTCACCACCTTCTGAGGCACGACCTAAGTTAAAGGTTGCAACATTGATTCCAGCGTCACCCAGCACGGTTCCCAGACTACCGATAAAGCCCGGCTTATCGAGGTTCGTAATGTACAACATGTGCTCGCCCAATTTGGCATCCATTGAAATACCTTTGATATCCACAATGCGAGGCACTTTACCGGCGAACAAGGTGCCGCGAACGGTCCGAGTTTGGCTTTCCGTGGTCACGGTCAACGAGATCAATGTCTGGTACTCAGTTGGACGTTCATGAGTAACTTCGGTGATGTCGATATCGCGTTCTTTTGCAATAGCGGGCGCCGAAACCATATTTACGCCTTCAAGCATGGGGCTCAGCAAACCTTGCAGCACCACAGCCGTCAAAGGCTTGGTGTTGAGGTCCGCCGCGTGGCCTTCATATTCAATGGTCACGGAAGAAATTCCAGTTTGCGTCACCTGGCCGGCAAAGCTGCCTAATTGTTCGGCCAGCTTCATGTAAGGCTGCAAACGCGGCGCGTCTTCGGCCGATACACTGGGCATGTTCAACGCATTGGTCACGGCACCGGTCAGCACATAATCGGAAATCTGTTCCGCAATTTGCAACGCAACATTTTCCTGTGCTTCCGAAGTGCTTGCCCCCAAATGCGGCGTGCAGATAATGCGATCATTACCGAACATCGCATTATCTTTGGCGGGCTCATTTTCAAACACGTCCATTGCGGCACCGGCACACTTGCCGCTGGCAATGGCTTCGATCAAGTCGGCTTCAACAACCAATCCACCACGGGCGCAATTTATAACGCGCACGTTGTCTTTCATTTTGGCAAAGGCTTCTTTGTTGATGATGCCCCGCGTGCTGTCGGTCATTGGTGTGTGTAGGGAAATAAAGTCCGCACGTTTGAACAGATCGTCAAGCTCGACCTTTTCTACGCCGATGTCTTTGGCCCGTTCAGGCGACAGGTATGGATCATAAGCCACGACTTTCATTTTCAAGCCCTGGGCACGATCTGCGACCACGGAACCAATGTTGCCTGCGCCAATCAAGCCCAACGTCTTGCCCATGATTTCTATGCCCATGAAACGGGATTTTTCCCACTTTCCTGCATGCGTAGAGGCATTGGCTTGTGGAATTTCGCGGGCGCACGACAACATCAACGAAATCGCGTGTTCCGCCGTGGTGATCGCATTGCCGTAAGGCGTGTTCATGACCACGATGCCTTTCGCGGTTGCGGCTTTGATATCGACGTTATCAACGCCAATACCGGCACGCCCGATAACCTTCAAATTATCCGCAGCGGCAATGATTTCCGCCGTTGCCTTCGTCGCCGAACGAATAGCTAGACCCGAATATTTACCGATGCAAGCCTTCAATTCGTCTGGTGACATATTGGTTATTACGTCCACGTCAATGCCGCGATCTTTAAATATTTTTTCAGCGAGCGGGCTCATTTTGTCTGAAATTAAAACTTTAACCATGGGAATAATCCTCTTCAAAAGTATCTGTGTTCAACTAAGGTTTGGCTTGAGCGTAGGCCCAGTCCAACCATGGCAAAAGAGCATCTAAATCACTGGTTTCAATTGTCGCACCAGCCCAAATCCGCAGGCCCGCAGGGGCATCGCGGTACCCGCCAATGTCGTAGGCCACACCTTCTGAATCCAGTAACTTAACCAACGTTTTCAGGACGGCACCTTGAGCATCAGCATCAAGCGCCGTGAACGCCGGGTCTTTGACTTTTAAACACACCGATGTGTTGGACCGAATAGCTTTATCTTCGGCCAAGAATGCTGCCCAATCGGATTCGGCAACCCAGTCTTCGATCACCGCCAAGTTGGCATCTGAACGCATACGCAAGCCAACAAGGCCGCCCACGCTTTCTGCCCACTTCAAGCCATCAAGGGCGTCTTCGACCGCCAACATGGAAGGCGTGTTGATGGTTGCTCCTTTAAAGATGCCTTCAATCAGCTTGCCGCCTTTGACCATCAAGAACACCTTGGGCATGGGCCAGCTTGGCGTATGGGTTTCAAGACGCTGTACCGCACGGGGGCTTAAGATCACCATGCCATGAGCCGCTTCACCGCCCATCACTTTTTGCCAGGAGTACGTCACCACATCCAACTTGTCCCACGGCATGTCCATTGCGAACACGGCGGACGTTGAATCGGCGATGGTCAGGCCTTCGCGGTCGGCGGCAATCCAGTCACCGTTCGGAACCTTTACGCCCGATGTGGTGCCGTTGTAGGCAAACACAACATCACGCGAAAAATCAACTTGGGAAAGGTCAGGAATTTGTCCGTAATCGGCGCTTAGGACGCGCACATCATCAAGCTTCAATTGTTTGGTGATATCGCCAGCCCAGCCTTGGGAAAAGCTTTCCCAGACCAAAACGTCAACGCCCCGAGGCCCAAGCAACGACCACAACGACATTTCAACCGCTCCGGTATCCGATGCTGGCACAATGCCGATGCGGTAATCGTCGGGTACGCCCAAAATGGCGCGGGTACGATCTATAACTTCGGCCAATTTCTTTTTGCCGGGTCCAGAACGGTGTGACCGTCCGTCCAAAACGTCAGACAGCGCGTCAACGCTCCAGCCAGGACGTTTGGCGCAAGGGCCAGAAGAAAAATTAGGATTGTTAGGACGGAGGTTCGGTTTCGTGATGGTCATAAAAAACTCCCTTCTTGTTTAAACAAACGAAGGGAGCATAAAAATCGAACAAAGGCGCAATCGGTCTTCCCGTGCGCAACATTGTCTAATCTCAAAAATGCCCTTCGCCTCTCAGCAGAAGGGTCGCGGTCCGTTGGGAGACCGTGGCCCACAGTTCCTATAGGGGATTCTGAGGATTGTCGCAAGGGGAAAAAACAATGCTAAAATCTTATGTATTCAAGCGTTAGCAGCAAATATAAAACAGCACAGTACTCGACTTAACGAGATAAACACCTCAAGCGATTCATACTTTAAGATTCTCAAACCACTGAACGTCTCTGCGTATGCAAAGAACGCTGACCAAGTCTTTATCCCTGACGTTCAAAGACCACATTCTCCCTATGACGCATAAGGCAAGAAACGCTTGATTGGTGGGTCATAGAACAATATGACCGTATATTGGCGCCGGATACAACACCCTAGATCACACAGTGCGGATCAAGTTTTTAGATGATCTGCATGCTTTTTGTCTGTCTTATCGGCAGCCTCTTTGCGCGCATCACGCACACTTTCATAAAAATCGTACACCGCCAATGCCCCAATGATGATAACGATAATAATGAATGGCGTGGCACCGATCGAATGGGCTAATCCACCGATGAAAGCGAGAAACAACATAATGCCGATAAGGCCGGTAATCGTATTGTCCATAGGTTTAAGTCCTTATGTGTTACGCGGGTCCAGCGCCRACGCTAGACCCGCGGATTAAGCCTCGTCCGCTAACGTTTCCAAGTGCTTGGTCAGCCAACTGGCATTTCTAAATAAGCGCGCATCGTCCCCGCGCGCAGCGACCATTTGCACACCAAGGGGCAGGCCAGCCTCACCTTGAAGCAATGGCATGGTCAATGAAGGCATACCCGCAAATGTCCATAGGGTGGCGCAAGCGGGATTGCCCGTACTTTCAAGTCCCAGCGGTGCCTCACCCGTCGCAGCGGGGGTTATGATGGCATCAAATTCTGCAAACATTCCCGTAAATGCTTTGGCGAACATGGCCATTCGGTCAACCGCCAGATTATAATCGACGGCCTTAACGTTTCGTCCACGTTCGATCATTTCGCGCAACAAAGGACTCATCAGATCCCCGCCCCGTTTGTAATCTTCAAACAGGTTCTTGGCGATGTCCGCTTCCATGATTAAGCGGTGCCAGTCAAAGACCTCATCATAAACGCTGCCAAGCTCAACCGCTTCAATGCGATCACCAAGAGCTTCGGCCAGTTCGCCAAAGGCTGCTTGGGTTGTGGGTTCGCATTGGGACCATGCYGGRCCTTTRATATAGGCAAAACGCGGCGGCATCGGCGGTTCTTCAACCGTCTTGGCCAAAAGGTCGGGCCTTGGGTCCAAGAGCGTATCTGCATCTTGTTCGTCAAAGCCAATGATAATTTCGGCCATAAGGGCGGCATCTTCAAGCGTGCGGGCGAATACGCCGACTTGATCAAGGTTGTGTGAGGTGCGCAGGACGCGATGGCGCGACACCAAACCAAATGAAGGTTTATACCCGACCACGCCGCAATACGACGCGGGGCGGGTGATTGAACCATTGGTCTGCGTGCCCAACGCTAAAGGCACCATGCCGGCGGCAACGGCTGCGGCTGAACCACTGCTTGATCCGCCAGGCGTGCGCAAAGGGTCATAGGGGTTGGTCGTTTTACCGGGGGACAGAACCGCGAATTCTGCTGTTACCGTCTTGCCCAGGATAATAGCCCCGGCCTGTCGCAACAGCGCGACAACCGTCGCATCATGTGTCGTTTTTCGGCCTTGATGTAAAGCTGAACCGTATTGGGTCGGRTRGTCTTTGGTGTCAAAAATATCCTTRAYGCCRACTGGCACACCGTGCAGCGGACCAATCGGAGCCCCCGAGCGGCGAAATTCATCCGACGCACGGGCTTGTTCTAGAGCATATTCTCTATCAAGGCTGGTCCAAGCCTGGACYGTATCATCAACTTCGGTRATACGGTCCAGGCAATCTTGGACAAGGTCTTGCGCGGAAATCTCTCCGGCACGAATAGCGCGTGCAGCAGCGGCAGCAGTTAGGGCGTTAAGATTAGCCATCTCAATCCATCATTCTCAGGTTATCGTCACTAACCGAACAAATACTTAGGCAGCCATAAGGCGATGCCGGGGAAGTTATAAAGCAGGACCATAGAGAAGATCACAATACCAAGGTAAGGCATAATGCCCTTGAAGATATCCATCAGCTCAACATCATCCGGCGCAACACCCTTCAAATAATAGGCTGCCATCGCCATCGGTGGGGTGAGAAATGACGTCTGTAGGTTCAGCGCGACCAACATACCGAAGAACAACGGATCAACATTAAATGTTTCTAGCATCGGCAAGAAGATGGGCACAAAGATAATGATGATTTCGGTCCATTCCAACGGCCAGCCCAACAGGAAAATCGTGCCCTGCGCCAAAAGCAGRAAGCCAACGGTGCCTATRTCAAGGGTCAARAACCARTCTCTGATGATRTCATGACCRCCCAGATAGGMRAACACAGACGCAAAYGTCCAMGAACCGACGAACAGCCAGCAGACCATGGCTGAAGTTTTGGCGGTGAGGAACACGGCTTCTTTCAAACGTTCCCAACTGAGAGAACGATAGATCCCCGCAAGGAGCAAGCCACCCGCCGCGCCAACACCCGCCGCTTCGGCTGGCGTTGCAAGGCCCATCAAAATCGCACCCAGCACCGTGCCAATCAAAATCGCCAACGGAAAGAACGAGGTCAACAGTTCGTAAGCGATCTTCGAAAACGACACGTCAGTGGTTTTCGGTTTTGGCGCCAACGACGGGTTAAAGTAAGCCCGCAACACCACATAGATAATATAGAAGCTGGCGAGCATTAAACCTGGGAACATCGCCCCCGCATACAATCGCAACGGTGAAATTTCCGCAATGGCCGCATACACAATCAGCATGATCGACGGCGGGATTAAGATGCCAAGGCAGCCCCCCGCACAAATCACACCCGCCGCGTAACTTTTATCATAATCTTTTGCCAACATGGCGGGGAAYGCCAGCATMCCCATCAARGTCACCACGGCCCCAACGATGCCCGTAGCGGTGGCGAACACCGTACAAGTAAGCAATGCAGCAACAGCCATGGAACCGGGTAAATTGCGCGCAGCCAACTGAAAGCTGAAGAACAATCTGTTCATAATGTTGGCACGCTCAACCACATACCCCATAAAGAGGAAGAGTGGGACGGCCACCAACACATCATTCGACATCACCGAGAACGTATTTTGAACGAACAAATCAAARATWCGATTGTCGAACACYGACATCATSCGCATRGGGTCATAATAGGCGTARTAGCCAAACCCAAGRCCCATGGCGACAAGTGTAAAAGCGATMGGRAAGCCYAGCAGVACCACRAAGATAAACAGGCCMAGCATCATGAGGGCAATTTGAGGATCGGTCATTGRTGTKTCTCATTYTCGATTTCGTGCAAATCTKCTTTTTCGTGAAGCAGCATGGTTTCCGTTTCCTCGACATCWCGCAGACGTGAGGGCCACTTACCATCGCGAATGCACTGCACGCAACGTGCACCTTCGGCAATGCCCTGCAACAGCAACAGTGTGCCAGCAATAGGAATCAGGGTTTTAAAGAAATAAATCTGAATACGGGCGGGGCTTGACCAACTGACTTCCTTATAAAACCAGGAATCAGCMGCAAATCCATAGCCGTAGTACATCAGCGCGATCGCACCAGGGGCCAGAAATATGATGTACAGCAATAAATCAATACCAGCCTGCATCCTGATCGGCATCAAACGATAAAGGACATCGCCGCGAACATGAGCATCTTGGGAAAGTGCATAGGCACCGGACATCATGAAGAGCGCGCCATACATTTGCACACTCATGTCAAACGCCCAGGTGGTCGGAGAATTCAGAACGTAACGCACAAAAACTTCGTAGCAGGTGGAAAAGGTCAACACCACAATACACCAAGAAAATGCTCGTCCGGTCCAGGCGCTAAGACTGTTAATAAAGTGTAGGATACGGGTCATGCCCACAACCTCAAACTAGGGGTAAAATTAAAKGATAAGCTGTTGGGGCGACGCTTTCGATGCGTCGCCCCCCAGTTTGGACTGAAAAAACAGTCCAAATCGATCTTACAGCTTGCCGTAATAGTGTTCGTAAGCCAACTTATAGTTTGGTGAATTYAAGAGTTGATAKGCACCATAACGTTTYGCCCACGTTTTTTGCGATTCAATAACTTTCGCAAAGAATGGGTCTTGYTTACTGATGCGATCAACAACAACRTCCCAAGCTTTAAGCTGGTCAGCCATAATACTGTCTGACGTACGGTGAACCTGAACGCCRAAATCTTCCTTCAATGWAACCAAGTCAGCCGAGTAACGCTCCATGGCCTTCCAAGCCATATCMGACGAAGCTGCTTCGGAAGCATAYTCAAGGATAGACTGCTGTTCSGGAGACATATTRTCRAACAAAGTCTTGTTGAARATRATYTCRAARGATTCTTGCGCCTGGTGGAAACTGCCCAAGTAATAGTGCTTAGCCACATCYTGCATGCCGAAATCTTTATCTGAGGTCGGGTTGTTGAATTCTGCTGCGTCGATCAAGCCGCTTTTCATTGCGGGTTGAATTTCACCACCGGGCAACTGAACAACGGACATGCCCATTTCTTGCAAAACGTCAGCCGCAAGACCAACGGTACGATACTTCAGGCCCTTCATGTCAGCAGCGGTGTTGACTTCCTTTTTGAACCAACCTAATGGCTGTGCAGGCATTGGGCCTGAGAAAAAGCCAACCAAATTCAGCCTTAGCTTGTCATGCATGAGTTCATTGTAAAGCGCACGACCTCCGCCATACTGGACCCACCCCAACAATTCGTTGGCGGACCAACCGAAGCAAGGGCCCGTCCCAAACAGCGAAGCAACAGGACTTTTTGAATACCAGTAAGCGGTCACGAGGTGAGCGCCATCCAAAACGCCCTTATGCACGGCGGTCTGCATTTCAGCCGTCTTAACAACCGAACCAACGCCCAGAAGCTCGATCTTCATCGCCCCGCCCGCCATTTTGTTCACGCGGTTGACGTAGTCCTGAGCAAATTCCAGAAAGATACCGCCACCCCAAGCCGCCTGAATCTTAAGAACAGTTGCGGCCTTGGCGATGTGTGGTGTCGAAAGTACGGCTGCTGCAGCACCCGTTGCCGCAATACCACTGCCTTTTAAGAATTTGCGACGCGTCAGCGCTTTGTTTTGTTTCGTATCATCAGTGTTTGTCATTACGTATTCGCCTCCTAAAAAATGTCTCAACCCTTTGAGAATTTAAAATTCCACCCTCAGCAACAATAACGGACGACTTACGCAAATTTAGCAGAGCCATTCGAAGTTCTCATTGCCGAGCGAGAATAGAGTCCCCTTCAAAACGGCCTCATCTGTCCATTGTTGTTAGACTTAGGGGGAGGCCGCTACTTAAATTAAGCTCAATATGAGCTGTATCTGTCCCCTGAGCGTACGACCAGATTTCAGGATCGTCAACGCAAATGGTTTTCTATTCCATAATACGGGAAAATAAGTTTTATRGTTTTAGTATCAATTAACTACAAGATTRTAGATACGGCTTATGCGATCCGGTCTTTTGCGTTTTTTCCTGCAAAAATAGCATCCAGATTATCCAGTGCCCGAAACCCCATGCCTTCACGCGTTTCTTGAGTCGCACTTCCCAAATGTGGAAGCAAAAAGACATTATCGAGTTTTAGATACCCGGAATGAATATTTTCGGGTTCGCCATTAAAGACATCTAAACCGGCGGCGTAAACTTGCCCCGATTTCAAGGCTTTAATCAAAGCTTCGTCATCAACAACCGCCCCTCGCCCCGTATTCACGACAATGGCTCCACCCGGCAACAGCGCGATACGTTCATCGTTCAACAAACCCGTCGTTTCAGGGGTTGCCGGACAATGAACAGACAACACATCGCAATTGGGCAATAAGTCATTAACCGTTTCATGATAGATGGCCCCACATTCTAAGTCCGCTGACAATCGCTTGCGATTATAGTAATGGACCTGCATATCAAATCCGCGCGCCCGTTTGGCGGCCACCTGTCCGACACGTCCCATGCCGATGATGCCAAATCGTTTGCCCGTGACTTGACGACCGACCATAAACGTGGGGCTCCAGCTTTTCCATGCGCTGGCCCGGACCATACGTTCACCTTCACTTGCGCGCCGCGCCGCGCCCAACATGAGTAAAATGGCGATTTCCGCTGTCGCATCACTCAAAACGTCGGGCGTATTGGTGACGATCAACCCTTTGGCCTTGGCCGCTTCTATATCGACATGATCATAGCCGACCGAGAAATTTGCGATGGCGCGCACGTTGCCGGGCAACCCTGCGATGATTTCGGCCGTAAACTGTTCCGTGTGGCACGCTAAAATCGCGTCGGCCCTGGCGGCCATTGAGATTAATTCATCCGGCCTGTAAAGCCTGTCGTCAAGATTAAGGAGCGGCTGGTAATCACGCTTAAGTCGATCTTCAACCAGGCCAGGAAGCTTGCGGGTGACTAAAATAACGGGCTTGTCGCGCATTGGAAAGAATCCTTTGTAAGTTCAAAATTCAAAGTGACGGACGACCCTAATGATAGGCGCAAACTGAGATAGGATAAACACGACATCACATTCTTCCACATGATGGGAAAACCACGCCTCATCGCCCTACACCATGGACAATTTACCTATTTTATCATACGATTAAGCGTTGTTTAAAAGGGTCATAGCAACCATAACACTCAACTGATTTTGAAACGAACATATGATGCAACGCACTGTTAAATCCGGGCTGCAAATCGCGACGGTTCTTTACGATTTTATCGCAAAGGAAGCGTTGCCTGGAACTGGCTTGGACGCGGATCAATTTTGGGCCGGATTTAGCAAAATTGTTCACGACTTGGCCCCACACTGTCGTGACTTGATGCACACACGCGATATTATCCAAGATCAAATCAATGCTTGGCACCTTGCCCACACGGGATCATCCTTTGAGGCTAAGGCCTATAAAGCGTTCTTAAGCGACATCGGTTATCTGCGTGCACAAGGCCCCGATTTTCAAATTAAGACCGAACATACCGATGCTGAAATGACCACCATTGCCGGGCCGCAATTGGTGGTGCCCGTGATGAATGCCCGCTATGCCCTGAACGCTGCGAACGCCCGTTGGGGAAGCCTATTTGACGCATTATATGGTACGGATGCCATCCTTGAAGATTGTGGACATGAAATCGGGGCGGCCTATAACCCAAAACGCGGTCAGGCCGTTTTCGCWTACGCCGCAACGTTTTTAGACCAAGCCTTCCCCCTCACCAAGGGATCACACGCCGATGTGGTCAGATATAGTGCGATCAAATCCGATGGCGCCATGATCTTCAGCGCCACCCTAGGCGATGGACGTGACGTGCGCCTGAGCGATGAGACGCAGTTTTGTGGCTATGTGCTCAACGATGAAGGCGCACTGAGCGTGYTGYTGTTRAAGMATAACAACCTRCAYATTGAASTGCACATCGACAAAAAYGACCCCATAGGCGGTASCCACCCCGCCCATRTCAAAGACATTGTGATGGAAGCYGCCATCACCACCATTCAAGACTGCGAAGATTCCGTAGCCGCCGTCGATGCCGAAGACAAGGTCTTGATCTACCGCAATTGGCTCGGCCTCATGAAGGGCGATTTGGTCGATCGGTTTGACAAAAACGGCAAAGCCATTGCCCGCAAACTTAACGCTGACCGCATTTATACCACCCCCTTTGGCGACCGTTTGACCCTGCACGGGCGTAGTCTATTGTTGGTGCGTAACGTCGGCCATTTAATGACCATTGATGCGGTGCTTGATCAAAATGGTGCTGAAATTCCGGAAGGGTTTCTTGACACGCTCATCACCAGCCTATGCGCCCTGCACGATCTCAAATCTTTAGGCCCCATTCGCAATTCACGGACGGGCAGTATCTATATCGTTAAGCCAAAAATGCACGGTCCAGAAGAAGTCGCCTTCGCCAACACTTTATTTCAACGCGTTGAACACGTTCTAGGGCTTGCCCCCTTTACCATCAAGATCGGCATCATGGATGAAGAACGCCGAACCACCGTGAACTTAAAAGCGTGTATCCGCGCGGTCAAAGACCGGGTGGTGTTTATCAACACCGGATTTTTAGACCGCACCGGCGACGAAATTCACACCAGCATGGAAGCTGGCCCCATGGTGCCCAAGGGTGACATAAAGTCCCAGCCTTGGCTTCAAGCCTATGAAGACCAAAATGTCGACGTCGGACTCGCCACCGGATTTAAGGGCCGCGCGCAGATCGGCAAAGGTATGTGGGCCACACCCGATTGTATGGCAGACATGCTAGCAACCAAACAGGCCCACCCAAAATCTGGGGCCAATACCGCATGGGTGCCGTCCCCCACCGCTGCCGTGTTGCATGCTTTRCAYTATCACMGCGTRGATGTGGCYGCGTGCCAAGACGCGCTCATGGGACAGCACCGGRGTAAAATTGACGATATYCTAACKKTGCCTTTGCTCGGCCGTACGACCCTCACTGTTGATCAAATTCAATCTGAACTTGAGAACAACGCCCAGGGTATTTTGGGCTATGTCGTGCGTTGGATCGATCAAGGCATCGGCTGTTCCAAGGTTCCCGACATCCACAACGTCGGCTTGATGGAAGACCGGGCGACCTTGCGCATTTCAAGCCAACATATCGCCAACTGGCTGCACCACGACATCTGTACCCAAGACCAAATCATGCAAACCATGCGCCGCATGGCGGCCGTGGTTGACCAGCAAAATGCGAATGACCCCCTATATCGCCCCATGGCCGAAAACGTCGAAGACTCCATGGCCTTTCAAGCCGCTTGTGATTTGGTCTTTAAGGGCCGCGAACAACCTAACGGTTACACCGAACCTCTGCTTCAGGCCTGGCGCAAAAAAGCAAAGGCCAGACAACCTTAGATTTCACGGCCCAAATAGAGTTTTCGACAAAACGCTAAACAATAAGAATTGTTGACCCTGTCGTTTTTCGGGCTTCCAGGTCGGTGTGCGCTTGGGCGGCATCGGCCAACGCGTATTGCTGATTAATGTTAATTTTGACTGCTCCCGATGACACAACGTTAAAGAGATCGCTTGCCATTGTCTCCAGGTCTTTGCGTTGAGCAATATGGGTAAACAAGGTCGGGCGGGTGACAAACAAAGATCCTTTGGCCGCTAAGATACCCGGTTCAAATGGGGCCACTGGGCCGGATGCGTTGCCGAATGTTACCATGGTTCCCAGCGGTTTAAGGCTGTCAAGACTATCCATAAAGGTGTCTTTTCCGATCGAGTCGTAAACCACGTTAACGCCAACACCATTGGTGATGTCTTGTACACGGTCCTTAAAGTTTTCTTCACGGTATAAAATTGTATGGTCACAGCCAAGCGCACGCGCCAAATCGGCCTTTTCTTTGGACCCCACCGTACCGATAACGGTGGCCCCCAAATGTTTGGCCCATTGGCACACGATTTGCCCCACGCCCCCGGCGGCGGCGTGCATCAAGATGGTATCTCCAGCTTTGACACAGTAGGTCCGGCGCAACAGGTATTGTGCCGTCAGGCCCTTCAGCATCATCCCCGCTGCYGTCTTGTCAGAKATATCGTCCGGTAACTTCACCAGCTTTTCAACSTCCATCACGCGCCGWGCCGCATAGGCYCCYGCGGGCACCGAAACRTAGGCAACACGGTCCCCAACGGATACRYCCACAACGCCYGGTCCAACCGCTTCGACTTCACCAGCCGCTTCTACCCCTAACCYCCAAGGCAGGTCAGGCAAGGCATATAGTCCCGTGCGCATGTAGACATCAATGAAGTTTAAGCCGCAAGCACTTTGACGAATTAAGACCTGCCCTGGGCCGGGTGCAGGAACATCAATATCCACCAGCGTCATCATTTCGGGTCCACCGTAGGCGTTGATTTGAATGGCTTTGGTCATGGGGGGCGATCCTTAAATTATTGGGTTAAGAGGTTTGCGATCTTGATTGATCATGTTAGCGGCTTTTTCGGCAATCATGAGAATGGGACGCAGGTGTTGCCGCATGTAAGGGTGGACATGGTTGATCCATCCCCCACGCGCAAGCCTTTTATCCCCGCACGCGCAGACCTTCATCAACCCCACTCATATCATCGGCGCCCATTTTACAGGTGCCACCGAGATGGAAGAAGATTGATGGCATATTTCTCGCCTCTTATAATAAATCTTCGTCGCTGACATAGTCTGAGGGCCGGGCATAATTTTGGTGGGCTGGTCTTTCATCATAGTTGGGGCAGCCATGATTTTTCGGGTCATGCGAATGCCTTGGCCGGCAATCGAGAGATCTGATTGCGTTGAAAGATCATTCAGCACCAATTTAGGCTGTTGCGCGGGATCTAAACTTTGAACGTGAATATAACCACGGCGATCTGGCCGCAGGTTACACACCAATGCGGTGATCGCCGCAAAACGATGCAACGGATTACCCAGCTTATTCGCAAACAAAGGCTGAATGTGCCATTCCAGGTTTGGCGTGGCCCGCATTGGATCGCTTTTGGCCAACAGGCCCAACGGGCTGGGGGCCATCAACAACGGGCCGCTTTGCCCCAGCCCAGACTCAAATGCCGTCGATATTTTACTTAAAATAGAATTCGTCTTTTGGTTTAAGATCACCGCGTTCTTAACCTTAAACACCGTGCGTATTTGCAAATGATCTTGCAGATTTTCTCCAATAGCCCTTAAGTGCCTGCAACACAGGAATATCAAGTTTCTTCAAGACTGCCGGATCACCGATGCCCGACAGGTCCAAGATTTTAGGGGCGTTCACGGACCCTGCAACCAACAGCACCTCGCCCCGCACGTGCGCCATACAGGACCGGTTTTTATGGGTGAATTGCCCCCCTGACACCAACCGTCATAGTCGGCTGATTGGCCGCGCATATAGGTCATCCCATTCATCGCCCCCCAACACGCGCCTAGGATCAGGACTCATTAATTGAGAGAAAAGATGACAACGGCTGCGCTGCATCGTGCTGAAAGAACGTGTGTGCGCGTCGATCATAGCGCGGTGCAATACGGCACCAGTCCTTGGTTTTACCAAACATGTTTTCAATTTTATGGCGCTGTTTATAGAGCATTTTGTCATATTCTGGGCGGGATWCAAGGCTCAASACCTTTGTTTMTCAAAKCCTTACGGAACCCATCAGCGTCATATCCTCGGTCTGCCAAGAGGGGCTTAGCTGATGGTAAAACATTCCTCATTCATTGAGCACCCGTATAATCGCTCA
>JAESSB010000086.1 GCA_016764335.1 Magnetovibrio sp.
CATTGCTACGCGATATGACAAAACTGATGTCAGCTATATTGCAAATTGGAACCTAGCAGCGGGCATAATCGCCGCTAGATGATTGTCAACAGGCCCTAGATAATCCTAATAGAGCTGAATCATATACCGTAATTTTATTAACAAAGGCCGTTGATACGATTTCGACATTTCCTCAATCTTGTGCCTTTTATAGTCGTGAACAAAACGTTCGACGCTTTGTATATGAGCATTACAATACTTATTACAAATATGATGAGCAGACTGATACAGCTTATATTTTGCACATACTAAATGCCTCTCAACTTCTAAATTCCTACATTTGAAGGAGCTAAATTTCAATTGGAATACCTTAGCAGTCACTAAAATTCAAGGCCCAGTTTATGGAACAAGGAATTCATAGTTTGATCGTATTCATCTTTAATTAATTGAGGATGCAGAACGGCTATTATGTACCAGTTCTTCTTATTTTGAGATGCGAAATACAACTCATAACCTTCGACTTCATAACTATATAATTTCCCATAATCAACATGCATATATGTATCGATAAGATTTCATACTCTACGGTACTGTTCATTGGGTTTTATCGCGAGATATATCGCGTTGGATAGTAAATTTTGAATGGTTTGATATCCTCATCCTTCAAACCTTGGGTAAAATGAATGCGTATATATCCTATTGAAATCCCTGATTGCCCTATGGGAAATGAGGATTTTTCAATTTATCCCATTGTATGATTGTTTTATGTACTTGCCCTCTTTAATATCCCTATTTCATTTTCTTAAGGTCTCATTTTTGATGATCTGTTTCAATCTCCACATCCCCTTTTTTTCAATGTCAAAAGTGTTTATTTCAGTCATATTAAGGTCATTAATAAATAATAACCAGATTTTGAATTTTACATAATTAAATGGAACGGATAATTCAAAACATGGTTTCATTGGGTAAAATGGCCATATTATCCTCTCCATAAAACAACCGTGTTTTGAAGCGGTCCAATTTACCCAACAACATTATATTCAAAAAAATCAATATACCAAATTGCCTACATTATATTTAGTGGCATACAATGCTAGAAGCCTAATATTCCAGTATGCTTGTAAGGTAATAGACTATATTGCTTGTAGTACTGTAGGTCTGTGTAATTTTAGCACTAAAATTTGACTTCAACAGATATATGAATACCCTTAAAGTTAGAGGTCACAGATGCAGTGACATTCTGTGCTACTGGCACAATGAGTTCTTTAGATATAATTATTTTTTAAATTTAGGAATATGGTGCCGATTAAACTGTTAATAAACAATGGGGAATTATGAAGGCAATGAAAAACCACCCTCGCTTACACAATCTACAAAACTTCAAAAAATAATTTTAAGTGCATTACAAATGACATTAATAATTCATCCGTAGATTTGCAGTGACTCATTCCAGAAAAAGACCTTTCTCACTTTGTAAGTCATGAAAAAATGGTGTTTTCAGAATCAGATAGTATAATATTTGATTTTTGGGGGAAACCCGACACAAGAATACTGGATATAGCGAAATCTGTTGATCTCATCATTATTCCAATTCATTACCAATCACAGAATGAATTAAAATTAACAATCCAAAATATAAATGCATTCAAAGAACACAATTCAAATATTATCGTCGTTATTAACAATTGCAGCCCATCGGATGCAAAAGAAGCAAGGCTCGTTTTTTCTACAGTCATTCCAAATGTTCGCATCTTTGAAATATCTCACTCAAAGTTCATAAGGCGACTGGCTAACGAAAACCAAACTGTTTTTGAGGTGTCTGAGCAAAGCAAGGTAGATGCTTCACTATTAAACAAAAAAATCATTCCTCAAATCGAGGAAATTCTTAAATATGCAAAAATATACTAATTAAAACATTAAGCATGGAAAATACTAAAAAATTAGAATCCCTTATTGAATTTGCTAAAGAAGCAAGTAAACAAAAGGCAGACCTATCTGGGGATATACAAAATAAAAATAAGACCATCGAAAAGAGGTCCATACGAATAGTTTCGTACTTAAAATCTTCTGAAAAAGAAAGACTTTTGTCGCTTATCTGAAGAGAAACAGAATCAAATGTAATTCGTTGTTTAATTTTGAAATTTCTCAAAAATAAAGAAAGGGATGACCAAGTGTGCATCTTGATCATCCCTTGCCCCTCAGAAAGAAGTGTTTAAGTCGTTAGACGTATCACGAACGTTGAGGCGTTGAATAATCCACTCATCAACCTCAGACAGCACCCACGCCACCCGATTAGGCCCTAGCTGTACCCGTTTTGGGAATTTACCAGATACCTCGAGCCGTGCAATGTGCTGAGGAGTGTAAGGAATTCCACAAACGCTTCTCAACTCTTTCTTTGATACAAGTCTGTTTTTGAACTTTGACATCGAATTACTCCCTAATGGGAGGCATCGCGACGCCTCAGTGTGAACAAACCGCACCGGATAGGCGTGCAGATGCTATGTGTTTAAGAGTGAATTGTCTAGTAACCTAGGCTTACGTTTATCCCGATGGGGATAATTCAATAAAGCCACGGGTTCTCCAACGAGCCCTTACAAAGTTTTCAAAGTCATACTCTTCCTCAAGGTTTAATCCATCTACATGGTCGGAAATGATGATTTGAGGCATTTGACCTGTTTCGGTTTCAATTGTGTCGCATTGAATCGCAATTTCACTAAAGAAACGTTCGACACATTTAATGTCATCATCTGATTGCCCTACTTTATCGATAGGCGCGAGTTCTTCAGGTGAGAATTCTGTTTTGTTATCGCGAGATATATTCGGAAAGTAAACCTGAGACGGTTGATCAAGGAACAATATGGGTGGAATTTTGCATTTATCACCAAGCTTGCAAAACAACTTTTGAAGACTAATGAAGAGTACTAGGTGACAGTAAAGCCAATTGGCACCACTTCCCATTGATCTTAAAAATACTTTTTTGCCGTCGGCTCGTGTATTCCATAGGTCAAAGTTTTTAAGCAAAAACTTCAAATTAAGAGGTTTGTAAGAGGCCTCAAAATCTAGGTTTTCAGATATTGAGTTCATAGATTTATTGATAAATTCCTCGATATTTGCCATTTGAATGTCAAGGCGATACTCCTTGATTTGATCCTTCAAGACTTTGATGGATTTCTTAATTTCTTTAATCTCATCTTCAATGTCCTTAGATGGATTATCCAATAAATCTTCCAAATAATTTTCAATTTTCAACTTAATTTTCAAGGCAGAATCGCGGATAGATTGACGCTTGCTCATTTTGTTAATTTGATTTTCAAGAGCTCGAATTTCGTTGTTAACAGTTAGCAATTCTGCTTTTTTAATTTTAATATCACTATCAATTTTATTTTCATTGCTTTGGAATGATTCCTTCATATACGGACTTTTCCGCAGCTCCGTATTTAACCACTTTACAGCACTGTCTAGTTTATTGATTTCAGCGACAAGAGGGGTTGTATCACTGTGACAAAAAGGGCATTCAATCTGAACGTCATCTGCTGATTGAGGGTATGATAAATCATCAATATTTTCAGAATATCTTATTGCATAATTAATTGAAGATTGAACATTTTTACGCTCAACTTCCATACTTCTAAGTTCAACAAAAAGGGTTGTTTGAATTTTTTCTAACTTGTTTAATTGCACTGAGAATTCGTCTGAAGATGAATCCACTTTCAAAGATAATTCTTGCAACAACTCTAGCCATTTAGCAGGGTGTTGAACTAAAGCACTTTCTCCACCTTCTATCAAAGGGGTGCCTGTTAATGCGTAATATTCTGAGAGTAAAACTCTAAACTTCTCTTCTTTTTGTTTTTTCTCGATGTTTTTTCTAGGCAAAAGATTCTCTAATCGTCTCAGCACTGATTTTTTTTCGGATAACTCTTGCATAATGAGATAGTATTTTTGATCAACTAACCCTAAGAAAATTTTTAAATGCTCAACAACTTGTTCTCGTTTTTCTTTTCATCAAACCTATAAAACAGAGCATGCTTATTTGCGACAAGATTTTGATGCTGGAGCATAAAGGAAGTGAAACTTCTTATTGATGGTCTCGCTTTATTACGCCCTCCTCTATGCATTTTTTCTTCATTTGATGTTGCAACATCTGTTACATCCAAACCAAAATACTTTCCAAGTTCAGGCTTGAAATCCTTACTTGATAAGAAAAAGCTCTGATCAAAAAAATCAGTTATAAGCTCTTCTGGATGAATATTTGTAATGTCTGTATCTGCTTCTCGTAGGAAAAGTTTATTTGATCCTAATGTTCGAGCTAAGACCAAATACATGTTTTTAAAATGAAATATTGTAAAAAATAATTTTGCATTTTCGGATATAACTCCTTCAGGGATCGTATTTTCTGAACTGCCAAAGCAGTAGTCAAATATCTCAATCAGAGCACTTTTTCCTGTTGAAGATTTACCCGTAATGACATTGAGGCCCTGTTCAAAAGAAACCTTATGAAGTTTATTGTCGTGATCGATTACTCCAAGACTAGAAAGATAGCAGTTCATAATTCTTTGACCCCCAAAGCTCTGTAACAAGAAATAACATCGTATTTATTGAGTATTTTCCCTAAATTTTTTGCAGAATTTGTAGAGATGGATGAACAAGCTGATTTGTCAGGTTTCATATTGCTCAGGTGTACTTGCAAATCATCATCAACAGTGAGTGAGCTATTTTGAAGAAGTGCAATAAGTGATTGATTTGTGATTTCTTTATATTCTTGAACACGTTCACCTAAGCCAAATTGAACGTTGGGCTGACTTAAAAATGATTGGATTGTACTTTTAATATTTGATGACTTCAGCTTATCTCTTGAAGCAGGATAGAGAACGAGAGGTAAAACAAGATATGATAGTAAGATGTTGTTAGGCCTTGCCTCAACCATTTCATAAAAGGCTGTAATATAAGGGGCCACAATAAATGGGCTGAAATGTAAGGTGGATATATTATCAATTGCACTAGGGCCTGTTGACAATTAGAGGGTTCCCAATCTGCTCAAAATGTGATTCAAGCTTTCTTTTAGGAGAAAGTACTGATGAACCCAGATCGTTTTGTT
>JAESSB010000087.1 GCA_016764335.1 Magnetovibrio sp.
AAGCTTTTCCTTAGCTTCTTGACTGATGGGGTTTGCCCCTTCTGGTTGGGCTTGGGAAGGATTTTCTCCTGCCTCGGCGGCGGGCTTGTCATTATCCGTACCGGGCGCAACGCTGGTTCCCCCGAAAGGTTTCGGGGTGATATCGTCTGATCCTGGTGTTCCTCGTCTTCCAAACATATTGGTGCTTCTATGTACTCTGTTGCGGTTAATTTAAATTATAGGGGGCTATTTTTTAAAAAGGGAAGCGAATAAACCACCTTCTTTCTTGATGACTTGAGAAAGGGTTTCTTTACCGCTCACCAACATGGCAAGGGATTCGATGCTTTGTCCCGCTTTTGACCGCTCGGAAACCTTGTTGATCATTTCGCCATTGTTCATCGCGGAGGTGAAGGTGTCTGAATCATAGGGAATAGAAATGGTGGGCTGAATATTGAGGACTTCTTTAAATTCTTTAGCGTTCAACTCCCCTTTTTTGGCTTGTCCGACTTTGTTCAAAATAAAGCGAGTCGGAGCCAAAACCCCACGGTTGGGGGCTAAAAACTCAATCATGTTTTTGCCGTTGCGCAGATTGTAAAGATCGGGAGTCCCGACAATCACCGTTTCATCGGCATCCACCAAAACGTCTTGAACCCAACTGTTCCAAACATGAGGGACGTCTAAGATGACATAGCTGGCCATTTGGCGCAGTGTCTTTAAAATCTTATCAAGGGCCTTGTCGGTGAKTTSRASCCCSGTRTTTARGTTGCTTGGCGAACACAGCAGGGAGATATTCTTGCCCCGACTTTCCATGAAGCGCATAAGTAAGGCTTCGTCGATGTTTTCAAGCTGTGCCATGGCGTCTACGATTGACGCGTTGGGCTGAATATTAAAACTGAGGGCCGCTGTACCGTATGCAATATCCAAATCGACAATGATAACGTCTTCATTATAAAGGGTTGCCAACTGCGATCCGACATTGTGTGCCAACCCAGAACTTCCGACACCGCCAGATAGGCCCGCAAAGGCGATGGTCCGGCATTTGGCGTTAGCCGTTTCGTCAACGTAGGCATCAACAATGGCGTTTCTAAGCTCATCCCCGGTGACGGTGGATACAAAATATTGGCTGATGCCTTGTTCAATCAGTGTTTTGAACAAGTGGATATCATTTTCTGCACCAATAATGATGACCCGCGTGCCCGGCTGGCAAACCCCCGACAGGGTGTTCAGTTCATCAAATAAGGCKGGGCCTTCGGCTGTGGTTTCGATAATTAACAGTTCCGGCGTCGAGTGCTCTGAGAGTTGCGCAAGAGCAACACCCATTCCGCCTTCGGTGAGCGATACGCTTGAGCGTAAAAACAGCCGATCACCCGTAAGCGACTTTACAGCGTCTCTGACGGCTTCGCTTAGGATATAAGCTCCTATGTTGATTCTAAGAATCAAGACTGCCTCCTAAAATTCGTAAGTTCGACCGCAGGGCGGTCACAATAATGGTCATCATGCTCATCCGCTTACGGTAAGGGAGCGGGGGGAGCTTGAAGGCGCTGAATGGCTTGGTCTGAACGGGTGGCGGCTCCACCGAAAGCCGGTTGCTGTTGTATAAAATCACCAGGGTCGGCAACGACTTTGCCTATGTTGCGTTGCAGTGAACAGCCAAAATTCGGGTGCGGCTGGTTTAAGGGATTGAACGTATTCGAAGATGTCCAATCCCCGCAYTCCGGTGCAACAACCTTGTTGGCCGTAAAGCTGAGGACTGCATTTGGGGCCGGTATYGTGGTGCTTGGCGCGAATATGATCTCATTTTCGCGAAACCCGTTCTTCACCAAAATAGCTTGAGCGAGGGTCGGCAAGGCGCTTTCCACCACAACGGATGAACGTCCACGCTGTACAAAATCACGTAAAAAGACGCGAAAACGGCGTTGGTCGCTTGGCGATAATTCAAAGCCGTGATCCGGCAGGGCGATGGAAACACTGATGTGTTCGCGGGTGACCTGAATCTTGTGGTTTTGACGGTAGTCGGCTCTTTTTGGTGGCGGATTTTGAACTTTGGACGCACACCCCGCCGTAAGGCTTGCGATTACGCCGACAAAGAGGATCTGGCCAACAGCGGTTTTAAAAGTTTTGAAATCTAAGGTCATCACCATTTACTCCATGATGTAGCCATACGGCCCCGCAAGAGGTGTCGCGTAGGGCGGGAGCGGCGTTTTTGTATATTGTTTATGCAGACGCCCAAGCAGATAAAGGTCCATATCACTGCTGGACACAAATCCGTCCGTCGGCAAAGACAGTCGTGCATCGTTGCCGACAGGTTCTGCTAAGTATGCGGTAACGGTCACGACAAGCTCAGTCTCATTATTGTTGAACGCCTCAGACCGGAAAAGGGCTCCTAATATGGGCAAATCTTTTAAGCCCGGAATGCCAGAAATCGTCGAAGTTTGGTTGTTTTGGATAAGCCCGGAAATGATCAATGACCCACCAGATTGCAAGTTGATGACCGTTTGTGTTTTGTTGCTGTTTATGGACGTGAAATTATTGACCACAACGCCTAAGCTTGAAACTTCAGTCGAAATTTTAAGGTTAATCCTGCCCCTATCTAGGACTGTCGGTGTGAAACTAAGAAGCACACCATAATCCTTTTCAGTATAGACGAGGTTACCATTTACGTCCGTGCCGGAGGGCAACATTACGGTCCCCCCCGCCTTAAATGTCGCTGTTTCGCCAGAGGCCGCCGTCAAAGCCGGTTCTGCTAAGGTTTTGGTTAAGCCGTTTTCTTCTAAAACTTGGTACGAAATATTTCCAAATCCGGTAATACCGGGAAGGATTGAACCCGTCGCAAAAGCGGTCGATGCAAGTTTGGCTATGCCAACAGCAGCGACGTTAACTTTGTTGGCCGCGTTGCCTAAATTTTTGGAATAATTAAAATTGAAACCAAGCTCCTTAATGGCGGTGCGTTTCATCTCAGACACATGGACTTGCATGATGACTTGGCGACTTCCGAGGATTTCAAGGTTGTTAATGATGTTATTCGCATTCGCAACATAACGTTGGGCAATGCTTACGGCCTGCGCCGAAGCGATTGCGGATCGCACAAAACCTTTGAGGAAAACGCTATTGCGTTGGGCTGTGACTTCAATTTTTTCTTCGGGAAACAACTCGGCAATGGCGGCTTGAATGCCCGCCGCATCGACATCCACTTGGATATCACCCTTAAAGAGAACATTTCCCGAAGCATCTTCGAAGATGATTGAGGTCGATCCGACAAGTAGGGCCAAAACGTAAACATGATCGCGTGTACCGTCATTTACACCGACAATATCGGCGATGGCCGGGTTGCCAATAACAACGTTACGCACTTTGCCGGGCAGACGCACAGAAACAATTTTATTCAGCGGCACGCGGACCAAATTAGAATTTGTATTCACGGTCCATTCAGGCGTGATTGGGGCTGGTGCCCGTGAAGGCGAGGACGGTGTTGCGCTGACGGCAGGGGGGGAAACGGCCATCGTACGTCCTGGGACCTGTTGCGCCTGCACGTCTAGGGAAGCAAACGTAGCAAAAGCTGCTAGGGCACCAAGACTGTAGACGATGATTTTTTGCGTTTTAAACATCATGGTGCAGTTTTTCCTGTCGTGCCCGCTATGCCACGGAAAATAGTGATTTGCTGAGGAACAGGGGCGGCAATTTTTGCTGAACGTTGAACTGCCGGGCGTGGTGCTGTTCTTTGGGGCCGAGGATTAGAGCCCTTGGCCGACCGTACGGGCGCTTTTGGGAAACCTCTTAGAAATTCATCAAAATGACTRAGCATCGGGCTAACTTCAACGTCTGTCGTGAATTTTAAGCGATTGTCTTTTTGTAACGCGTTTTCGGCTGAACGAAGAACCAAGGATAATCGCCCCATAGCCTTTGCGGTTTGTAATTTTTCGGCGTCTTTGGACGATACTTCCAACAGCAAGGTTTTGCCGATCTGTGCACCGCCTTGAAATTCATTTACATTTTGGTCGACGGCAAGCACTCGTATATTTTCAAGGATGGTTTCGCTGGTGTGCAAAATACCGCCTTTAAACTTGTTGGCGACGACTTTGCCCGCGCGTTGAAGAGCGGCACTCAGCAAGGTGTGCGTGAGCATGACGTCCACTTTGTCACCGGGAAGGATGAAGCCAGCAGAGGCATTTTCAGCACCACCAGCCACAGCAATAGCCCGCATTCCTGGACCCAGAGCCCCGCGTAAGAAACCTGGATCCGACGTTTTATAGAGACGGGCCATCGTAACGGGTTCTCCCTTGGCAAGGGCCCGGCGAACGATGTGCTTGGTTTTTTTCAGTTTGTCTTGAATTTTGGCGTCTTTGGAGTCCAACAGATAGCTTTCTTGGATGCCGTCTTCGGGCCAATCTAACCATTGGGTATTGTCTGCATTGATSACCGTACCAATTGGCAAATCGGCAGAGGCCGTYAACACCTTGAGTGTYYGCGCCTTGGGCACTTGGGCYGCAAATTCGGCTTKTTGAGCCGATAAATAATCGCGAAGGAGGTAGGCTGTGCCGCCGGCAAGAATAATTGCGGCAAAAACCAGGCCAATCATAACCACTCTCATGACGAATTACGGCTCCTTTGACGGCCCTGGTCTGTAAGGTCATCTTTTACGCGATAAACAAAGCCATTCACAATTTCTGGCATCTTGAAAAAAGACTCACCAAAAAATGAGCTTAACAGTGTTGCTGAACGGTATAATACGCCCCTTAAGCAAGTAAATGACAAGTCAAAAGTGAACTTTACCAAATAGCGCGCTGAAAAGGCAATAATATTTTCTACTTGAAGATATAGCATTGAAGGCCTTTCGTACAACAGCAACTTTAATGTTATCGGCAGATTAAATTGCCGCTTTATTTTAACAGTCTTGATCCCAGCCCCTTAAGAATTCATGATACGCATGGACAATCATAAAATTTTATTTTGGATCGAAATCTCATGTCAACGTACTCAGGTTTTAGAAACGGCGAAGTGATCACGGTCACTGTTGATGGATGTCCGCTAAAACTGCGCTTAGACCTTCATGCTTTGAGCGAGGGCGGCTTTGAATGGGG
>JAESSB010000007.1 GCA_016764335.1 Magnetovibrio sp.
GCACCAACGAACGGCAGCAATATGATGGCCGCAACACTCCACCGCCAAAACGTTAAGCCAATTGGGGGGATATCAGCATGTGCCCATCGTCCAACCACAAAATTGCCGCCCCAAAACAGGGCCGACAGGATTAACATCAGGCTTGGCGGCATCTTGGCAAACATAAGAATTCCCAGGAAACATTATAAATGGACTTACACTTAGCGCGACTCACATTCAAAAACGATGCCTATTTTGTCA
The DNA here is from genome assembly GCA_016764335.1 of Magnetovibrio sp. Classification (GTDB taxonomy): domain Bacteria; phylum Pseudomonadota; class Alphaproteobacteria; order Rhodospirillales; family Magnetovibrionaceae; genus JANLGW01. The sequence goes on from JAESSB010000007.1 coordinate 241, forward strand.
TGGATACAATTTTCATTGACAAGCCTACTATGTTCATGCTTTGTTCTTATTCATAGACACCCCTTGAATGGAGAATAAAATGCCCCTAGAACGTATACTCAATGAAATCGCCGCCGCCACAGCCCTTTTTGCCGCTGGATATGTGTTACTGATTATCATGTAAATTAACGGGAGTAATTGCGCATAAACACTCTGTATGGTATTGTTCCAAAAATTGAACGCTAATTCATCAAGGAAAGAAAACAATGCCCGGTGCTTATGCGCATATCACGTTGGTCAACATCGCCCGGGAACGTGCGCAAAACAATGCTGACATCCCCGTCAACGTTAAAATCGCGACGGGTGACAATCTGCAATTTTGTGAATTGGGCGCGATAAGCCCTGATTATCCATACCTAGACGTACTTGATGGTGATGCCGCATCTTGGGCCGATTTGATGCATTACACCAACACCACCGATATGATTAAACGGGGGGCRTTGCGCGTTRCGTCCMTGAACGGGAACCAGCAATCAAAATGCATGGCGTGGCTTTTGGGGTACGCWGCCCATGTGGCAATGGATGTTACCATCCACCCMATTGTTGAACTAAAAGTTGGCCCTTACAAAGGCAAYGAAACCGACCACCGYATCTGTGAAATGCACCAAGATGCGTACATTTATGACCAACGWATGGGRTTGGGTAAAGTYGGMYTWTSCGAACACTTGGATGAACAAAATAACGGAATTMTGTCTTGYCACCGCACAGGGGACAAACATCGCATTGATGCCTCTATATTTGATCTGTGGAACGCCATGTTACAAGACGTGCATCCCGGTGTTCACACTTTAAACCCACCCAACATTGATTCTTGGCACGCACATTTTGGCCCCATCGTAGATACCATAGAAGAAGGCARYGCCCTGCCCGCTTTTGCCNGCCACGTCGCCGTCAATTCRGGTCTGACCTATCCYGAACCAGATGAAGTCGATAAGGCCGAATAYATTGATGCCCTTGAAACCCCGCTGGGGACGATGACTTACGATGCCATATTTGACCAAGCGTGCGCCAATGTTGTCGAATTGTGGGGCAAGATCGGACACGATRTAAACRCAGGTAAACTTGACCAACTGGCMAGCCTGGGARCYTGGGATTTAGATACCGGGCGCGATGCCTTCAACACACTCGTGTATTGGAAGGCGTAAGAAATGCTCATGCGGACCCTGACCTTAAACGTAATCGTCTTATCGGCTGTTGCCCTACTGACCACCTCTTGCCTGCACGCATCGGCGGCGGATGATGAAARAATRTTGGGTTTGGCYGCYGCTTTGACCAAGGTCAGYTCTGCGGTGAACACCACCGTGCGGTACAAAAACCCGCCTGCCGATTTGCACGATGGCCCGTTGCTGGCCTTTGCCACGGCACACAACCCATCGCTCCTCAAAGCCTTTGACGGCTATGTCCTTAAGGCACGACAAAGCGGCAAAAACTCTTCCGTTTTGATCTGTGACGCCCAGGGCCAAACGGCCTTGATTGAAGATGCCGGGTGTACCGCGAAGTCCGACCTGAATATTCAGCAAACTCATCCTGGCCAGCCGTGTGATTATGTCTTGGACTTAGCCGTCACTTGCGCCATCCCTTAAGGCAAGGTCAGCACGCCGCTTTCGTCGGGCACCAATTGCGCAACGTAGGTAAATTCCCACGGATGGCCGTCTAAATCTGCAACGTAACCCACATATCCGCCCCAAGGTGTGGCTTGGGGGCGTTTTAAGACCGTTGCCCCGGCCTTCAGTGCCTGTTCATACAGGTCATCCACCTCTTTTCGACTGTGCAGATTCACGCCCAAAGTGAGACCACCGGGTTTGGGGTCCTTCAGGCCCGTGTCCTGGTTTAAAGAATCTTGACGGTAAAGGCCTAAAACTTGCCCACCCGACTGAAAAAACGTCGCGTCATCTTGGCTCATTGGTGAAGCAACCCAACCCAGAGCCTCATAATAAATCCGCGATGCCTTCATATCGCTTACGCCTAGAGTGATAAAGTGAATACATTTGTTCATGAAYTTTGTGCTCCAAKRGGKYTTTCMGGTGGGACAWCGCGCTTCGTGCCGTCTTCGTTCAGCGCRACRAAGACAAAATCGCCTTCGGTCACTTTGATTTCATCCACCTCTGGCCCRTYGCGSCGATGGGCCCAGGCCTGAACGTGTATGGTGATTGATGTTTTACCGACTTTTCGAATGTCCGCATAACAACACAACACATCGCCAACAAATACCGGAAGGTGAAATTCCATGGCCGTGATCGCAACTGTTGCAATGCGGCCCTTGGCCCGGTCACTGGCCGTAATGCCACCCGCAATATCCATTTGAGACAACAGCCAGCCCCCAAAAATATTACCGCCCGAATTCAAATTCGCAGGCATCGCCAGTTGGCGTATCGCCAATTGACCGCGTGGTTTTAGATTCGATTCACTCATTTTAAAAATAACTCCTCCTGACAAACCATTATCTTTTGACGTGCGCACCCGAAAAGACTACCAAATGAAGCTTGATGGACGCTGCCTAGAAATTTAAGATAGACTGGCATACCTTAATTCAATTGTATTGTATTGTGAGCTTTTAATGAGCGATCTTTTCGACGCTGACGTACCCAAACCTGCCCAGCCTAAACCGGCCCCAAAAAAAGCTGACCCTATAAAGGTTGCAGCCCAAACAACCATGCCCAAAGCGGGTGGGAAAACCTATACAGCGGCTGACATCGAAGTGTTGGAAGGATTAGAACCCGTACGCAAACGCCCCGGCATGTATGTTGGCGGCACCGATGAGCACGCTTACCATCACTTGGCGGCAGAAATCATCGACAACGCGATGGATGAAGCCGTTGCGGGTCATGCCTCTGTTATTGATGTTATCTTAGAGCCAGGAAACCGCTTGACGGTCAAAGACAACGGACGCGGCATYCCYGTTGATGCGCACCCCAAATTCAARGATATTTCCGCGCTTGAAGTGATTTTCACCACYTTRCATTCGGGCGGTAAATTTGGCGGCGGCGCRTATGAAACCTCGGGCGGTYTGCAYGGTGTCGGCTCAWGCGTCGTCAACGCCTTGTCCAGYCTGCTTATYGTCGAAGTCGCCAAGGACAAACAGCTKTACCAACAAACCTATTCACGTGGTAAGCCGACGTCCAAGCTGGAAAACTTAGGCCCCGTCAACAATCGGCGCGGCACCACGATCACGTTTGTCCCCGATTCTGATATTTTTGGCMCCCGCACCCATTTTCGCCCCCATACGCTGTTTCGTTTGGTGCGTTCMAAAGCYTATCTGTTTCGCGGTGTYAAAATCCGTTGGACCTGCRCCCCATCSTTGTTGATCGACAAAGACGACAAAACYGTCCCAGAAAAGGCCGAATTGCACTTCCCCGGTGGTCTAACCGATTATGTCGCAGAAGTGTTGCACGAACGCCGCACCGTCACGCCTCGCCCGTTTGAAGGTCAAGCCGAATTTATCGACGGCCCCGGGCGCGTAGAATGGGCCATTGCTTGGCCAATGGATGAAGATGGCTTTCTTAACTCATACTGTAACACTGTACCAACACCACAGGGCGGCACCCATGAATCGGGGCTAAAAAGCGCCTTAGCCAAGGGTATTCGCGCCTATGCAGACCTCATCAATACCAAGGGAGCCGCGAAAATGACCGGCGACGACCTTTTGGGTGGGGCAGCGRTMATGCTGTCGGCGTTTATTCCCGACCCACARTTTCAGGGCCAAACCAAAGACAAGCTTTCCACCCAAAGTGTGACCCGCTTGATTGAAACCACGGTCAGGGATCGCTTTGACCTATGGCTCTCTTCCGATCCCAAAGCAGCCAACGCGTTGGTTGAATGGGCCGTTGAACGGGCCAGTCTTCGCCTGCGCCGTCGGATGGATCAAGAAACCAAACGGAAATCTGCGACCAAACGCCTACGTTTGCCCGGAAAACTTTCCGATTGCAGCCAAAATAGTTCTGAAGGTACTGAAATTTTTATCGTCGAAGGGGATTCTGCTGGCGGTTCAGCCAAACAAGCCCGAGACCGTAAAATTCAGGCCATTTTGCCGTTACGCGGCAAGATCCTTAACGTTGCTTCGGCCACCGCAGATAAGCTTAACGCCAATATAGAACTAAACGATTTAACCGAGGCCTTGGGCTGTGGCCGACGTAAAACCTTTAACATCGAAGCCCTGCGCTATGAAAAAGTCATCATCATGACCGATGCTGATGTTGATGGCGCGCACATTGCCTCATTATTGATGACATTTTTCTTTAAGGAAATGCCGCAACTGATTGAAAAAGGTCACCTTTACCTTGCCCTCCCCCCCTTATTTCGCATCGCCCAAGGGGCCAAAGYTGCTTATGCCCGCGACGATGCACACAAAGACGAGTTGATGAAAACGACCTTCTCTGGGCGCGGAAAAATCGACATCAGCCGCTTTAAAGGCTTGGGCGAAATGCCTGCATCGCAACTCAAAGAAACCACAATGAAGCCAGATAACCGAACTCTGCTTCGCGTCACCGTACCCACGGGCCACGGTGAAGAAGACTGGGACGACATTCACGATACGGAAGAACTCGTCGAAAGCCTTATGGGCAAAAAACCCGAGCTCCGTTACGCCTATATCCAAGAACATGCCCGGTTTGTTGAGGATGTAGATATTTAAGAAATGATAAATACTGGCGGTTGTCCAACCTGCCAACGGCTTGCGGTTTTGACCTTACGATCGACTGTATTGAAACCGAGACAGGCTTCCTTCCACTCTACTAGCCCCACAAATATTTTAAGGTGGCGCGCGTGGAGCCAGGAAGATTCAAGTACGAAGTGCAACACCAATTTGAAATTAGATTTTGACAGCGCTACCGCGTTCTTTCAATAGGGCTTAAACTGGGGTTTTAAATCCGATGCATTTTCTGAGCGTCAGGTTGTGACTAAGGATGAGGTTTTGAAGGTCTTCATTGCTCATTTTGTCCGATGTTTCGTTTTCTCGGCAGATCTCGTCATAGGCGATCATTATACCCCCTTGAAACGTTGTTTCAAAAGGCGCGCTAGGGGGTGTTTTCAACTGCCCCTTTTTGCCAAGATTGTGTAAGGATCACAGAATCACATCAACATTTTGCAAGCCGCTTTGATCAGCTTATGCTTCGCGAATTAGTCACCCTTATAAAGGGTCATGGATTTGCAGATTTCAGGGTTCCATCGACGAAAGATATCCATGATAGTCAGCCCCATTTCCGCCGCTGTTTTTCGGCTTAACTTCGCCGCAATCACATAACGGATGTTGCGTTCTTTAAAGATTTAAATTGGCCCTGTGCGGTGGAAAATGATCAAATCGCCTTCCCAATAGCCAACGCATTCCTAACCGTTTATTTGTCCGGTAAAAACATCGACTTTCTTGATTGGACTAGCGTTTTCGGTCTCAGCTGATTGTCGATGCTGGTCGCCCCAGTTCCCGTGCGGGCTTGCAAGACCCAAAACCCTGAACTCGAAAAAGGCGATAGGGTCTCTTTCCTCAAGCGTAATCAGTCCATTCCTAGGAGGTGCACACCCTGTCATCGCAACATCTCGTTGGTTTCATCACCCCAACGCTAACAGAGTTGAGGGAAGATGTCGCACTTCACTCCTGATGACGCCGACAACAAAGCCGTCGCTTACACAGAATATAGGATACTCCCGAGCCAGCAGTCGAATGCACCGTGCAAAACAGACCAGACGTATGACTGTAATTTAAACGACCAACCCATCACCATTCATTTTTAACCAAAGATTCTGTTCTTTGGAATCAGGAATGACACGTTCTACGCATTTCTATAATGCCGTTGTACGATTAAGTGAAAAAATTTCCACTCACGGACCATTGATATCTTCTGTACCGCATAACAACACACCATCTCTTACTTAAAGGTTTATAGTGTTGCATTGATTGGTTGAGGTCACCAAGGAAACTTATACACTATTAAGATGTTGTATATATATTACACCCCTATAGATTGTAACAAAACATCCCACGATACCCATAACAGAAATAGCGACCATCTTAGGTCACCGTCCATTAAAGCTATTGTAATATTGCAAATTTATGACTACAATAGCGTGTTTTACCTGCATTACATATTATTTTTCAGATATAGAAGAGGTGAGATATGCTTGGCGTAAAAAAGACGAAACGAGTTCAAGGGAAAAGGTGGCGAGTGCTGGTTGCCGAAGACGACCCTGCGGGGCGTAATCTCATTAAGCTCGTGCTGACGAAGATGCGAATAGAAGATGTTGTTATTGTTAATGACGGGCTTGCGGCTTGGCAAGAAATCGAAAAAGCAGAAACTTCATTTGATCTTGTCATTTCTGACTGGAACATGCCCATGGCCACAGGACTTGAGCTCCTCGAACAAATGCGAGAAGAGGATATTAAAATCCCCTTTCTGATGATTACGGGAAGAGGCTTAATGGAATCTGCCGTCGAGGCTAAGATGTACGACGTAACGGCCTTCATGCCAAAACCGTATTCACCTCAGCATTTGATGCAAAAAATAAACGTATTGCTTAATTCTAAATTATGACAGCTTGAATTCAGGTGATTTTGGCAAGTTTGAATCAATCATCCAAGGTCAGCATGTCTGGACTGGGTTCTTTAAATTGAACCATTTTTTGGTGGAGATATGTCCGCTTCAGGCCAGAAGGAGTCATAATTTTTATTTCGCTAATAAGTCTATTTTTCTGTGCATTTCCACAGTATCCGACTTAACGAGATAAACACACCTGAAGCGGCTCATACTTTAAAGTTCTCAAGCCACTGAAAGTCTCTGGGTAAGCAAAGAACGCTGACCAAGTATCTTTATCCCTGATGTTTAAAAGACCACGTTCCCCTATGGCGCACAAGGCAAAAACGCCTGTCTGGTTGATGACGTTAGGTATTCAAACCGGAACAGTCAGTCTTATCGCGCCCTTTATATTTGGCTTTGCTAAAGAGCTGCGGTTTCTTTCTATTCCTTTTGTTCGCAATGAACAGAACGATGTTGCGAGATTTCAAACATTGTCTCCAATGATCCGCATCATAGGCTTTATCGGCAAGCCAATATCAAGGCAGAGTCTTCTTGAGAAATTTCATCAAGGCCTCCCCTATCATATCCACACAATTCTGACGGATAATGGCATCCTTTTTTCGAATCAAGCCTGCCCGAAATACGCTGTGCACCACATCTTTGATCGTGTTTGGGATGCACACAATATTGAACACAAGACAACCAAAACCAATCTCCCCTAGATCAACGGGTAGGTCGAAAGAATAAACAGGACTATCAAAGACGCCAGCGTCAAACGTGAGCATTACAAAAATCAAGATCAGCTCAAAACCCACCTGCAGACAGCCTTAAAGGCTTACAAATTTGCAAAGCGTTTGAAGTCCTTGAAAGGTTTAATCCCGCACGAATATATCTGCACAATATGGACAAAAGAACTGAAACAATTCAAACTAAATACAAATCATCACAGTTCTGAACGAAACACATAGGCCGTCGTGACAATTTAACGATCTCGTCAAAATAGAAACGGAGCCATTTTGACGATTTTTGAGGCGGGCAGAGACTTTATTCTTTGCGCCACACCGTCACAAGCCACGGCTGTTTGTGACGTGGAAGCCCCGGCGGACGAAAATAACATTGCACCTCACAAAACCCCGCAGCGGTAACGTAATCACGCCAGGTGTCGAGATCGAAAAAGCAGCTATAACGTTCTCCGCTTACTCCTTCATCGTTATTTCCGCGTGGGTTCGAGCACAATAAGACGCCCCGAGGCTTCAAAGTTGCTGAAAGTTCAAGCAAAACGCTCGGCAATTCTTGACTCGGCACATGGAATAGAGATGCATTCGCAAACACACCGTCAAAGTGGCTTTGGGGTAAAGTCATCGCAAGAAAATCTTGATGAAAAACATCACACCCGGAATAAGAGCGTGCCATCGCAACAAATTCTTTCGACCCATCCAGCCCCGTAGCGTCATGGCCCAATGTCTGAAAATAATGCAAATCCCGTCCGGGACCACACCCCAAGTCGAGAATGGTGTAGGGTTGATCGCCCTCAATCGCTTCCAAGAACGCCTTGTAGTTCTGGCTAACATCGTGATTTTTAGTGCCGTGCCAGAAATCTTGAGCAGATCGGTCATAATGCTTGATGGTTAATTCAGTCATGCGTCGCAATTGTTCTTTATCATGCGCATTTAACAGCTTGTCCGGATTAGCCTTTGGTTTCACGCTGTTTTCCTATTATCTCTCAAAAGGTGTGACGATGCACTTATAGAGCTAAGGTAATTTGAGATTAGATTGAGCCAGAAAGCCCCGCCTGCACCCAAGCGGCGACACCACCAGTCATGTTATAAGCTTCTGATACACGATTTTCTTGCAATAAATATTCCCCAACTTGTCTGGACCGAATACCGTGAGCACATACAAACACGAGTTTCTTACCTGTATCGCTTGGGATTGCCTCGAAATCAAAAGTGGACATCGGGTTATGCAGTGCTCCAGGAATAGAAAATTGAATTATTTCTTGGCGTTCCCGTACATCGATTAAAATAGCTTGATCTTGATCAAGCCATTTCTTTATCTCTTGTGGATCAGTTTCGATCATCTCAAATATACCTTATCTCTACTTTATGTTCTTCTGACGGATTGTTCATTATGTGGTGTCAAGACGAACAATTTCAAGCGTTTTGGCGGATAGGTATTAGGGTTAAAACTCATTAATCTTTTTATGATTCAATAGCTTGACTTCAAAATAGGGAGATTTTCAGCTCTGGCGCGAAGTTTTTGGCTTACAGACGATCAATTTTCACTGATTAAGACGTATTTGTCGTTTCCAGCGGCGGGGTGAAGATGGTCGGAGTATGATCAGTAGTATTATTCATGTGCTTCAGTCTGGAGGGTATTGGCGCGATTACCCGGCGAAATATGGCCCATCGACAACGGTTTACAAGCGCTATAATCGTTGGGCTCAGAAAGAAATTTGGCACTATATGTTTGCCGAACTAACGCCATAACCTATGGGACAACACCGAATAAATTTCCATTGATGCCTCTCATATCAAAGCCCACCGATGTGTAGCTGGAGGAAAAGTGGAGCTTTTATTCAGGCCATTGGCTGAACAAAAGGAGGCCAATACACCAAGCTTCAGGCCATAAGCGACGAACAATACCGCCGTCTGGTCTTTTATTTAACACCAGATCAAACGGCAGATATTACAGGGGCTGCTATGCTCGGCGCACGCCTCTCACAAGCTTAATATTTTCTTGCCGATAAAACCTATGATGCGGATCATTGGAGACAGTAAGCTCGATTCACAATAGCATACAATTTTCGGTCACGATTATTCCGGTTCTTTGCTTTCAAGCCGTTTTCAAGTTTATATTGACCAAAGCCCCCCATTTTTGGCGATCATGTTTTGCAGACCATTATTACGGTAATATCCGCGAAGATTCTGAACTTTTCATCCGTCCGATGGCATGCCTCCCTCTCGACACAAAGACCAGAAGGCCAATGCTTATAAGCCTTATCTTCTTTGGATAATACTTTCTTTCTTGGCTTTTTTATCGGGATTTTAAAACCTGCTCCAAGATACCCTAAATCTCTTAAAACCATCGTGTCAGACGGTTTCACGACCCGGCTTTCATCAAAAATTATCTTGTCATGAGGAGACCCGTTTTGCGCCGAGCCAATCGCCATAACCTTTTTTTATCGGTGACCGGTCAGTGTCATTCAGCAGCTTGTCATAATCCTCCATCCGAAGACCAGAAAGACGAAAAAATAGTGCGGGGCGCGCGTATAAAATTCTAAATATTTTCATGAAAATCCTCCACATAAAGATTATGCAGAAAAAATGCAGCAAGGCGTTTTGATTATATCAGGTATTCGTTACACAGAAGAATTTAAGCGTGATGCGGTCGCTCAGGTCACCGATCGAGGGTATTCCGTCAAAGATGTTGCCGCCAGGTTGGGCATCAGCACGAAGTCCCTTTATGATTGGAAGGCTCTGACAAGGTCCGTCAGCAAGACGCCTTGCAAGCGAGAGAAAACCGTTGCCTCAAGGCAGAACTCGCTCGTATCACGGAGGAGCGAGATATCCTAAAAAAAGCAACGGCGTACTTCGCAAGAGATGCCAAGTAAAGTACGCATTCATCAAAGATAATCTCGCGTGTTTACGCGTTCGCCCCATGTGCCGAATATTATAAGTTCATCACAGCGGATTTTATACGTGGCTCAAAGAGCCTGTCAGCAACAAAGTCAAAGATGACCATCTATTAAGCCTGGTTAGAAAGTGGTCGGGTGTATGGGTATCGCAAATTACATGATGACCTGCGTTCCCTTGGCGAGACCTGTAGCCCAAATAAAGTCGCGCGTTTAACCAGCCTTGCAGGCATTGCGGCACAGATTGGTTATAAACGGAAAGCAGGATTTTATGGGGGCCAGCCAGCCGTCGTCGCACCCAATCATTTAGCGCGTGCCTTCAACGTCAAAGTGCCCGATCAAACTTGGGTGACGGACATAACCCATATCAAAACCCATGAAGGCTGGCTGTACCTTGCTGTCATCATTGACCTCTATTCTCGGCGGATCATTGGCTGGTCCATGCAATCAAGAATGCAAATGGACTTAGTGTTAAGTGCACTTTTATGGCTGTTTGGCGGCTAAAGCCGAAGTCAAAGGTCATTATTCATTCCGACCAAGGTAGCCAGTTTACCCGTTATGAGTGGCAGGAGTTCCTGAAGGCGAACAACTTGAAAGCCAGCATGAGCCGTCGAGAAAACTGTTACGATAACGCCGTTGCGGAAAGTTTTTCCAACTTCTAAAAAGAGAGCGGATCAGGCGACGGACCTACGCAACCCGCAAGGATGCGCGTCAAGATGTGTTCGATTATATCAAATTTTTCTACAATCCAAAAAGAAAGCATGGTAGCTACGGAATGTTGTCGCCAATCGATTTTGAAGATCAACAAAAATTGAAGGCCCAAAGCGTCTAGAAAACTGGGAGCTATTCAACACTTACATTTATCCTAATTGTGAAACGAGTCTAGTAACCACCTTGGTTATGAAAAGGGAATGTGCAAGGCCAAAAGGCCGGCAATTCGCGCAACGGCCATGGCTCTAAACGATTGCTGGGTGATGACGGGGAGAGGGAGCTTTCCGTCCCCCGAGACCGCAACGCCAGTTTCGAGCTGCAGATCGTCAAAAAAGGTCAGCGGCGCTTTGATGGCTTTGACGGCAAGATCATTTCGATGTTTGCCCGCGGTATGTCGTGCGCGAGAGTCGAAGGTCATCTCGAAGAAGTTTACGGCATGAGTGTTTAGCCGGATCTGATGTCGCAGGTCACCGACGRGGTCATGGAYGAGGTTCACGACGGGCAAAGCCGGCCTTTGGATGAAGTCTATMTGATCATCATACSCCTAGAAACGATRTTTCAGAAGGCGCGCTAGGRCGTCTTTRAGACCTTGCGGGTTAAAATCYGTGACGAAGGCGCGGTTCGCAACMAGGCGGTTTATCTGGCCTTGGGCTTCACTATGGAAGGCCMCAAAGAGGTTTCAGGGCTTTGGATCGAACAAACCRAAGRTGCTAAATTCTGGCTTCGGGTGATGAACGAGATCRAAAWMCGAAGCGTGAACGATGTCTTCATCGCGGTCGTAGATSGCCTGAAAGGCTTTCCGGAAGYGATCANCGSAGTGTATCTCCAAACGTCTRCTCAGACCTGCATCGTGCACATGRTCCGYCACAGCCTCAACTATMTGCCGTGGAATGATYGCAAGGCCGTGGCGGTCGATTTGAAGACRAGACTCGTTKCACAATTAGGATAAATGTAAGTTTTTTCTGCATAAYCTTTATGTGGAGGATTTTGACAAGCTGGTTAAAGACACTCACCCGCTATGGCTCGAAAATGAGCACCAACGCCGATCTCGCCGGGTTCGCAAACGAGCGCGGGGCGCAAATATGAACTTAATTTTTCTGCGCAACGTCTAATGTGCTTGATTTATTATCGGACCTATACCAGTCACGTATTTTTAGGACTTGTTTTTGGCGTATCGTCACCTACCGTTTGTCGTGTTAAGCGGTCTATGACACGTCTTTTATCCGGATTTTTTTGCATGCCAGAGCGAGAAGTTCGCCTCACCAAAGACGAAAAATTGGACTTGTCTGNAAAAAGTGGACAGCACCCSRCTCTTTAGGCTGCCATATTTTCAGACCTCATTGGACGAATGTTGCCCAGARAAGACTGGCGTCTGCGACTGGTGTAAAAGTTGTTGATGTAATTCCTGATCAATGTTTCAGCCTGCACCCGGGTTTCAAACCTTGTTCTCCAAACGARATCTGCCTTCAAGGTTTTAAAGAATGTCTCCACGGGTGCGTTGTCATAACAATTCCCTTTGCCCGACATTAATATTTTTATGCCMYGTTGTTTCCGTTCCATTTGGGCTTCWGTTGNWYWMYRTTSMMKKYSGYSWTCMGWWKSAYRAWWKWGACSKSSSYGWKSYSRAYGMWGAATGATCGCCAKGCGTAAGGCCCGTAAGGCTAGGNYCYTTTTCATTNNMKMMCNNWGACCGCCCAGCCAACAAYCTTGCGAGMATAYAGATCRATGACAACAGYCAAGTATAGCCAGCCTKTGCGAGYCTCAATATACGATATATCAACGGACCATTTTTGATTGGYKRCSRWTGCTGTGAAGTTTTGSTCAAGCAGGTTYGGTGCAAAGCCCATTGCTGGCGTGTGACTGAAATAACGCCTTKATTTCCRAGKCCKAATAGCCTGAATKCCGYTTTYACGCATCAACCTYCCAACCYGSTGATGACCAACTTGAAAGCCTTCTTCTCGTCGTTCTTCGACCATCCTTSGRCRCCCATATGAATACAAACTGGCTTTAAATTGAGCCCGGATATGGGGTAATAAAACCATGTCCTCACGTTGCCGACCACTTGCAGGCCGACTATTCYCMCCCCTGTGGATTATTAATCCCCAGAANAGAGTACTATGGTAACGCATAAAAACCAGAACGGGAAACTTTGAACAAAGCACATAATCGACGGGCMTTGTCATTGGCCTTCTYCGCCTTGATGAACGGRTAYCTCATCATTTTTGGCTCGCGAAGAAGACCGTTGCTTTTTWKRGYMWRTCACGCTCCTCACGCAATATCCGGTTCTCTTTACGAAGGCGTCGAAGCTCCTTTTGAACATCGTCATGCGGCCCTGACATGAGGTCTGCATGTTTATGTGCTGTGATCCATTTGCCAAGTGTTGACTGTCCAATCCCCAAATCTTCGGCAACCTGGCTTCGTGATAATCCACTTGTTAAGGCCAATTTGACAGCCTCAGCTCGGAACGCGTCTGTGTTCGTTCTGCGTGTCATTTAATCCTCCAAGATACGCCTTAGCGCGCCTTCGTCCCTCAGGACCTCTTCTGGGGCAAAGCCCTCGAGGGAGGGAAACATCGTTTCCAGGGGCAACGTTGATTAATCTTGAAGGTGCTGTCTACTTTTTCAGACAAGTCCAAGACGCGATGTAAGATTGGCGAGCATGCTTGTCTGACGTTCTTGGACTGTACGCATTTACGTACTGTTGAGAGTTTTCAGGAGACCTGTTGATCAAACCATAATCAAGCCTGAGCAATGAGGTGGCAGAGGTTTGGGACTCATGAGAGGCCGTGAAGGGTATTGGGCAATATATTACGACACGTTCAACGATTTTTAGGCGGCCATGTGTGTCATTTTGAAGGAAGACGTTCCCCGAAATTGGGGGATCTTATGCAACGATGGATCGGGTAATACCCCCGTAAAGAATATTACGGGGGGTATTATTTATTTCCCTTGAACGCAAACAATGCCTCAGCGGGCATGTTCAATTCATCGCCATTTTAATCTGCAGTTTCGGCTCCCCCCGCGTCTTTCTTGATGGTTACGGTGATCGGGCTATAGCCATTGGTTTTTATCGAAACTGTAAATACCTTAGCCGCTTGTGTCGTTTTATAAATTGAATTCGGATTGGCGCGAAAGTGCCCCGGCAGGCCCGTGTCGTCAAAGTGAATACGGGCACCTCCATGGGCGGGCACGGTGAATCCGGGTAACGTTGCAAAGTAGGCTTCGGTCGTTCCGCTCTCTTTGTCTTGAATTGTGTAATAGATGGAAAACCCGGCCAGGTCCGTCGCCGTTGGGTTCAAGACCTGCACTTCTAAATGATCTGGGGCATCTTTTTTGAGGACGACATCAAAATTATTTTCGACCAAGGCCTCCTTAACGACGAAGGGGGCTGAAGGTCCCCCCGCAGCGAGAGGGTTGGTGGCAAACGTAGGTTTGTCGTCCTTAAGGTCGTTTATCCCGTCGCCGTCGGTATCAGGGTTGAGAGGATCAGAATGGATCAAAGGTTCGGACGTGTCAGGCACACCGTCTCCATCACGGTCTTGCGCGGCAAAAGCGGGGGACGTTACGCCAGCTGCGATAGCGATGAGGATGGCGATGAAAGATGTTTTAGGGATGATATTCATTTTGTTTACTCCTTGGTCAAACGATCAGATTCTAGGGGGCGCGCAAACATCAGGCCGATAAGGGCTAAGGTCGTGAACAAAATCCACAGAAAATCCCCACGTTTTTCAACCAGAATAGGGGGAAGTGATTTGCCCGTATAATTGTCCTTGATCCCAAGGACGGCAAAGCTGAAGCGTTCGAAGTGTTTTGTAATCGATGAAACTTCAATACCGTTTCGGATCATTTCAAACGTCGCGTAGCTTTCTTGTATGCGGGTTTGTTCCGTTTTGGGCACATGAAGTTGTTTGAAGACACCACCCGCAACTTGATTATCAGGGTCCAATGTGTCCCCGATTTGTGGAGCGATGAGCACAAGCAATAACCAAATACTGAAGCACATCAGTAGGGCATTGGGTGGCCGCTTAATCCACAAAGTCGACATGAACGATAGAACAAAAAAGGCCATCACATAGAGCGAGGCCATGCCCCAAACAATGAGAATGCGGGTCAGGTCATTCAACGTGAGTCCCACACCGGAATATAAGTGCAGCATTATGGCCGCCAGCAAAAACACCGCAATCAAGCCCGAAGAAAGCAACACAGTCCCTGCGGCAAGCTTGCCCGTCAAAAATTGCCATTGGGCCACGGGACGAGTCATAATCAAGGCAAGGGTCTGACGGCCTCGTTCACTTATGGCTGCACGAAATCCTGCTAATATGCCCAACACGGCGCCAATAATTTCAATTTGCTCAATTGCCCCCCGCAGGAGTTTTAGGGGATAAAATTCCGGCGCTGCAATTGCATCGAGTGCTTTGCCGAGCGCAAGCAAAGTGGCCTTGGCATCATTATACGTTGAGACATCTGTCGCCAGTGCTATTGCTCCCGTTAATAAGGAGGTCAGAGCAGCAWGGGCTAGAAATATCGTCACGGAGATGATAAATCGGTCACGCAATGCATCACGGATATCTTTGCGCGCGATGACGAGGATGGGGTTGATCCGTTCAAACATCAAAGTCTCCTCTGGTCATGTCCATGCGCAACATGGCGCGAATGGCGAGTGTCCCAGCCCCGACAAAAGCCAAAATTAGATCGGGAAGAGGGGGAACAATTGAGTGTACGACTGCAGACGTGGGAAGGAAGTCCAGCAGGTCAGCAGAGAGATATTTGAAGCTTTCAGAAATTGAGAAAGGTCCAACCAACCACCCCGTCCAATGAAAAAATGTAGAGTTAGGGGGAGAGGCTAACGCTGAGATTGGATTGATCGAGGCGGTCGGGTGGATATTCCCTGTCAGAGAGGGCAAAATGAAGGTGATGGCTAACCAGATTGTTACGGGCAGCAGCAGTCCAACCGATTCTGAACGTGACGATGCAGCCGCTGCGATTGCGAGAAGCCCAAACAGAACCATGTATCCATAGGACAGAATAAAAAATGAGAAGAGCTTAATCCACCCAATGCTGTTTAGAACGACGTTTGGCAGGATCAGAAACGTAACCACCGAGACGGCCGCCGCCATAATCAACAACCCACCATTCACCGCCATTAAGGCCAATATTTTTCCAAAGACGTAAGCCCGGCGTTCGATTGGCCGAGCCCCCAAAAGGGGCAAGATTCCTGATTTCCGGTCAGATGCAATAAGTTGATAGCCAATGACAATGGACGCTAAGACACCAATCAGGCTGACGTATATCGACATATTGCGCATAAGAGATAACGGCGACAGTTCTTGTACCGGGTTCGGGGGCACCTGTTGACCTGAAGATTGAAGGTAAATGACAGCATCGGCGTAGATTGAGTTGACGGTGCTTGTTGCTGACCACCCCAGATAGGCGGACACCAACACCAATACGACAAACAAGCCCGACAGCAGGACAACCGTTTTCTCCCTGTAGAGACAAACAGAGGATTGGACAATAATATGGCGCACGGCATTTGTCGTAGATATCCGTTCCATCACATTTGCGCCCCTTGTCCGGCGACAGGTTCAACAGAGAGGTAAAGCTCTTCCAGAGAGCTATCATCCCCATACTTCTGCGTTACGGCATCAATGGAGTCTTGAAAGACCAGTTGGCCCTGACTGAGAACCCCAATTGATGTGCAGGTTTTAGCAATCTCACTGATCAAGTGTGTGTTCATGAAAATTGTCATGCCAAACTCACGGTTCAACCGCGCGATGAGATCGCGAAGCATTTTCATCCCCATCGGGTCAAGCCCAGATGAAGGTTCATCCAGAAAGAGTATTTTGGGCTGATGTAAGATGGCTTGCGCCAACCCCACACGTTGGCGCATACCTTTTGAAAAATGTCCGACCCGTTGGTCTGACAAGTCTGAAATAGATAGAAATTCCATAGTTTCGTGGACGCGGTCTTGCACATTTGAGACTCCGGAAAGGCGGGCAAAAAATGTCAGGTTTTCTTTCGTCGTGAGCGTGTCATACAAACGCACGTTTTCTGGCACGTACCCCAAAGCGCGCCGTACCCCTAGGGGGTCTGTTCGAATGTCGTGCCCAAAGATTTTGGCCGTACCTGCGGTTGGTTTTGCCAGGGTTGTGAGCATATGGATTGTTGTTGTTTTGCCCGCACCGTTATGGCCTAAAAAGCCGAAAATTTCTCCTTTCCTTACGCTAAAAGTAATCCCACGAACAGCTTCAGAATCACCGAATTTTTTTGTGAGCTCGCGAATGTCAATGGCCAGTTCCGTCATGTGTATTTGCTCCAAAATATTTGATCGTCTCAATCAAGATAGAGGCAGGTTGCTTGAAATAGCTTTCCAGGGTCTTACAAATTTGTAAGAAACGACTGTCATGGCGACAGATCTATGGCAAACGAACATAATGGTCAGTACACTGTTGGTTATACATATTTACGAATCATCATAGCCGCTGCGCGATTTGATAGATCAGGTCGGGCAGTCTTTAGGACATGACTCATAATGAAAATATTGCTTGCCGAAGATGATGCTGAAACAGGTGAGTACATCCGCGTGGGTCTCACAGGAGAAGGTTATTCTGTGGATCATGTAACAGATGGGCGAGAGGCCCTCACACAAGCCACGCTGCAAGATTATGACATGTATATTCTGGATCGCATGATGCCAGGGCTTGACGGATTATCTTTGCTCAAAGCCCTGCGCGCGGCGCAAATGGATGCGCCTGCSATTTTTCTCACCGCTGTTGGGGGGATTGACGACAAAGTAGATGGACTGCGCTCTGGTGCGGATGACTATATTGTCAAACCGTTTTCTATGGCGGAACTTTCAGCTCGGGTTGCCGCGATCTTTAGAAGACCAATGCTTAAACCTGAAATTACGGAACTGATTTTTGGTGAGCTGCGCTTAAATTTGCTTTCCCGTGAGGCACATCGTGGTGATGCACGCATAGACCTCCAACCTCGTGAGTTTATACTGCTTAAATACTTTATGGAGCGCCCCGGTCGGGTGCAGACAAAGACGATGTTACTTGAAGCCATTTGGGACGTTCATTTTGATCCGAAAACAAGCGTCGTAGAAACACATGTGAGCCGTCTACGTGCGAAAATTGACAAGCCATTTGAAGCGCAATACTTGCGGACTCTTCACGGCGTTGGTTATATTTTACAACTATGAGCGTAAGGTATTTCACAAGGCCACATTTCAAGAATATGACCCTGCGATCTTGGTCGTACTCCATGCGGTTCGCATTGCTTTTATCCGTCGTATTTTCTGTTGCGACAATTGTCGCAGGTGTGATTGCTGTTTTTGTGCAATCAGAAGAACTGAAAACCCGGCTGTTCCAAGATGCTCAGTTCATGGTCGAAAATTTAGGCACAACTCTCACAAATCATGGATATCAAAATTTTCTAGACCAGATTACGGCTCAGGTTTCCATCAGCCCTGACAATTCCGTGCTGGTGTCATTTTGGGGCACCAGCACGGGGGAAGTTATGGGAAACCTTCACGTTAAAACTCCGTTTGTGGGCAATAAAAAACTGCTTGTCGGACAGGATATTGTGTTGTCCGGTTTGGATGATGAAGATAATAACGGCGAATTCTTCGGCTATGGATTAAAGACCTCTAAAGGGTGGATTATGGCCGCTCGTGACAGCCGTTGGATTACGGGAAGTCAGGAAGTTCTGGTTCAATCGGTGCTTTGGAGCCTCGGTGTCGCCTTGTTTCTTTCCGTCGGTTTAGCCCTTGTCCTTGCTCGTCATAACGAAGAAAGAATTCAGCGACTTGAAGTCGTTCTTGATGGCGTTGCGGAGGGTGATTTGACTTTGAGGTATGTGGGGGCAGAAACAGAAAACGATGACATTTCTCGTGTTGCGCAAGGGGTAAATGTTACCCTCGATCATCTCGAACAAAGTATGAAAAACCTCAGGCAGGTCTCGACGGATATTGCGCATGATCTGCGAGCACCTTTAACACGGGTGCGTCTAAAACTGGAACCCCATGCCTTGCTCGCCAAATTACCTGATGATGCCCTTGCCGATATTGGTCGGGCCATAGCAGAAATAGATGATATTTCCGCGACTTTTGATGCCATACTTAGATTAGCGCGCCTTGAAAGTGGGGCCATGAATTTTTGTGGTGCGAACGTAGACCTGATCAAGTTAACATCTTCCCTTTATGAAATGCTTGCCCCAGTGGCGACGGATCTGGGCCATGACTTTAAATTGAATGTTCAGCGGAGCTCCCTCATCATTTCAGGCGATGAAGAACTGCTCAGTCAGGCCGTTATTAACCTTGCGGATAACGCGTTTCGTCATTGTCCATCAGGTTCGGCTGTGATCCTCAGTGTGGGGACCCACGATGATTGCCCATACCTAACGGTGTGTGATAATGGGGCAGGCATACCCCAAAAAGAATGGGACCAAGTGACCAAGAGGTTTTATCGATTAGATAAAAGTCGGAACAAACCGGGGACAGGTTTAGGCCTTAGCCTCGTATTGGCGATTTCCAGACTTCACGGGGCAGAACTTTCTTTTTCGGACAATGAACCGGGATTTTGTGCCACACTTCGTTTTGTATCGGGCAGAGCAATTTGATTTAAAATGACAAAACAGGTTGGCCGAAAACGTCAACCAGATGCAGAGGTTTTTGCATGGCCTGTTTAAACGAATTTTATCATAAAATCAGATAGATAGAATATTTAGGGATCACTTACCTACTGCACAATGTTCATCTAAACTGAAGGTCTATACCTTGAAACAACAAAAAGCCCCGGTTTCCCGAGGCTTTAAGGTGGTGGGCGCGACAGGGATTGAACCTGTGACCCCTGCCGTGTGAAGGCAGTGCTCTCCCGCTGAGCTACGCGCCCGATTTNTATGTNNTGCGCTCRTATACGGYGCTGGCTGYGGACTGTCAAGAYGGSCTTGGGSKYAGGTYTTTTARGGCYRCYTCTAAATCGTCWAAATGATTRATGACCACTTCGCCGCCAAGTTCGCCAACYGGGGTTTTKGTATAACCGTGRCTAAGGAGCACCACGGGAAGTCCRGCYCCGTGCGCRGCYTTSACGTCATTATGGTTATCRCCAATCATKGCGCTTTSCTGAGGCGTGGCGTTCATTTTTTCCAGRGCGGCCAATAAATGKCGCGGGTCSGGYTTTTTAATGCCYGGCAGRGTATCRCCGCCAATCACCACATCGAAATATTGGSYYAAYTTTAGGGCGTTYAAAATTTGCATGGTCGCMCCATAAGGYTTGTTGGTGCAGATSGACAACTGTATRCCYTGATCTTTAAGGCGCTGTAAAACATCATGCGAACCGTCAAAGGCGCGGGTGAGTTCGGCAGACCGTGGTTCGTAATCTTTGGCAAAGGCGGCAGCGTGGTGCGCCAATTCATCAGCAGAAGGAGTTTCTCCCGTGGCGGCAAAGCAGCGTTCAACCAATTTTGGCACACCATCGCCGATCATCAACTGGATTTCTGTGACATCAACTTCACGGCGGCCCARGGGCAGTAACATGCGGTTGGCGGCGGCTTGCAGGTCGGGCGCACTGTCAATRAGTGTGCCGTCTAAATCGAAWATCAGRGACGYAATGTGTCCTAATGTGTTATCAGCCATGATTTAAGTTATCCAAAGTCATTAAAAGGGGAAATCTTTGGCTTGGCGGGGCCTCCCGCTTGTGACACTNTTRACCATAGATTTCCTTATTTATGTAGGCARGCAAATACAAATGTCAAAAAAGAAAACAGCAGCCATCGTTCTTGCCGCAGGTTTGGGCACGCGGATGAAGTCTGATTTACCCAAAGTRATGCATCCCGTTGGCGGACGTCCGATGATTAACCACCTGTTGGCGACGTTGGATAAAATCCACGTTGATCAGACCATTGTCGTGGTTGGCCCAGATATGCAAGACCTTGAAGCCGCCGTCGCTCCGCATACTACGACGGTGCAGTATGATCGGGCAGGTACGGGCGATGCTGTGAAAGTCGGCGTTGACGCGCTGGGTGATTTCAAGGGCAACATTCTTATTTTGTACGGTGACTCCCCGCTGATCCGCGAGCAAACCTTAAATGCGATGTTGGAAGCGCGCGAAGGTCAGCCCGGAAAAATCGCACCATCCGTTGTTGTATTGGGGTTTGAACCTTCAGACCCAGGGGCCTATGGCCGATTGATCCTTGACGAAGAAGAAGGCGATCTGATGGCGATTGTCGAAGCCAATGATGCCACGCCTGAACAACTTGACATTGGCCTGTGTAATTCAGGGGTCATGTGTTTCGATGCGACTTTGCTTCCTCAATTTTTGTCGCGCTTGTCCAACGACAATGCGAAGGCCGAATATTACTTGACCGATTGCGTAAGCTTTGCCTGCGAAGACGGCTTTAGCTGCACGGTCGTTGAAGGCGAAGAAGAAGAATTGATTGGTGTGAATTCGCGCGTTGAATTGGCCCAGGTYGAAGTCATCTYCCAAGACACCATGCGAGATAAAGTCATGAARGGYGGGGCCACACTGTTGGACCCATCCACGGTTTATTTCAGCTATGACACGCGCATTGGCCACGATGTGATTATTGAACCCAACGTCCAATTCGGCCCTGGCGTCACCCTTGGCAATACTGTTGTTATCAAGGGCTTTAGTCACATCGAAGGGGCAACCATCAAAGACAAGGCCACTGTTGGTCCATTTGCTCGGATACGTCCGGGCACGACCTTGGGTGAAGCGTCTAGGGTTGGTAATTTTGTTGAAATCAAAAATACGCACATTGATGACGGCGCGAAAGTCAGCCACCTTTCTTATATTGGCGATGCCCATGTGGGGGCCAATGCCAACATAGGTGCTGGCACCATCACGTGTAATTATGATGGCTATATGAAGCACCAAACGACCATCGGTAAAGGTGCCTTTATCGGGTCCAACACGGCGTTGGTGGCTCCGGTTAAGATTGGCGATGGGGCGATTGTGGGGGCGGGGTCTACGATCACGTCCAATGWAGAAGGCAATGCCATCGTCACCACGCGCGCACCGCAAAAAACAGGTCAAGATGCCGCCATTCGTTATCGCGCCGGAAAAAGCGCCGAAAAAGAAAAGCTGAAAAAGGGCTAATCAATCCATGTGCGGTATTATTGGTATYATTGGGAATGGCGATGTSACGCCAAGCTTRGTCGAMGGACTTAAGCAACTGGAATATCGTGGCTATGATTCTGCYGGGGTGGCGACGTTGTTKGMKGGYAAAATCRACCGTCAACGGGCCGAAGGTAAATTGCGAAACTTGGTGAACGTGTTAAAGGTGAAACCATTGCCGGGTGATGTCGGCATTGGCCATACCCGTTGGGCCACCCACGGCGTGCCAAATGAAATCAATGCCCATCCTCATGCGACCGCTCGCGTGGCCGTGGTGCACAACGGCATCATTGAAAACTTTCAAGACCTCAAAGCCGAACTCACGGCGAAGGGTCATGTCTTTGCTTCCGATACCGACACCGAAGCCGTGGTGCACCTGATTACGGCCTATTTAGATGAAGGTTTAAGCCCTCAAGATGCTGTGGCGCAATCGTTGGCCCGTTTAGACGGTGCGTTTGCCCTTGCCATCCTCTTTGCCGGACGCCACGACTTGATGATCGGTGCCCGGCGCGGCAGCCCGTTGGCGGTTGGYTTTGGYGATSAAGAAATGTATTTGGGKTCCGATGCRATTGCCTTRGCCCACTTGACCAACAAGGTTATGTATTTAGAAGACGGCGATTGGGCCGTGTTACGCCGTGATGGTGTCGACGTCTTTACCGAAGCCGGAGAAGCCGTTGAACGGCCCATTCGGGAAAGCGAGTTCACGTCCGCACAAGTGGGCAAGGGTGGCTATGCCCACTTCATGCTTAAGGAAATTTATGAACAACCGCAAGTCATCGGCGACACCCTTTCGGGCTTCATCAATCCCCAAGACCGCACCATCACCATGCCGGATTTGCCCTTTGATCTAAGCAGCATTACGCGGCTAACTTTGATTGCGTGCGGCACGTCCTTTTATGCCTGCCAGACGGCGCGCTATTGGATTGAACAATTGGCGCGTATTCCGGTTGATGTGGATACCGCTTCGGAATTTCGGTACCGTGATGTGCCCCTGCAACCTGGCGGTGCTGCGTTGTTCGTATCGCAATCTGGGGAAACGGCGGATACTTTGGCAGCCCTTCGCCATGCTAAGGCSAARGGTCAACATATCTTATCCATCGTCAACGTRCCYGAAAGCACCATCGCSCGCGAAAGCGACGCGACCTTGTTRACCTATGCCGGACCCGAAGTCGGTGTCGCTTCGACCAAAGCCTTCACCACGCAATTGGTGGTTCTGTCGTGTCTTGCCATTGCTATGGGCCGGGCCAAGGGTGAAATTGATCATGCCCGCGAAGCTCAATTGGTCCAAGCCTTGGTCGAAGTCCCGGCCCGCGCAGCAGAAGTTTTGAACCACGATGAGCGGCTTAAAGAATTGGCCCATGAAATTGCTCAGGCGCGTGACGTTTTATACTTGGGCCGGGGCAGTTGCTTCCCCATTGCCATGGAAGGTGCGCTGAAACTCAAAGAAATCAGTTACATCCACGCCGAAGGATATGCAGCCGGAGAAATGAAGCACGGCCCGATTGCTCTGATCGACCAAGACGTGCCGGTGATTGTCATCGCCCCGACCGACGCCTTGTTCGAAAAGACCGCTTCAAACATGCAAGAAGTCATCGCGAGAGGYGGTCGCGTGATTTTTTTATCGGATGAYCAGGGCTGTAAAAAACTTGGYTCYTTTGCGGCGGCGACMATTGCCTTGCCGCAAGTCGATCCCTTTGTTGCGCCGATCCTTTACGCCATTCCGGTGCAGCTTTTGGCCTATCACACCGCTGTCCTCAAAGGCACCGATGTTGATCAGCCCAGAAATCTAGCCAAATCGGTGACTGTGGAATAGCCTTGAACGGGGGTAAAGTGACACCCTTGTCAAAGCCCCCAACTCTCACATCGCCATCCCCAAAATCATCATCATCGACGATGGGTAAGCGGAACTTGATGATCAGTGTATGGTCCTTGGTTTTGGCATCATACGAGACATCAATTCGCTCTATGAACAGGCTCAAGAAGTATTTCTTTTGTTCGTCTGTTTCTGTCTCCATGTTTTCGAGATGATCTAGGAAACGCGTTATTCCATCCAACCATTTATCGCGATTGTTCATGTCTTTAAGACGATCACGGGACTTTTTAAGCTTATCAGTGACATCAGTTTTTGCTTTATCGAGATTGTCCTGAGTCTTTAGATACGTTTTCTCGTCAACATCTTGGAGCACTCGGTTCGTGGTGATTTGAGCAAGGGTCTCTTCGATGGACTGAAGTTTGGTCTTCAGCTTTTTCTGGAGCTTCGTTTCTTTAGCTTGCTCTTCCTTGATATCCCCTTCACCGCCAATTGTAAGATAAGCCTTTTGCTTCAAATAATCGGAATCTTGCAACACGGTCATAATATTTGACCAAACCAGCGTGTCCGTTCGGGGGATGTTGAGGGATCGCTTCATCTGGCACCCTTTTTTCCGATCCCATTTTTCATGATCCTCAGGCGGAGCAGAAACCCATGAGCGTTCCTTGTTGGGGCAGTAATACAAACGCTCGTTTTTCGACTCTTTGATGCGCCCACCCATAGGGGTTCCACAATGACCGCAATACATGAAATCCCTCAACAGGTAGAAACGCTTGGTGCGATTGTTTTGACCTTTACGTTCTATGATTTTCTCTCGCCGATCATGAGCGGCATTCCAAAGGCGTTGATCCAGAAAAGCTGGACAGGAACACTCAATCGTTTCTCCAGCCTTCTTATCTGTGTACGTGTAATATCCAAGAAAATGTGTGTTTTTAAGGATTTTCTGGAGTGAGCCTAAAGTCCATAGGCCCTTGGCACGACGGGGCTGTACACCATTGGAATCAAGCTGGCTTTTAATGAACTGTGTGGATTGCCCTTTGGCGTACCACTGGTAAATCCTCTTGATCCATTGGCTCTCAACAGGGTTTTCGACCAACATCTTATCTTCAATTTTATAGCCATAGGGCGGCGGTCCACCCATCCAAAAGCCTAAACGGATTTTATTGAGTTTCCCACTGCGGCTCCGTTCCGTTCGCAAAGCATTGTCATACTGAGACATCGCGTCGAAAACGGTCTTCATGAACTGGTCTTGTGAGTTGTTGAGATCAAACTCACTATCTTTTACATAAAGTTTGACGTTGTTTTTCTGTAGAGCAATTTTGATCGTTTGCTGAGCAATGTCGTTTCTTGAAAGTCGGTCATTATGATAAACCCAGAGATGTTGGACACGACCATCTTCAACATCTAACAAGAGTTTTTTTAGCACAGGCCTGTTAGCGAGGTCCTCATATTTAGAACTTTTGCCACCCTCATCCCATATTTTAAAATCAAACCCAAGATCAAGAGCTTTCTTCTTGCCCAAATCCATCTGAGTTTGAAGTGAGGTCCCTTTCTCGGCCTGAACCAACGTTGAGACACGAGTGTATATGTGGAGAATAGGTTTCATCGGGAAATAATACGCCCCCGTTCGAGTTATTCCAAGTACGGATTATTATTTAAATCTGAARAKWTNTNGAWATGGTNANTWTGRAATCAGGAGTATTATCGAAAATAATAAAAACAATGCTCTAACCAGACATCATATTTTTTTGCTACGAATGCCAGTATTACCCTTTATATCTGACATTTAGATGCAGTGCGTTTATAGTTTCAGTTGAGCTGGTACTGGAAGTTTGAGTGAAAAAAGGCTGACCATTTAAGGCTAATGACAAAACCATTATTGAGCGAGAGAGACTTGGAATAAGAATGAAGAAAAAAGTAAATGGGTATGTCGATAGAGTTACAACAACAACTTCAAGATATGGTGGATATTGGCATCGTATAACAATTAGAAAGAAAATATACAGTTTGTTCAATGAAGAAAGTGTGTGCTTATTGGAACAAGGTGATTTGGTTGAGTTTTTCTTTGTTTCAAGCGGAAGGCGACAAAAGTATTTAAAGGTAGATGGATTATCCATAGAAATTCTAAACCCAAAAGAATTTGCCGAACATACGAATGGATTTGTTTACATCATGTCTAACCCTTCAATGCCGGGTTTGTTAAAAATAGGGTGCACAACAAGAACACCAGAAGAACGAGCAAATGAACTTCATCAAGCCACCGGGGTGCCGGGTAAGTTTACTGTTGAATGGTCGGTTGCGATTGAAGGAGA
This sequence comes from Magnetovibrio sp., assembly GCA_016764335.1. Lineage (GTDB taxonomy): Bacteria > Pseudomonadota > Alphaproteobacteria > Rhodospirillales > Magnetovibrionaceae > JANLGW01. The sequence continues at coordinate 26,387 of JAESSB010000007.1, forward strand.
CCCCTTCTTAATAGAGAAAAAACACATTCATTATTAAGTCGAAACAATCATGATAAGGAGTTTTTCAAAGTCTCGTTAACTGATGCAAAACAGAAGGTTAATTTGGCATATGCTGAGATATACCCTGACAGGATTAAGGACGGAAAGTTAWGCCTTATAATTGACGGGCGAAAAGCAAAAATTAAAAAACATAAAGCAGAATTAATAAAGGAAAATGAAAATAAAAAACGATTAGCAAAAGAAGCTGCTGCAAGACAGGCATACGAACGGTCGGATGAATATTTGTGGTTAAAAAATGGGGATGTGAAGATTGTACCTAAACAAATACTTGGACCAAAAAAAAATCAGCATGGATGGTTTGATAAGTGGATTAAACCTGTGCCTGATGACTGGTTCGAAGTCTGTTTTAAAGGAATGGATAATGAGGATAATACCCAACCATTTTGGCGGGTATTAATTCGTGGAGGGCAAGGCTGGGAAGTAATAACATATTGGTCTAATCCACCATCTAGTAGTCAAGAGGTGAACATTTACAAAGCTTTTGAAATTTTAGAGCAACAATGGAACCTATTTCGGATAGGAAATACTGAGTTTCAAATCGAAATTCCAGTTAAATTTATCTTGAATAATGATCAGATTACCCCCCCTGAAAAATATTGGAATACTGTTGAATATGAAGATATTTCAACACTGGAAATTATCAGCTTTGATAAGAATATTGGATTAAGAGAATTAGCCAAGAAGTCATTAAGGGCTTTAAGTAATGATAGAAGAGAAATATTCTTAAATGCTTTTTTTAACAATCCAAAATAACATCCGCTCCATCCCTAATAGCAGAGTCCGAAAATTAATGTCACAAATGAATGCCGTACAAAACTTTTAAAGATTTCTGTTAACGAAGAACTTATCGATAAAATCCCAGCCAAAAACAAAAATTCATTCAAAACGGGTTTTCATGCATTTGAAGCAACAATTTCTGAACTTGCCGATGCCATAAACGAAGGGATGGCATTTAGCTATCAGTTCACGGATAACATAAGAAGCAAAGCCAACTTCAAAGCTTCGGATATTTTAGCCGTAGACATTGATGGCAACATAACAATGGATGATGCCCGTAAAGACCCCATTGTGAAAAAGTATGGGTCATTATTTTACACGACAGTCTCTCATACGCTTGATCAGCACAGGTTCAGGCTTGTTTTTGTTTTGCCAAGAACAATAACGGACGCTGATCAACTTAGATCGGCGGCTCGGTCATTAACTACGAGATTGGGTGGCGACATGGCATCAACGGATGCGGCTCGCCCTTTTTATGGTTCTAAAAAATCAGGACCAGAAATCCTTGGCWATATGATCAGCAATGATTTCTTGAATGAACTCATTGAGGAGGGTAAATGCGAGCCTGTAAATGATTCAATTGCAAACAAAGGGAAAACATCCAATCGATCCTCATTTAAGTTAGAGGGGGATAGAGAAATAAGAACGGCTCAAAACAAGCACGTTGAATTGAAAACTATTTCCAAAAATACGAGTATTTATTGCCCATTTCACAATGACACGAACCCAAGTGCTTTTGTTGATAAAAACAAATCAGGAGATACATACGTACACTGTTCATCGTGTCAGAAAACATGGTGGATGAAAGGCAAAAAAACGGAACCTTATGATTTCAACTCATTCGAAACCGAGCTCAAAGAATTAAAAACAAACAAGAGCCACCCAAAAGTGAAAATCCCTTCGCCCAAACGGCAATCCCCATTAGGCGAGTTTATAGAAAATAATCCCATACAAAAAGCGACCGATGATATCGATATTACAAATTCACAATATCTCTCTGGCTTTGTACTTCGTGATGGCCTTTCTTTAGTCAAAAGCCCGAAAGGAAGTGGGAAGACCAAGGTACTGTCAGATATCTTAAAGCAAGAAATTGAAATCTACCCATCACTTGAAAAATATGAAGAAGCACATGACTATGAAGCAAGTTCAAAAATTTATACAGGCACAAAAGTTTTATTGATCGGACACCGTCAAGCCCTCATCGGTGAATTATGCAAACGACTACATCTAAATTGCTATTTGGAAAAAACCGATAATGAATATGCTCATCAACTCAGGTACGGAGTATGTCTCGATAGCATACAGAAAGTCATACACCCACAATACGATTTGATCGTCCTTGATGAAGTTGAACAGGTTCTTGGGCATTTCATGGCAGAAACTATAGGTAACAAAAGAAAAGCTCTGTTTGATAGATTTAAACTTTTACTTCAAGGTACGAAATCTATTATCGCGCTAGATGCAGACCTTGGTTGGGTGACATTCGATACACTGAATGAAATCATGAATCCACACGATAGGTCGGCGAATGATAGTGTTCCCATTCACTTTTACATCAATGAATTTCAAGTGAAGGATAAATGTATTCACATCTACCCAAATGAGAATATGATTATCAACAAAATTATGAGTGATCTGATTTGCCACAAACGAATATTTGTAGCATCAAATTCAAAAAAGAAAATTGATCAACTTACATGTGGTTTAGAAGACCTTAAAGAATCCCACCCAAATATTAGGATCATGAAGATCACATCTGAGAACTCGGGTTCAAAGGACATACAAGATTTTATCAAAAATGTAAAAACGAGAATCCTAGATTACGATATAGTTCTCTCTTCGCCATCTCTTGGAACGGGAATAGACATCACTTTTGAATACGATGCCGAAGAAATTGATTGTGTTTTTGGATTGTTTGAAAATCGAATAAACTCTCACTTTGAGATTGATCAACAATTGGCTCGGGTCAGGCACCCCAAAGAAGTAAATGTCTGGGTTTCCCCTGCTCGGTTTAATTTTGAGACGGACGTTTTAATTGTCAAAAGAGAATACCTATCTGAAAGTCTTGCTTCTTCGGTTTATGAGGAAGCATATATCGGTGATATTGACGAAGTAAGCACAAGCCGTTTCTTGAGAATGGTAAGTCTTATCATTTCTCAGCAACGGGCATCAAAAAACAATTTAAAATCTAACTTTATTCGCTACAAAATGCATCAGGGCTGGAAAATTATTGATGTTGACCCTGATCATAAATCAATGATTTCTGGGGCGGAATTKRAGWAMYWSGRRSTGSTCSWGMWWWRCRAKAWWCWKGMSSAAWWMSKKCTKRWKKSKARKGTKKTYRAYMRMKRMRARTMCSWKCKKTWKMAGRARWWWWYSMATCKRYTRRWYGAGAAATCCGAAGAAGAAGAATGGATCAGGCTGTTTCGAACAAATATTGAATTGTTTTATAGAGGCCCCATATCGTCTGAATTAATTCAACTCGATAACCAAGGGAAATTTAGGCAACAAATTCGTCTATTTGAAAAGGTCAATTCATTTGAAAGTGATATGACGATAAATTCAAATGCTGGTTTTATTCAAACATTAAATGAACAAGCATCTATTAACCCAGAGGTTTTTAAAGAACAGAAAATATCATTTGCTCTTATCAAGAATGAACACATTGCAGTTGGCCTTCTACATTACCTCCTGAAATTGACTCCCATTTTTGACGGAACGAAATTCAATCCTTCTGCCATATTTACGAATGATGATCTTCTTGAGTTTGCTACAATGTCAAAAAAACTCCGTTCAATTACTTTTGTTCAATTAGACATCAATACACAAAAAGATGTTAAAGCAAAGGCGGCTCAGCACTTGAGTAAACTTCTCAAATTAATTGGACTAAGGACTATGCTCTCTGGAAAGCCAACAAGATTAATGGGGCACAAAACTTATCGATACATACTCATTGATGATGATCTCAATCGAAACAACGAATTGGTTCAATTACGGTCTGATACTTTCAAATCACAATGGGACGACCTTCACAAGCGATACAATCATAAACCAAGCAATAAAGAAAAGGCTTGGATTGAGAAAGATGAATTATATCGTAGTTTTCAAGACAAAAAAATTCGATTTTAGTAACCCGTTGATTCCTTATTAAAACGTCTGGATATTTACAATACAAACCAACGTTTACTTTATAAGGAATTAGAATAATGACGGATTATGTTGTCTATTACAGGGTCTCCACGGCAAAGCAAGGTCGCTCAGGATTGGGGCTAGACGCTCAAAGAACGATGGTAACGAATTTCTTGAATGACGATGACAATGTCATTCAAGAATTCACGGAGATACAATCAGGATCGAAGGACAATCGGGTAAAACTTCTTCAATGCCTGAGACTGGTTAAGAAGACCAAGTCCAAGTTGCTGATTCCAAAACTGGATAGGTTCTCGCGGAAGGTCTCATTCATTTCTGGGATTATTGATCAGGGAGTTGACATCGTCGTTTGCGAACATCCAAACGTGAATACGTTCTTCCTACATCTTCTTGCGTGCTTTGCTGAGGAGGAACGGCGACAAATCTCTGAGCGAACAAAACTGGCATTGAGAGAGGCGAAAAAACGTGGAGTTGAACTTGGGAAGCACGGGAAGGTCCTAAGTCAGATCAACAAACAAAACAAGATTAGGTTCATTCAATCAATCAGAAACGAATTGATATCTGTCCAAAGCGAATGCTCGTCATTATTGGGGATGTCTCAACGGCTAAACGATCGAAAAGTTCCAACGTATAAAAACAAACAGTGGTATCCACAAACGGTAAAAAACTATCTTGGTCACTTAGGGGGATAACGTACCACTTTTTTATATATTCTTATAAAAACTCTATACGTTATCCCCACAATGATAAGGCCCCGTGCATGGCAATGGCTTGGCAAACACGATTGTGAATATCAAAGAACGATCAACACCATCCAAGCTCAATTTTTAAGGTAATTTGCCCTCATTGATGGGAAAGGCCCTTTAAAAACGATTTCTACCTGATCAATCACTTTTTAAAATTCTTGCGAACGGCAATGGCAACCTCGTCGAGTTGTTTGTCAAAATCACCTTGGCGCACATAATCCTTGGCGATTTTTAAAGCCGATTGAATATCATCGAGTGTTTTGCCATGAATTGCTGTTTTTCCCTTGGCAATCTCAAGGCGGCGTTTGGCATATTTGATGGCACAATAATACGTTCCATCACCACCCATCCAATACCATGTCACGGGTTTACGTTTTGCATCCCCCTCAATACCATCAAGTTTAGCTTGGATCAGGTGGATTTGCCGATCAAGTGATGAGATCAATCTCACTCGGCGTGAGGTGATTGGATCATTCGTTGGGGGTTGTTCAACATTGGTAAGTTCAAGTTTTTGGCTGATAGACATTGGCTTCTCCTTTTAAGGCTTGAAATTCAATCTCGATCATCCAGTCATGACTTTGAGAAGACAACGGCGGCAGTCTTTCTAAGGGTCGCAAAGACCAGTTTTGTCGAGTTCCTAAGTTCTTCGTACAGTTTTGAGACTGGTCTCTAACATGGAGGAATCCAGTGCTGGCGAGTAATGGCCCTCGTGTATTTCTAAAGCTTTTATATATGCTTCAATGAATGCCTCAATATCCACCCAAGTCTTTTCAGCCAGTTGTGCAGGCCAAACATAAATGGTGCCTTGCTCAAGCCCAGACGTTTCAGTCAATCGACCTTTATCAATGAAATATTGCGGAGCTGGATGGATAGTCTCAAGACCTTTATCGGTTACAGACCATTGATTATTCGAAAAATACATTTTTTTCCCCTTATGCATGCCCATGAAACTAGGGCCTGTTGACAATTAGAGGGTTCCCAATCTGCTCAAAATGTGATTCAAGCTTTCTTTTAGGAGAAAGTACTGATGAACCCAGATCGTTTTGTTATCACTGATACTGTATGGGCGCAAATTTCGCCCGTATTGTCCGGAAAGTCCACAGATTGTGGTGTCACGGCAAAAGACACCCGACTATTTCTTGAAGCCGTATTGTGGCGTGTGCGCACAGGTTCCCCATGGCGGGATTTACCAACGGGCTTCGGGAACTGGAACAGTACGTTCACACGCTTTCGCCGCTGGGCCAAAAGCGGCGTTTTTGAGCGAATATTCGAGCGCCTATCGGGGGACGCCGATTTTGAATATGTCATGGTTGACGGTACCATCGTAAGCGTTCATCAGAAGGCCAGCGGCGCAAAAGGGGGACTCAAAATCAGGCCATAGGACGTTCAAGGGGCGGTCTGACCACCAAAATCGTAGCTCTTGTTGATGCCTTGGGGAATTTAATTCGATTTACGCTTCTTCCTGGTCAACGCCATGACCTGCTTGGGGTGATGACTTTGATCGAAGATGTGGAGTTTAAGGCCTTTCTTGGCGACAAAGCCTTCGATGCAAACTGGTTGCGTGACGAACTGATGGACCGAAAAGCCAGCGTTGTCATCCCTTCAAAAAGCAACAGAAAATCTCAAATTCCACACGACAAAGAAGTCTATAAATGGCGGCATTTGGTTGAAAACTATTTTGCTAAAATCAAGGAATTTAGGGGCATTGCTACGCGATATGACAAAACTGATGTCAGCTATATTGCAAATTGGAACCTAGCAGCGGGCATAATCGCCGCCAGATGATTGTCAACAGGCCCTAGGTGTTTGGTCCCGGCATTTGATGGATCGGATTGATGTTGAATCTATTGGGTTCATTTGTCCAGCACGTGCAGATGAATTCGTATGGCGTCAGTCCCTTGAGTATTTTCAGCCTCCGCGCGTAATTGTCGGCAGTGATAAAGTCGTCAAGGTGCTGTTTCAGGTGTTCATGATTGTCGTAATGATACCGTTTGACCGTCGCTTCCTTGATCGTGCGGTTCATACGTTCGACCTGTCCATTTGTCCATGGATGTTTGATTTTTGTCAGCCGGTGATCAATGTCATACTCCGCACAGACACGATCAAAGATGTGAACGCCGGCCTGTTTGTGACGGGCAAGGTTGGTGAACTGGATACCGTTGTCTGTCAAAATTGTGTGGCGTGCATAAGGCACGGCCTTGATCAGATCGTGCAAAAATGCTGCCGCCGCCATTTTTCCTGCTTTCTTCACCCGTTGAACAAAGGCGAATTTTGATGTCCGATCAAGAGCAACACATAGATACAGCTTACCCTCTTGCGTACGGACTTCCGTGATATCAATGTGAAAATAGCCGATAGGGTATCGCTTGAATTTCTTTTTGCTCGGCTTGTCTCCAGCCACCTCTGGCAAGCGGGATATCTTGTGGCGTTGAAGACACGCCTTAGCGCGCCTTCGTCCCAGAGGACCTCTTCTGGGGCAAAGCCCCGAGGGAGGGAAACATCGTTTCCAGGAGCCTCCGATGCAGCGATGAACGCGACAAATGAGGAATCGTCGCCTGAAGGCTGCAAAGACAGTCGTCAAGCGGCAGCCGTGTATGGCGTCGAAAGGCTACGATGATCGCTTCTTCCGCAAGCGACAAGACCGACGATTTTGGTTCTTTCGGCCCTGTCGGCAAATCCTGCACCGAGGTTCGCTTCTTCCCTTTGGCGACGGTCTTTTGAGTGATGCCGTAACGCTGTGACAGAGCCCTGAGGCTTTACTTGACGATTTTGGATTGTTCGACGAACGGCCTCAGTCGTTGTGGCGCTGCCGTGTAAAATTTGTCCCAGAGTGCTTCCTTCCATTCTAGGGAGGATATTGCACCATCAAATACCGGGACTAAACATCTAGCTGTTGTGTTGCAGAACGATTTTAAGGGGTCAGACTTGCATCGTCTTTGGGCGCTGGCGGAAATTTATGACAGTGGTAAACGTATGGGTGCGGCCCGGACCGGTGATATCGGGCTTCAAGTTATCCAGGCCTGGGTTTTGCGTTTTAACGCTGATGGCCCAAACGGTCTGATGGACCGCAAGGCATGGGGGTAGCCTTCAAAACTTAATGATGTGGTTCGCTGGCGGCTCAAGGATCTGACCCTTTGGATATTTGAAGAGTTTCGCATTTCTTGAGACGAAAGCACAGTCAGCCGTAAGCTGAAGGCCTTGGGCTTTAGCAAGATTACAGCACGCCTACAGCATCGCGGGCAGAAAAGCAAAATCATACGGCGCTGCGCTCGGCGCGGGCTTGGTCCTAATACACAGGCTATGCAATGGTATCTCGATGAAATCTCGTCTCAAGTGGCACCGGATGCACATGCTGTGCTCATTGTGGATTGTGCCGGTTGGCCTATAACGAACAGGCTCGTCATCCTGTCCAACATGACGATTATGCTTTGACCACCAAGGTCCCCCGAACTGAACCCTGTCGAAAATGTCGGGCAATTCATGCGTGATAATGGGTTGTCAAACCGAGTTTTTGCATCATACGAAGAGATCGTCGCCATCTGCTGCGAAGCTTGGAGTAATCTTATTGATGAACCCTGGACAATCATGTCCATCGGTCTGCGAGAGTGGCCACATAGGTTCTAATGAATGAAAACGGGTATTAGGTAGGGTTCCAAACCATCGCTGGCGGCATGGATTTTGAGGCTTAAGCCTCCCCGAAAGCGCCCTTTTTTTCGCCGTGCTCCGACGGCATGTTGGTCAGCTTGAATGATCGGGTCATCACTCATTTAATGGTGGTATTTATCTAAAAATGTTCAAATATCATGTCAATCAAACCCCTTTCAATCCAGCGATAATACCGATGCTTGACGGTTTGATAAGGATCCTATCGATCCGGTAAATTTCGCCAGCGCACCCCGGAACGAGGCATGCATAGCAAGGCATTGATAAACCGTCGGTTATCCCTGTGCGGACCGCACTTTCCCTTGCTTCCGCCAGAAATTAGGAGCTATTCTGATCCCCTGATTATCCTGTGATTCGTCACATTGTAGGCCTGTATCCAAGATCGTTCTTCCAAAAAGTAATCTTGAATTACAAATCAGCACCGAAGAGAAACCCCCAAATGTTAACTGGTCACGACGACCTAGGCATTAGCTTGTGGGTGACGGGTAAAGAGCCACCCCAAGACGCCGCAAGCCGTGATGATGGCCATCATTGGAACCGGCGTGCCGTCATGCAGGCGGCCAACCAACATTCCGACACACCCGGCCATGGCCATTTGTACAAAGCCGAACAACGCCGATGCGGCACCCGCCATATCTTGATGCGGGGCAATCGCCCCAGCCATGGCATTGGGCAGCACTAAACCGACACTGACCAGGTACAGCGCCATCGGTATGATCACTGAAAATACGCTGGGTGGCACAAAGAACTGCACCGTTAAACCGATGCTTCCACTGACGATGGCCAACCGTCCACCCCATTCGACCATACGCGCGATGCCGACCCGTTTGGCAAAATGTCCGCTGATTTGTGCCCCGACCATAAAGCCGATAACAACAAAGCCAAACGCAAAGCCAAAAAATTCTACGTCTAGGCCCAAATCTTCAATCAATACAAAGCTGGCCCCAGAAATAAAGGCAAAGAGGCCGGAAAAATTAAACGCACCCGCCAGCATATACGAACGATACGCACCATCTTTAAGCAAGCTCCCATAGTTGCGGGCAAAACGTTTGGGGTTTAGGGCATCGGCGCGGGTCCAAAGGTTGGTTTCAGGCAGGGTCAATAGCGTAATGAGCAAAAGCACAGCCGCGATGACTGACATGGTCCAAAAAACACTTGTCCACCCCAGGGTTAAGGTGAGTTGGCCGCCGATTAAGGGGGCCAATAACGGTGCGATCGCAATCGCGCTGGACATGAAGGCAAGCATGCGCACCGCGTGTTCGGGACCGTGAACATCACGGACGACGGCCCGCCCCACGACGCCTCCGGCACAGACGCCAATGGCTTGAAAGAACCGCGCAAGGATCAGAAATTCAATGTTTGAAGCGACTGCACACGCGACACTGGCGATAAAATAAAGGGCGAATCCCCCCAATAAAACCGGACGCCGCCCAAACTTATCGCTGACCGGCCCCAAGATGAGTTGGGCACAGGCCAAGCCAAGCAAAAATACGCTCAAGGTTAGTTGCACAGCAAACGTATCAACACCAAAGGCCGTGCGGATGGCTGGCAACGCGGGCAGGTACATATCCGTTGACAAGGGCCCTGTTGCCACCAAAGAGGTGATCAAGACTGTCATGTATAAGCTTTGAGGATTAAGGCGCATAAGGCTTCGTCACCGATTAGGGGTTTGTGCCGTGCAAGCGCTTGATGGTGCTGGTGGTGGAATGGCCGTCTTGAAGCTTTGCCAAAACGACCTTCCCGCCATAGTTTTGCACAATGTCGGCCCCAACAACGGTGGCGATGGTATAATCGGCTCCTTTGATCAAAACATCGGGTTGCAAGCTTTCAATAAGCTGCAACGGGGTGTCATCGGCAAAGATAATCACCAAATCAACCGCGCCTAAGGCCCCCAAAACGGTCGCCCGAGAGGCTTCGGTTTGTACCGGGCGGTGAGCGCCCTTTAAGCGTTTAACGGAGGCATCGGAATTAAGCCCCACCACCAATCGATCACAAGCTCCTTTGGCTTGGGTCAGCAAGGAAATGTGTCCGGGATGTAGCAAATCAAAACAGCCGTTGGTAAAACCAACATTTAGCCCCCGGTCTCGCCAGGATGCGACTTGGATAATGGCTTGGTCTAAGGAGGCAACCTTGGCCCCGGCAGCGTCCAAATCTTGATTGTGTAGGCCATGAGATAGTTCGGCGGCACTGACGGTCGCAGTGCCGGATTTTGCCACGACGATTCCCGCTGCCGTATTGGCCAGCCTTGCGGCGCGAACCCAATCTAGGCCGCTGGCGATCGCTAGGGCAAAGGTCGCAACCACGGTGTCGCCTGCACCCGACACATCGAACACTTCACGCGCTTGGGCACACAGATGGACCGGGTCTTGATCTTTTTGCACCAAGGTCATGCCATCGGCACTGCGCGTTGCCAAAACGGCCCCTAAATCACATTCAGCGATCAGTTTACGACAGGCGGCGACCACTTCGTCGTCGGACTTTGCGGGTAATCCGGTCGCCAGCATCAGTTCTTTTTGGTTCGGTGTAATAATGCTGGCCCCTGTGTAGCGGCTATAGTCGGTGCCCTTGGGATCAACGATGACCGGCACGCCAGCCGTTCGTGCTTGGTCGATGATGGTGGCAATGCTGTCGGGCGATAAAAGACCTTTGCCATAATCRGATAAAATCACCGCTTGGTGCGCGGCAATGTTGRCACAGGCGCGCGCRCGCATTTTAMGYAAYGCATCACCKTCAAGCGGTTTAAGGCTTTCGACATCGGCRCGCATCAATTGCTGTCCGGCCCCGACAAAGCGCGTTTTGACCGTGGTTTGTCGGTGTGGAGCCATCACCAGATCAACCGATATGGTGGTCAAGAGCCGTAACATACGGGTAATTTCAAGGCCGGCCCCGTCTTCGCCGATGGTTGCGACAAAGCTTCCCCCGCCRTGCAAAGCTGCGATATTGGCCGCAACGTTGCCGACGCCACCYAACATGGTGCGTTCGCTTTCGATGCGCAATATCGGAATTGGTGCTTCGGGAGAAATGCGTTCAACCGAACCCATAACGTAACGATCCAACATCACATCCCCAATGCACAGTACGCGGCCAGAGCTTAACCCATCGATGAATCCAGCTAAGTCGGACAAGTCGGTCATTTTCGTCTTCGTCCCTAAATCAGAAGAATTTTACCATTTTCTTGTTGTAGCGCGTTCGCGTGAATTCGCCAAGTCTGTGCATGCGGTGGGGCTTCTAAACCTATATTCTGATTGCATCCAACGATAAATTATATGATAATAAGGAGATAATTTAGGATTTATCCTTAAAATTATTCAATAAATCTGAAAGGGGTCATGAACGTGAAGACGCACATGCATACTCTATCGGGAGAAATTGACAATCTTCCACCTGCGGGTCATGTCCGCCTTCTGCGCAGCTGTGAAGCCATTGAGGCGGCCGTGCAAGAGGACGATTTTGACGAGTGCGCGTTGCTGTTGAGCGAATTGGTTGCCTTAATTCGTCAACTCGTTCACTTTGATTCAAGTTCGGAATTTGATCACGTGGATGTGCATGGGCAACGCGCCATGGGGCGGGTGTACCATCTTCTGGGCCGCTGCCGGGAACCTTTTCAGGCCGACGATCAACGTGGACGCACTCAATTACGCGACGATATCCGCAACGGCTTAATTTTGATGTTAAGCGACGTGGTGGAATGTGAACGCTGTCATGAAGGCCTGTGCGCTTCACCTTTAGGCGCTTAATCCTTTAAAATAATCAATGGTGGCCTTTAGGCCTTGTTCCAGATTGATGGTGGGTTGCCAGTCCAACACGGCTTTGGCCAAGCTAATGTCGGGGCAGCGCTGCATTGGGTCGTCGGCGGGCAAGTCTCTGAAGACCAATTGTGATTTGGTCCCGGTCAGGGCGATCACCAATTCGGCCAATTGTTTTATGGTGAATTCACCGGGATTCCCAAGGTTGATCGGTCCCGTGATATCGTCGGTTTTCATAAAGCGCAGGAACGCATCAATAAGGTCGTCAACATAGCAAAATGAGCGGGTTTGCAAGCCATCGCCGTAAATGGTGATGTCTTCACCGCGCAGCGCCTGCATGACGAAATTAGAGACCACCCGCCCATCACCAGGATGCATACGCGGGCCATAGGTGTTGAAAATGCGCGCCACGCGGATATCAACACCATATTGACGGTGATAGTCAAAAAACAAGGTTTCGGCGCAGCGTTTGCCTTCATCATAACACGCCCGTGGCCCGATCGGATTGACGTTGCCGCGATAGTCTTCGGTTTGGGGATGAACTTCAGGGTCACCATAAATTTCGGATGTCGAAGACTGAAAAATCCGCGCTTTGGTGCGTTTGGCCAAGCCCAACATGTTGATGGCCCCGTGGACCGAGGTCTTGGTGGTTTGCACCGGATCATATTGATAGTGAATGGGAGATGCCGGGCAGGCTAAGTTATAAATTTCGTCAACTTCCACATACAAGGGAAATGTCACGTCATGGCGCATCAATTCAAACCTTGGATTGCCGATAAGGTGTAAAATATTGTCTTTTGGCCCGGTGAAGAAATTATCTAAACAAATCACGTCATGACCTTGATTGATCAGCCGTTCACACAGGTGAGAGCCCAAAAATCCAGCGCCGCCGGTGACTAAAATACGTTTTCGTTCAAACATTTGCATGGTGCGTCATTCCTCCTGTCCGGGACGTTAGCACCGGTTTGACCTGAAGAAAAGGCTATGCATCACTGACTTAAGGCGGGGATGTCGGTTTTGTACTAATAAACCTTCGATGAGTGCCCTGCATGACTAAGCAGGTCAAGATTCCCGAAGTCCATGCTTTGGTATCTACTCCAATGCGGTTGGCGCGCTCGGTCGGTTCTGATGTGGGGGAGTGACCATGGACGATCATAAGGTCGTGATGAACATCGGAATTTACAAATTCCTCCCGAATCCACAATAAATCATTTGGATTTTGGTCCGCCCACGCAATGCTAGGACGGACGCCCGCATGGACAAAACCATAATCGCCAAGGGAAACATTAAATTTTAGGGTCCGCAAAATTTTACGGTGGGATTTTGGGAGGGCTTTCAAAAAATCGCGCCGAACGGCCTTGGGGCTTTGTTTTGGATTGACGCCATAACTGTTCAAAGTTGCGCGGCCACCAAACGTCAGCCATGTGGCCTGGTCCCGATTGGCCAAAAAGCTCATCATGGACTCTTCATGATTACCCTTCAGCAGATGAACTTCGCATTCTTTAAGGATGCGCCCAGATTGCAAATCATCAAGGCGCTGCATGACGCCACGACTGTCCGGTCCACGGTCAATGTAATCTCCTAACATGACTAAAACAATCTGTAGGTTTTCGCCATATGTGGCATCATCGGCGATTTTGGCCAATAAGGCATCCAAAAGGTCAAGCCGTCCATGCACATCGCCAATGGCGTATATGCGGGTGTTGGCGGGTGGTCTGGGATATTGTGTATGCATGCGCGGCTAAGATAGGTACATATCTTTGTGATCTCAAGTAAAACCGATAATAGGGTGTTGCCTATTAACCACTTATCCTTACGATACCCCTATAGTTTATAAATGACGAGAGTGTCTTGATGGCTGATTTAGCAGCGGTAAATAGCGGCGCAAGCAATAGTTCAAGTAGCCAAGAAAAACGGCTTTTGGATACGTTGGCCCGCATGCGAAGCAATTTTTCGGGGGTGTATGCCGTACATATCCGTCTGTCTGAATTGCCCGCCGGTCATCGTCAGCCGCATTTTATGCGTATGGTCAACCGCACCCTTGAAAGCCTGTCGACCAAGCAGGAAATAAACGTCATGCATCTCAGTAATTTAGATGTTGTTTTACTGTGTCGTAACGCCCCCATCGACGAAGTCGATGATGCGGTATTTCGCGTGCGCGCGTTGTTTCATGAAGATCAGATCACCCAGGCAGAAGACGGTTCAGCGGAAGATCGCTTTTCGGTGTGGTATGATCTCAGTCAGGCCTCAGACTTAAAAGACCTGGAAGATTCGGTTAAGGCCATCGCCATCGCGGCCAAAGATCAACGCAGCCAGATGGGCGAAGCAACGTCAACGGGGCGGGCCTCCAAAGCTATGGACGGTGAGCCGTTGCTTCCCAATATGTTGCCGGGAATTATGCAAAAGCTCCTTGAAGTGCGCATTAGCGACCTGGTGCACCGCCAGCCAACGGTAAAAGTCGGCACCGGCAAAAAACAGGAATTGGCCTTTCGCGAACACTACATCGCAATGGGCGAACTGCGCACCCGCATTGCTCCTAAGGTGAACATATTTTCAAGCCATTGGCTGTTTCAGTATTTGTCGGAGACCTTGGATGCTCGGGTTTTGGAAGTGCTGGCGC
>JAESSB010000008.1 GCA_016764335.1 Magnetovibrio sp.
GTTTTCCATTACCATGACATCAAAATCCCACGGGTTGCGCAGCATATTCATGGCCATGGCGTCGACGTAGACTGCCCGGGTTGAAATATCATCAAACCGGGTTGCCTGCTCATTAAATATTTTTCGAAAAAATGCGTAAGAGGCAAAGATATTAGCCTTGTCGACACAAATCAGATCGCCATTTGAGCCTTCGYCTTTKCGYTGCCGGGCMAGYTTGAAGGAAAAATCAAACAGTTTTTCACARACYTTKCGGGTAATCACCAGCGTGTCYGTGGCAATGCTGTCRTYTTCCACGGTGCCYTTGCCGTGGGAAGCAAACAGGCCTTCGGTGGATTCGCGAATAAGAACAAAATCCATAGCCTGGGCGCGCGGGTCCGACAAAGGCAAGGGTACACCCGGTATGGCTTTCACCGGACGCACACCGGCATAAAGATCAAGATCAAAACGCCGATGGAAACACCGGCAAACAACGCAACCTTTTTGGTCATGGGGAACGGATTGGAATCAACTTCTAAGGTGCCYTGACCGCGWTGAACGGCWTCGGCCACCCGGCGTTCTTCGGCCAGCCCTAAATCAACGGCGGYAAAAAAWCCCARGCCCATKACGCCGACCAAAACCTTTAGGCCGCTGGTTAGGGGGAAATCGTGGACGATYGYGTTAAAGATCGWAAGGCCCAGCGCRGYGCARAGAAACAAGATGATCTCAATCCAAAAGGCTTGGCGGACCCTGTACTTTAAGGGTTGAGATTCAACCCAACGGGCCCGCAACGGTACGCGRATCAAACCYTGCAAACCCATMGCAATCACCACCGGAATAACCACCTGCAGGGCGGGAAGGCTTTCRATAAATGGGCACACCTGAATTCCGTATATGGGGATAATGATGAGGGTGCTAATATAGTGTATGGTCGCGCGCATGTTTGGATCCCGTGCCTAGGCTTAGGCTTATATTGTAACATATGGGCGCATAATAAGGCGGGTTAAAGGCAAGAATTCTTGACGGACAAGGCAGAGCGCCTTAAATCCATAGTATTGAGCTAAAAATAAAACACCCTAAAGGATTAGATTTATGGCCCGGTTGCCCATTTTTGTCGCCCCGAACCCCTGTTTGAAGGTGAAGGCCGTTGCTGTGCAAAACGTTGATGCGAAAATACGTCAACTGATGGATGACATGATGGAAACGATGCATGGGGCTAACGGTATTGGTTTGGCGGCTCCTCAGGTCGGTGAAAAAGTGCGCGTCTTRGTCATGGAYRTYGSCCYAAAAGACGAAGAYCCACAACCCATATTTATGGCYAAYCCMGAAATYAAATGGSTGTCAGAAGACACGTGCGTGAATGAAGAAGGCTGCTTATCGTTTCCAGACCAATACGCCGAAGTTAAGCGGCCCGCATCGGTGCGCGTTGAGTATTTAGATTACGACAACACCCAGCAGACGTTGGATGCCACAGATTTATTGGCAACCTGTGTGCAGCATGAAATAGATCACTTGGATGGATATTTATTTGTTGACCATATTTCTAGTCTAAAACGCAACATGATTATCCGCAGGCTGCAAAAATCGCGGCGCGGCGAAGCGGCAACGGTTTAAAATGAGCGAACCCGCAAAATTAAAATTGATCTTCATGGGCACGCCGGACTTTTCTGTTGTGGCGCTGAAAGCTATTTTACAAGCCGGTCACGATGTGSTGTGCGTYTATAGCCAGCCGCCGCGCAAATCYGGRCGYGGRCAGAARCTTCACCYMACCCCGGTMCAYGAATTTGCACGGTCCCAAGGCATCGAAGTGCGCACGCCAACYTCGTTAAAGGATGARACYGAACAACAAGCCTTTGCCGATTTGAAKTGTGATCTSGCGGTGGTYGTGGCCTATGGTTTGATCTTGCCRCCCMAGATTTTAGCGGCACCGCAAMGGGGCTGCATCAAYATACACGCCAGYCTATTACCGCGTTGGCGCGGCGCNSSSNCCCATCCAAAGGGCCATMGAAGCRGGGGAYGAACAAACCGGCGTYACCACCATGCAAATGGAYGCVGGYYTAGAYACCGGGSCMATGYTGYTGASCGAASSYWTGCCCATTMCCTWTGATATGAATGCCSAARMCTTGCAYGATGCCYTRRSYGASATCGGCGGGCGGCTGATCATCGCGACTTTGGCCGGGCTAATAGCAGACCAGATTCAATCCGAACCGCAACCTTCGCACGGGATCACCTATGCGCACAAAATCAATAAAGCAGAAACACACCTGAATTGGAAGCGTCCCGCCGCCGTTGTTGCCCACCAAATCCGGGCCTTTTTCCCGATGGCATGGTTTACCTTGAATGACCAGCGGGTGCGGGTGTTGGCGGTCGCGGTCAGTACTGCCCTTGATGCTGCGGACACAAATATTGTTGCCCCCGGCACTACTGTGGACGACCATCTAACCGTGGCGTGTGCCAGCGGGAATGTGTGTTTAACCCGTTTACAACCTGCCGGAAAAGGGGCCATGGAAACAACAGCTTTCTTAAACGGGCATCCGGTCGCTTGCGGCATAAAGTTGGAATGATTTAGGCATGGCGCGCTTTCGCATTACCGTTGAATACGATGGCCGGGACTATGTCGGGTGGCAACGTCAAGACAATGGCCTTGGTGTTCAAGAAGTGATCGAAGACGCCGTAAAGGCTTTCAGCGGTGAAGATGTCCGGGTGTTTTGCGCTGGACGAACCGATGCCGGAGTCCATGCCAAGGGGCAAACCGCACATTTTGAATTGGCTCGCCAAGACATCACCGCCGACACCGTGCGCGATGCCATCAATTTTCACACCAAACCGCACCCCATTGCGATCTTAGCCGCCGAACAGGTCGATGGTGAATTTCATGCCCGCTTTTCCGCCACCGAACGCGAGTACCTGTATGTGATTTTGAATCGTCGTGCCCGCGCTGCAGTGGATATCGGACATGTGTGGTGGGTGCCCGTGCCGTTGAATGTTGAAGATATGCATGACGCTGCGCAAATCTTAGTCGGAAAACACGACTTCAGCACCTTTCGAGCCTCATTTTGCCAGGCTGATTCTCCCATCAAGACCCTGGACGAAATATCCGTCACCCGGTACGGCGCGGAARTTCACATCAAGGTCCGGGCCCGTTCCTTCTTGCACCACCAAGTCCGCAATATCGTCGGCAGCCTAAGCTGGGTCGGTGGCCCCAAATGGAAAAAAGCCGACCTGCAAAGAGCCTTCGATGCCAAAGACCGCAACRTCGGCGGCCCCAAAGCTCCCTCTGATGGCCTGTACTTAATGCGCGTCGGCTATGGACAGATTCAGAAGTGATGTAGAACATCGCCCTTTTTTGAGTGCAGTGTTTTGGGTCTCGTAAAGTTGCTCCAATCAAGATGGGAGCGACCGCCCTGGTGCGCGAGAAGGTCGATATTTTTACCGGCGGCGGCGAGAACGTTTTTTGGATCATACCCCAGAACAAATTTCGGGCGGGTTGCGGGCGGAAACGCGTTAACCATTGGGCGGCGATTTGCTCATTTGCCACCGCATACGACCAATTTTAGCCTTAATAGAACAAAAATCCGTTATGTGTTTTGCGGCAAAGTTAAGCGGAAAAACACGGTAGAAATACTTAATTTTATTGAAAAATCGCCCAATGAAATGACGTTCTTTTCGGTTTCGTCKTSGCAAAATAACAGGTTTTGTCCCAACTATTTGTAGGGTGGTAAGATTAAAGTATCGGCMTCATAGGCTTTGTCGGCAAGAACGTGCGCGGGGGCAAAACCCTAGATCAAATTTTGGCCTGAACGCTATCGTTTTCCTGCCCCGACCCGCCAATTAGACATACAGGGCTACCCAAACCATCTCGGACGGCATGGGTTTGGAGGCTTAAGCCTTCCCCGAAAGCGTCCCAGACCTTGGGCCTGCGCGCCCCTTTTTTCGCCGTGCTTCGGCGGCGTGTTGGTGAGCCTGCATGACCGCACCACCAACCCCCGCTGGATTTACATTTCAAGTGCACCGCCCATTGATGTAACGAAGGCTTCCAAGAGTGTGTAAAACCCAAGGCATTTTCACGGTGTTGTGTTGTACGTCCACATGATGTCTTTGTCTGTAAAATGGTTGGAGATGAGTGGTTCTTTGTGTTCTGATTGTTTGAACCAACCCCTCGGGGTATTTTTGCGCACCACAGCAATACGGTCAGCTATGGCAGGTTTGTAAACGCTGTTTTTACTCATCATATTCCGTTTAAGTTTACGGCTCATTGTTGATGGAGATCGCCCCAATTGGGACGTGATCCGGCAACGAGATATACCTCTCATTCAGTTCGATGGGACTGTAAAGATTTTCCAGTGCATCCCCTGTATAGCTGAGCGTTGCACTTGGTTCTAGAATCTAACAAGTTATGTTTGACGCTTGGACGTGCCTAAAAGGCGGACGTCCATTTTCAACATCTCGTAATAAAGAACTTCGAGATTGATAATAACCGTTGGTATCAGTATCTTTAATATCAAAAATTTCAATAAATAGTAGTGCCCCGACATCTAAATCCATAATTATTATTTATGTTGTTTTCATTGGCTTGGAAATTATCACTCCTGCTTTTGCAGAAGAAAAAAAGCAGGTTGACCCAAAGACAATTCCGAATGCAGAAGCTTTAATCAAACACCGCTGGGATATTTCTGAAGAAAAACGCGCTACGCCAAGTACAGATGTAATGCTTGATGGTCATATTAATACAACCGTTTGCCTGGAAAAAGAAATGATCAATCATGCTTCATATTTAATTTATGAAGGATTCTATTCCCGCGAGAAAATAGAAAGCGAAATTAGATTAATTGGTAAGACATTAAGGGAATTTTTATTCCGCAATGTACAATGAAAATAATGCCTGTATGCCAAGCTGTGGGACAATGCGTTACACATGGCGTATGTCTATGATTTCAAAACTTTATGAACAAATACTCACTGATATTATCACATTACGTAAAGAACACGGGATGTAGCTGAATATACCCGTGTTTTGATTTAAGATATTCTGAAACTATCCACATCTTTAATTTTTCCTTTTTGCACAGCGTGTGCAACAATACCTCGGATCTTCGGTCCGACGATACCATCGTAGATAAGGTTTCCATCTTTATCAGGAACGCGTAAATGAGTGCCGAGAGTTTCGTCCAAGGCTTTCTGTAGCCATTAACCAGAATCCTTAATCCCGTGTAGCACACCACTATCAAAGACCTGTTCCCTCAATTTAGGCGCAGCTTTTTCAAGCCCGGGGACTTTAGACAATTTCATAATTTTTTCCCGATCAAAATATTTTTTGCGGTAAATGTTTCCAGTCTTCCCTTAACTGTAATCTATTAAGTTCCTTTTGAGACATACCCTGTTTTGTTGGCCCCCAAAAATCTTCATTTTCTGGACGATCTGCATATCCCCCTTCACGTGGAGCTGGATTTTTTCAATAGTCTTTGAATATTTTATCTAAAGGTGTTTCAGGCTTACGTAGCGGCAGTGATGGTTGAGTTTGTGTCTTCAACCCAACCTTCTCCGCCAATTTATCCCCTGATCCCGGTTTCAATGTATTCATTCCTTGGGTCAAGTGCTGAACTTCGGCTTGGCCCTTTGCGCCACCGTTGTCCAGCGCGTATTGCGCGTCGCGCTGAAGGTTTGTGTGGTCGGTGGTTTTTGCGGATGCGGCGGCTGTTCGGTTGAGGCTGGCTTCAGCTTTCGGGCTGAGCGTTGGTGAGGATTTTGGCATAGAAGCTATCGCTGGGGCCAGTTTTGTTCTGGATTGGGCTTGTGGTATTTGAGGCGTGAGGACGATGTTTTGTTTGACGGCCTGAGCAGCAGGAGCTGCAAACGCTTTTGAACCCTGTTGATCGATCTTGTTGAACATGTTTTGGCTGCGTTGTTTGTCGCGCGTTTGCTGATCGGTGAAGAGGCCTGTGCCGAACGACTGAGTTTGGTTTATCGGACGATCAAACTGAAGCTTGATCGCACTYTGTTGGGCCTGCATAGCTTTTACATTTTGGGCTTGTTGGACTGGGGTTCTTGTGGAATTTAGGGAATATTTAAGGCCAGAGGAAGCGCTTAAAGGTTCTGATGCGCTTGGCAAATTATCCGCCATGCTACCGCCTGCTATGTTACCGCCGAGGCCTGAAACTTGTGGGGTTTTGGTCTGCGTGAGGGCGTTGGATACGTGATCAGACAAGCTTGTATTCATGTTGCTTCCAAAACCATTTTCRACCGCTTTTGCCGCATCKGAACTTAGCAACCCGTCTAGCYGGTTTTGTTGATCTTGCAGGYTGCTTAGCGGGTTGTCCGCTGCTGAGAGGTCTGAAAATGAATTGCTGATGCTGTCGCCGATTTCAGAAAGGCTGCTGGTGAAGCYGTCTCCAAACGAGCTAAAACTATCGGACAAATTGGAGCCGATGGATGAAAAACTGTTCGACATACCGGAGAAAAAATCACCCAAGAAAAATTCAGGCAGGCCCGTGTTGGGATTAAGGCTTCCGCCGTCCGTGACGTCGTTAAGAAGCTGGGCTTCGGCTGGCGTGATATGGGCTAAAATGGTGTCGCCGTTGCGGCCTAAACTTTGCAGCTTTTGSGCKGCCCCTTGGATACTCTTAGTCTCTAGATGGCGCGCTAAGGCGTGCTTCTTGATMGCCGTTTCGGTCTCGCCGTTCGGCTTCATAACCCCATCCACGCRAAGCCCTTGAGAGTCTTGAAAAGCTTTAATCGCATYKWWYRWAGCRCGATYWRKWWWSYSKSWMRKYSSMMWKTYWKRKSCWWRKTWWTWACCTTGGTTGCGCAGATACAATTTGGTCGCCACCACGTCTTGGGGATGGGCAGCAGAGTTATCGGATAGGGTTCGGTTTAAATGTTTCAAGCGATTTCTCCAARWYGSANMRMASSMRMSKYAMWTKRATRANGNRRGTTTAGGCTAGACATTAAAAAACCGCCTTCAAAAGAGGCGGTGCTGAATGAGACGTAAATGTGGCTGTTCGTTCATTGGATTCATGACATGGGATTATGTAATTGTCAAGCTTTTTTTCCTATACTAGGATTTACTTGCAATATTAAGGCGCTTATTTTTCATTTCCTTGCGGTGCGGGCATCCTAAAATTTYACCTATGACCGATGCTCTAATCACCCGAAAATATGCTAATCTGGCCGATGAACTTGCTCGAGTAGCCGTGCTTGGCGTGACGCTGAACATGGCGAAGGATATGGAACTCGCTTTGCGTAATCTTGGAGCCAAAGGGGGCGATACGTTTGTGCAAAGTGTTGGGTTCCCATCTGAAACCAGTGAGGCGCAGGCCACTGCAAGCAAAACCATCGCGGGACTCTTGGCTCAAGTTTTAGAGCAATATTTGCAAGCGGGGCTGGATTTGGATTTACTATCTACCGAGGATCGCCGCAAGTTTGTGAAGACGAGCCGCGTGATGGCTCTGGAACGCGCCCAGTCTCGCACCCCAGACCACGATTTAGAACGCTAAACATTTTTCAATCCTTGAACGTATGCATAACCCTGCCCGTATTTTGTGATGATGCAGCGGCGCAAGGTCGGGTGTTTTTGACKNAAGGGCACCTCTAACAATGCYYATTWTTAWTAARNTACGACAAACATGGCTCACATAAAAGCTATTTAGGCTTCATCATTTTCCCTTCGGGTGACAAAAAGCACCGTCAGGGAACTCGTTCTCACGGCCGTGTGCTTGCTAGACGTTCTAATTGGACTAAACGGCGCATGTTGTAGATTAGGTTTTTAAGGCCAATCCGGACTTTGGCACGAACGAGGCCAATGCTCCGAACCAACGGTCCGCCCAAACGCTTGACGTGGTATTATCCGTGTCCAAGATATTGGCGATAACTTGACTGTCGTGAACCGAAGCGTCCGTAACTTCATAACTCAGAACCCGGTTGTATAGGCGGTCAATGTTGATATGATTTTTATATCCAAAATGGCTTTTACCATACCCCTGGAAACATTTAGTTTCCAAAAAGTGCGCTCAGGCGTGCTTTTTGACCCATCGATCACCTGTGTCTTTTGGACATCGTTTGGCGAGTTTATTGGACCAACCTTCGGGTATCGCACCTACTTTTTATTTGGGTGTTTTCATCTCGACCATTATGCTGGGTTGGAACCGATACGATGGAAGCATCGCCACTCAGGCCTTAGGGCGCCTTCGCCCCAGAGGACCTCTTATAGGGCAAAGGCCCCTAGGGAGGGAAATAGCGTTTCTAGGGGCAGGCCAAGTCACCTTCGGCTTTGAGATGACCGTCAAAATTGTCAAACAATTGCTCAACGACACCTGCGTGATCCCGTTAATCACGATACAGCCAAACGGTTTTAGCGTCAGGGGCTTTACCCGCAAGACCGAGCGCTAAAAACGGTATGAAGGAAAGTCGGCCTTGAATTTGATACTCAACTCAACTCAACTCAACCGTCCGACAAATTGTAAAGGAAACATAGCACAAGGGCTTTAATCATCATCATTGKRKSKRRWGSKKCSSGRMCWSSYSWTGATNKDBKNCWSKRCGTCGGGTTTGTGTCACACCGTTTCTAAATACCTATTCGCAATATCAAAAAATCCAAGCTGGCCCACATTCGGTCCCTTTGATTGTAAATTCATGTCGATCAGATTCTCGCAGATCAGTGAGCGAACGGGACTATGTTTAGCGGTGCCCTACAGTAAGTTGTCTTAATTGTAAAAAAAGCATGGTGAGCCAAAAATGGCGACCATGCTTTTCTGCTATCTTTAGCCCTGGTTACGTACGCCTATGTCCTAAGGAAGAGAATGCGTCGAGATAGATGGCCGCAGACTTTCCGATACGCTTAAAATTCAGGCAATGATGCCGGGTTTCAAGATCTTATGCGACGTCGGTTTCGGCTTGAGGTTCTGTGGGKACATCTGTATTGGCTGGCGGCACGTAAAGTATTTTTTGCAACTTGGCTTGAGCTCGATCCAGGTCGGTTTTATCGACGGCGGCGACTTCACAGGCCAAACGTTCGATCGCCTTTTCAAAAATTTGGCGTTCGGAAAATGACTGATCGGGTTGGTCAGGACGACGATGCAGATCGCGYACCACTTGWGCKATGGATTCCGGATTWCCRGAATTTATCTTTGCTTCGTATTCTTGGGCRCGGCGGCTCCACATGGTGCGCTTAACACGGGCGCGMCCTTTYAGCGTGACCATGGCGCTGTCCATCGCCTTTTTAGAACTGAGTTTGCGGAGTCCAGATTCTTCAACTTTGTTGACGGGAACCCGGAGCGTCATGCGTTCGCTTTCAAAGGAAATGATGAAGAGYTTTAAAGAATGNCCCNGCAATTTCTTGGTCTTCGGTGCCMAGCACTTTGCCCACGCCATGGGTGGGATAGACTACGTAGTCACCGATGCTAAAGATCAACTTTTCTGCCATGTTACGCCTTTTGATGTTGTGTCTGGGGATGACTTAAATTGTGCCAATTTTAACAAATAAAAACTGGCCCGAAGACCAGCTTTTAAAGATCATAGCACATTTTCACTACAATTACACCCCTTTGGGCGTTTAGAGCGACCAAAGGGGTGTGATGAGCGGGAATAACGCCATTTATGGCTAAAGATCGTCGGGTTAGTCGCCCTTGCCAGGGTTGGGGCTCAACATTGATTCTTTATCGGGCTTGCCCTTCCAATCTTCGCCATCGGCTGGCGCATCGCCCTTGCGGGTGATGTTAGGCCATACGGCGGCGTATTTAGCGTTGAGGTCCAACCATTTTTCCAACTTAGGCTCGGTATCAGGCAAGATGGCTTCGGCGGGACATTCGGGTTCGCAAACACCACAGTCGATACATTCGTCGGGGTTGATGACCAAGAAGTTTTCACCTTCGTAGAAACAATCTACGGGGCAGACTTCAATACAGTCTTGGAATTTACATTTGATGCAGTTTTCAACGACAACGTAGGTCATGGGGAACTCCGTGAATTAATAAAAAGYTGGTTTTATTTACGACATTTGCGGCGCGGGCTCAAGCCTCTTGAATTTAGGGCTATTGAATCTTTAATTTTGCCAACACGCGTTTGCGCGCATCGCCACTTTCGCGATCAGAGACATGCAGCAACCCGGTGAGACGGCGAACCAAATTGGATTCGTAATCGTGAAGTTCACCATCGGCATAGACGACTTCCCACAACATTTCGATCATGCTAACGCGATCTTCATGGGCAAACCCATTTTTAACGGTGCGGGTCAGGGTAAAAAGTTCGTTTGCATTGGCGACGGTTTGTTCGGCATCGCTAATCAATTGTGTCACCTCTACATCCGCAAGCGTGAATTTATTTTTCAGCAAGGCCGTAATGGTGACGCGTTCATCGTCATCAAATTGTCCATCCATAACGGCGGCTTCGACCAACAGTGCCGCTGCCGCAAGATTGAGATCGGCTTGTGGCTGTGCAGCCGAAGGATCGGCGGCTTTTATGGAAAGAATTTTTTTGAGCCGTTTTAACATAGATGCATTCCTCGCTGACTGTTTAATGAGTAAGTAACTTAGTCGGTGTCCTTCAAGCGATCAAGGGCGCGTCGTTCGGCCTTGGTGGGGCGGCCTTGTCCTGGGGCGCGCAGAGCTGGTGGTGCCGAGAGGGATTTTGATCGAACCACGGGCAAAGGGCTTAAGTCTTCATAAAGTGCCCGCGCTTGCGGGGCGGGGCCGCGCCGATGGCCGATGCCTAAAATCTTTACAATTTTAACCGTATCGGCCTTGGTAAACGTTAGAATATCATGGATCTTGACTAAAATATGCGCCTTGGCGATGGGTTCACCGTTAACGAGAACCCGCGCCGATTGACAAAATTTTGAGGCCAAGGTGCGGCTTTTGAAAAACCGCGCATGGAACAGCCATTTATCAATCCGCAGCGTAGAATTCGTCATTTTTTAAGTTTAAGGCCCTGTAAGATAGCGAATGGGCTGTCGGGATCAATTTTGACCGGACGGACAGCAGCGGGTTTAGGGGCAGATTTTTTCTGTGCTGCGGGCTTGGGATTTTTATGTCCACGCCGCTTGGGAGACCACTTACCCTCTTCTTTGGCGGGGACAAAACCCAGGCTTTGTAAAATGGGCGGCAGTTCATCGACGCGACAGCCTGCCAAGGCCAAGAAGTCTTCGTTGGCGATAAACGAGCCTTTGGCTTCTTCGATGCGTTTCCACGCCAATTCTGACATGCGTTCCAACATGTCGGCGCGAACATAAAGGTTTCCGGCCTGGCGAAAACCAGCGGCGCGTAACCAGCCCTCAGGTTCGTGCTTTTCACGTTTGAAAGACACTCGACCCGCAGGCGGAGGGGCCAACGGTTCAACGTTATCATGCACGGCCCATAACAACACCGACAATTGGACCGCCGCCGGACGTAACAAGGCAGGGATATAAATGAGCTGGCGACCGATGCGTACGCCCAGTTTGCGGAGCGATTGGCGGTCTTCACGTTCAAGACTTTTGATTTCGGCATCGGCTTCATGGCGGGGTAACGCGCCCAGGCTTTCGCTCAGTTGAAAAACCAATCCACGAACGGCGCCGTTTAAAGAGGGGAGTGTCGCGACCAATAACAAACCTAAGCGTTCAACCACCATATTTTTGAGCCACAGGTTCAAGCGGGCTTCAATGAAGTCCTTTTGATCGGCGTCCAACAGGTCGCTGGCCATGACCTTAATGGTTGGCGCCAAAAGCTTTGGCCCACGTGTAATGGTCGCAATCGGTTCGGCGCGCCAAGATACCTTGCCATCGGCGCTAAAGCTAAAGGCGTCATCGGATTCGGCTTGCAACAGCGTGATGCGTTCAACAATTTTGCTGCGCAACGCTTTGCGGGCTGCCGAATCCAAGACTTTGGCCGCCAAGGGCGTTTCACTTTCGGTTGCGATAAAGCGAAACCCGTTGAGCTTGCCTAAATGATGGCCTTCGACTTCTAGGCCACCATCGTCATGTAGGGCGGTGGCGAGCATGTCGCCTGCTTCGAGCGTTTTCACCAATTGACTGGTCCTTTTATCTACAAACCGTTGCGTGAGCTTATTATGTAAGGCAGTACTGAGTTGATCTTCTGCCGCGCGGGTGCGGTTTTGCCACCCCGTCGCGTCATCAAGCCATGAAGATTGATGTGTAACATACGTCCAAGTGCGCACAGAGGCAATGCGTGCCATTAAAACATCGATATCACCATCCAACCGTTCAACCCGTTTTACGCGTTCGTCAAGCCAGTCAGAGGGTATACGACCGGTGTTGGTCATCAAGTGATTGTATATACGGCCCAACAATTGTGGATGGTCATCGGTATATGTCTTGCGAAAATCGGGAATGCGCGCCACGTCCCATAACAAGCGCACCGCACTTGGGGTGCAGGCCAAACGTACGATGGCTTCATCTTTGGTCATGTGTTCCAACGCCTGTTCATCGGCCGCTTCACGGACTCTGTGCAGAGCCCCGTGTTGGGGACGTTCGGCCAAGCTGTCTTTAAGCTGTTTTAGGCTGACAAATTGCAAATTCGTGTTGCGCCAAAAAATTTTGGCGAGGGGCTTAAAGTTATGGTTTTGAATCTGTTCGACCACGTTGTATGGCAAACCCGTGACGTCGGCGGTGGTGCCAAAGGTACCGTCGTTTAGGTGTCGTCCGGCGCGCCCGGCGATCTGGGCCAATTCGGCGGGACTTAAATCGCGCATCGTACGCCCATCAAATTTACGTGTGGCGGCAAGTGCGACATGATTCACATCCATGTTCAGGCCCATGCCGACAGCATCGGTGGCGACTAAATAATCGACCTCACCAGATTGAAACATATCGACCTGGGCATTGCGCGTCCGGGGACTAAGCGCCCCCATGACAATGGAGGCGCCGCCAGATTGTCTGCGGATCAATTCGGCGATGGAATAGACATCGTTGGCCGAAAAGGCGACGATACAGGTGCGCGGTTTAAGGCGGCTGAGCTTCTTATAACCGCTAAAGCTCAACGCCGATAGACGGGGTTTTGAGACGAATTTAACACCTTTGACCAAGGCATTTATCAGGGGCCGCATGGTATCGGCACCCAAAAACATGGTTTCTCGCGCGCCACGATAATGGAGCAAGCGATCGGTAAAAATATGTCCGCGGTCAGGGTCAGCACACAATTGAATTTCATCGATGGCGGCAAAGTCAAAATTTTGATGAGCAGGCATGCTTTCGACGGTGGTGAGAAAGTATCGCGCATTCTGGGGGATGATTTTTTCTTCGCCGGTGACCAATGCCACCGCCCCGGGGCCCTTGATCTTGACCGCCCGATCATAATTTTCCCGCGCCAACAGACGCAATGGAAAACCGATAACGCCTGACGCATGGCTCAACATGCTTTCCATTGCCAAGTGGGTTTTCCCGGTATTGGTTGGCCCCAATACAGCTTGAATTAAGGTGCGGTCACGCAACGTATTGATCTGCATAAGCACGGTTTTAAACGGTTTGTGATGTCGAGGCCAGTAAAACACAGCGAACCTCAAGCTTTTGCCTTGAGCGGCCTTGTTTAAGCCGTTATTTCAGCGTATCCACAATGTGATCGTGAAAGCGGGTCTCGTTCGTTCACTCAAAACAAAGGAAAAATGATGACGCTGCCATTGGCTCCATTAAGGATGTTTTGCACTCTGCTGGCGCTGGTGCTGACCATAGTTTCGGTGTCGCCAATATCCCTTTCTGCCGCCGAAATATCCCCGCCTGATCAGGCTAAATTAAACAAGTATGGCCAGCACGGCGGGCCGTTTTCGCTGATCGACCAGACCGGCAAGGCCGTTCGCGATAGCGATTTTAAGGGTAAATATATGTTGGTCTTTTTCGGGTATACATTTTGCCCTGATATATGCCCGACGGCCATGCAAACGGTTAGCGACAGCTTGGATTTGCTGGGTGACGTTGGTCAAGACATTCAGCCGATCTTCATCACCTTAGATCCAGAACGCGATACGTCAAAGGTCCTTGCCGATTTTACCAGCAATTTCAGCCCCCGTATTATTGCCCTTACCGGGGATCGACAGGCGATCAATGCCCTTGCCAAAGACTATGGCGTGAAATTTGAAAGGGATGAGACCGCCGTTCAAAGTGGCGATCCCTACTATCTGATCAATCATTCCGTGGCGACATATGTGATGAACCGGGAAGGTCGCTTCTTGGTCTTTTTTCCAGCGGGTGTCAGCGCACAAGACATGGCGCGAAATCTGCGAAAAATTGTCAAAAATTACTGATGGTCGCGATGGTTATGAACCTAGGTCGTCGTGACACTTTAACGATCTCATTAAAACAGCAATTACGGCGATTTTAACAAACCCCCTAAAATTGACAAGCCGTTTGCCATAACGCGAAGCAACATGGCGGAAATGCTTAAGTTTATTGAAAAATCGCTCAACGGGATTACGGTTTTTGTAGAGTGTTCTACCGTCGTTTTCCTGTTCTTTGCGGTTCTGCCTTGGCAAAAAACAAGATTGCCCTAACCATCTCTGGGGGGAGGATGGATTTTGGGGCTTAAGGTTTCTCTAGGCCGCCGTAGAGCCTGGGCAGGTGCGCCCCTTTTTTTTGTCGCGTTCCGACAGCGTGTTGCTGAGCTTGAATGATCGGACTATCATCCCTAAAAGGTCGTCGATAATATTTTGATTGACCGGCCTGTCTGCACTTTACACAGTTAGGCTGACACCCTCCAATTTATAGCTCTTTTTCTAGGCGGTCACAGATCGTTTTCATCACCTTGATACGCGCAAAATATTTGTCGTTGGCTTCAACCAAGGTCCACGGGGCAATTTCAGTTGAGGTGCGTTCTACCATATTACAGACCGCGTGGCTGTATTCGTCCCATTTTCCCCTGTTGCGCCAATCTTCATCGGTGAGCTTAAATCGTTTGTAGCCAGTGGCTTCACGGGCGTTAAAGCGTTTAAGCTGTTCATCATCCGAAATAGACAGCCAAAATTTAAAAACGATGGTGCCGTGGCGGGTCATTTCTTCTTCAAAATCGTTGATTTCATTGTAAGCGCGCAACCAATCAGCTTGTGTGCAGTAGCCTTCTACGCGCTCCACCAGAACGCGGCCATACCACGATCGGTCAAAAATGGTGGCGTGGGAAATACGCGGTAATTTACGCCAAAACCGCCACAAGTAAGGCTGAACTTTTTCTTCATCCGTGGGGGCGGCGATGGGGATGATGGTGTAGCTTCTGGAATCCATGGCCGCCGTAACGCGTCGAATGGCGCCGCCTTTACCCGCCGCGTCGTTGCCTTCAAAAACCATCACGATTGAGCGGGTCTTGAATTTTTTCGAGCGCATCAATTTGCTCAATCGGCCTTGGTATTTAGCCAGTTTCTTTTTGTATGATGCTTTTTTACAGGTCTGGGTCAGGTCCAAAGACGCGAGGATATTCTTGTCGTCTAGGTTTTCTAAGGCTTCAACCGGGACAGCTAAAGGAGGTGTGGGGACGGGCTCTTTAAGGCGTCCTTGGATGGCTTTTAAAAGTGTACGCCCAACGGTTAGGTTGCGATATTTTGCATCTGAAGCTTCGACTACGATCCACGGTGCGTGGGCTGTTGAAGTGCGCCGTAAAACGTGGGCCGCCACGGGGATTAATTTGTCAAATTTTTCGACACCTTTCCAATCGTCYTTGSTGACCCGCCACTTTGTTTCCTTATTGGACTCAAGTGTGGTGAGACGTTCCKTTAAAGCRYCTTTGGAGAGGTGAAGCCAGAATTTTAAAATCAGGGCGCCTTCTTCGGCCAGCATGCGTTCAAAGCGCAAAGAATCGTCAAGATGGGCATCAAGATAGTCTTGGTCTTTCCCGCCTTCAATGTGCTGTCGCATGGGAAAACTATACCAGGACCCAAAAAAGATGCCGATGGTGCCACGGGGGGGAAGACGTCGCCAAAATTTCCACATGGATGGGCGATCAGCTTCTTCGTCCGTTTGTTTGCCGACGGCATGCGCGTGAATGCTGCGGGGATCCATCCAGAAATTGAGGGTATTTACGGTCTCACCTTTGCCCGCGCCATTGACGCCGGAAACAATTAAGATGACCGGAAATGGCTTTTTTTGAGCCAATTCAAATTGTGCATCCAAAAGAGCTTCGCGTAGCTTTGGAACCTCAGCTTTATAGTCGGCTTTGCTGACACGGTGGCCAAGTTCTGCAACTTCAAACATCTGGGCGCTCCCTTGTGGATTGGATAATAGGGAATACTAACACGCATAGGGATTTCGCCCATAATAATTAATGCAATCCGTGGGCTGTGGGGGACAGCTTACGTCCATTGAACACATTAATGTAGTATATAGATTGTTATTTACATTTTGATTTTGATTAATAGGGTTGCCTTTGGCGTAATCTTGCATTACGTCTAACCCTATTCACAGTATGGTTAGAATTGAAGAGAAGCTATGACCCCTGATCGTTTGACACACTTGCGCCAATTGGAAGCGGAAAGCATCTATATYATGCGTGAAGTCGTTGCCGAGTTTGAAAATCCGGTGATGCTGTATTCGGTYGGTAAAGATTCTGCGGTCATGYTGCATTTGGCGCGCAARGCSTTTTTCCCTTCACGTGCGCCRTTTCCTTTGTTGCATGTGGATACCACATGGAAATTCAAAGAAATGATCGAATTTCGTGATCGTATGGCGAAAGAATATGGTTTTAAGTTGTTGGTGCATCAAAACGAAGATGGTGTGAAAAAAAACATTAATCCGTTCACGCACGGTTCGGCCATGTACACCGATGTGATGAAGACCGAAGGGTTGAAACAGGCCTTGAATAAATATGGTTTCGACGCGGCCTTTGGGGGTGCGCGCCGGGACGAAGAAAAATCACGAGCCAAGGAACGCATTTTTTCGTTTAGGACAGCAAGCCATCGCTGGGACCCCAAAAATCAACGTCCGGAACTTTGGAATCTTTATAATGCTCGCGTTAAAAAGGGCGAAAGCATCCGCGCCTTTCCTATTTCCAACTGGACCGAGTTGGACGTGTGGCAATATATCTACCGAGAAGACATTCCCATTGTGCCGTTGTATTTGTCGGCCAAGCGTCCCGTGGTGGAACGCGATGGTATGTTGATTATGGTCGATGATGATCGCATGCCGTTGGACCCAGGGGAAACGCCCCAGATGCGTTCTGTGCGGTTTCGGACCTTGGGCTGTTACCCGTTAACGGGTGCCGTTGAATCTGAAGCCACGACGTTACCGGATGTTATCCAAGAAATGTTGCTGACGCGCACCTCTGAACGCCAAGGCCGGATGATTGATCATGATCAAGGCGGATCCATGGAAAAGAAAAAACAAGAGGGGTACTTCTAATGGCCCACCAATCCGATCTGATCTCCGATGACATTCTGGCTTATCTTAAGGAACAAGAAGAAAAAGGCCTGCTGCGGTTTATCACCTGCGGTTCCGTTGACGATGGCAAAAGCACTCTGATTGGCCGCTTGCTGTGGGATTCAAAGATGATCTTTGAAGACCAACTTGCGGCCYTGGCAAGTGATTCAAAACGCGTCGGTACTCAGGGAGATGACATTGACTTTGCGTTGTTGTTGGACGGCCTTCAGGCTGAACAAGAGCAAGGCATCACTATTGATGTCGCCTATCGCTTCTTTTCCACGGACAAACGCAAATTCATCGTTGCGGACACGCCGGGCCATGAGCAATACACCCGCAACATGGCGACCGGGGCCTCTAATGCTGACGTGGCTGTGATCTTAGTTGATGCGCGTAAGGGCATTTTGACGCAGACGAAGCGCCACAGTTATATTGTATCKCTGGTYGGCATCAAAAAGATCGTCCTGGCCGTYAAYAAGATGGATCTGATCGATTATGACCCAAGCAAGTTTGAAGCCATTAAAGAAGAATATGCACAGTTTGCAGCCAGTCTAGGCTTTGAAGACATCACAGCCATTCCGATGTCCGCCCTTAAAGGGCAAAATATCATTGATCCAAGTGCAAAGATGCATTGGTACAATGGCCCCACGTTGCTGGGTTATTTAGAAACCGTAGAAGTCATTTCCAGTGCCGCCGAAAAGCCATTTCGCATGCCTGTGCAATGGGTCAACCGTCCCAACCTAGATTTCCGGGGGTTTTGTGGAACCATCGCATCGGGCACGATTAAGCCAGGTGATGAAATCGTTGTGTCGTCTTCGGGGCAGACGTCAAAGGTCGCGCGGATTGTCACCTTTGATGGTGACCTAGACAGGGCTGGACCTGCACAAGCCGTGACGTTAACGCTTGAAGATGAAATCGACATCAGCCGGGGCGACATGTTGGCCGCCGCTGACGATCGTCCCGATTTTGCCGATCAATTCGAAGCTCAGTTGATTTGGATGCACGACGAGCCGTTATTGCCCAGCCGGAATTACATCATTAAAATTGGCACCTCGACGGCTGCGGCACAGGTCAGCGAACTTAAATGTAAWATCAACGTCAATACCTTGGAACACGTCGCCGGGAAAACTTTGGACCTCAACGAAGTGGGGATTTGTAATTTCTCGCTGGACCGTGCATTGCCATTTGATGCGTATAAAGACAATTCAGGCACGGGTAACTTTATCTTGATCGACCGCTTTACCAACGCCACGGTTGGCGCTGGGATGATTGATCATGCGTTGCGCCGCGCGACCAATATTCATTGGCAAGCCTTGGACGTTCACAAAGAAGCTCGAGCGGAACTTAAGGGGCAAAAATCTTGCATTGTGTGGTTCACGGGTCTGTCGGGTTCGGGTAAATCGACCATTGCGAACATGGTCGAAAAGAAGCTCCATTCCCTTGGGCGTCACACTTATATCTTGGACGGCGACAACGTTCGTCATGGCCTGAATCGTGATTTGGGCTTTACCGATGTTGACCGGGTCGAAAACATCCGCCGCGTTGGCGAAATCGCACGGCTTATGTTGGATGCTGGCTTGATCACGCTTGTATCGTTTATTTCGCCCTTCGTTTCTGAACGCCGTATGGCGCGCGAAATGGTGGGCACCGCTGAATTTATTGAAGTGTTCGTCGATACGTCTCTGAAAGAGTGTGAGCGCCGTGATGTGAAGGGATTGTATGCTAAAGCCCGAGCCGGAGARMTKAAAMACTTCACMGGCATTGATTCTGCTTATGAAGCGCCCGAAAATTCCGAAATCCACATTGATGGTGATTCCACGAGCCCAGAAGAGGCTGCCGAACAAATTGTTGGTATCTTACAGGAAAGAGGTCTTTTRCGYYTTTRACRTTRGGCCTTTATGGGCAAARRGYGTAAASCGCTTTTGTCCCGGTGTCACACAGCTTATACTCGACAAGATTCTTCTTGGTCRARACAAGAGAGTTGGTCKATGMCACAGCAYCCKCTTTAAATTTNNYYYMAAAGGAACCYTAATGGAAAAGATCRTACGACAGGAGCTCAACAGCACCACAGAAGTRCTTTCWGCTCTGGCTCAAGATGACGCAAYRATTTCATCCGTCRKTTTGGTCGCYCAGCTTTGYATTAAGGCCCTAAAGAACGGCAACAAAGTCCTCTTTGCTGGAAACGGTGGCAGCGCAGCAGACTCCCAACACCTTGCTGCAGAATTGGTGAGCCGCTTTAACTATGACCGCCCCGGCTTATCGGCAATTGCCTTGACCACAGATACCTCTATTTTAACGGCCGTTAGCAATGATTATGGTTTTGAGCGCATATTTAGCCGGCAAATTGAAGGTTTGGGGCGCAAGGGGGATGTCTTTATTGGAATTTCCACGTCCGGCACSTCTAAAAACATTATMCAYGCGCTTAAAATGGCGGAGTCTATGGGGATTAGTCCCATCGGCTTCACAGGATCGGCCTCGTGTGAAATGGTTGATATCTGTACCCACTGCCTGCAAATACCTTCGACCTTAACGCCAAAGATACAAGAGGGTCATATCGTCATAGGACATATCCTTTGCAATTTGATTGAACAAGGCATGTTCCCAAAACCTTGAATAGACATGTAAAAGCCATTTTACGGACCGTTATTTTCACGTCTTGGTGTCTTGAAAAGGGGATGCCATACGGTCATCATGGGGGTTRAAACGTCTATGGTTGAACCCCTTCAAGAAGACTTTTGTCCCCCTGATACGAAGATAGCATTTATACTGTGTCGCAAGGTTGGCTTGCCGGGGGAAAGTGCCGCAGATATAGAAGTCACGATGGATTTAATTTGCGATTTGGACGCGGATGATCTTTCCGTTCATACCGCCGTGCTCGGGCTGGTCCGGATTTGCACCGCAAAATGGTCCAGAAAGCTTGGTGAGTGAAGAGTTGGCGAGCATGGAGCAAAGCGGAAAAGCTGCGGTCATTTCAAGCGAGATCCTAGATCCCCACACTATTTTAGCCCGACGCAAGACATTCAATCGTCGCTTTTATGTGCGTCTTATTAAGGCCTAATCAAGGTTGAAGGTTTTGATGACTCATATTTTTGGCCGGGGGTGCCGCAGAAATGATGGCAAAGAGCATGAAAAAGGTGAGCTGCCACCATACGGCCCAAATGGAAAAATTGAAGAGGGCGCTTGCCCAAAACCCAGCCATTAAAGTGAGGCGTGCCAAGGCTCCTTCATCTTGGGTGTTGAGAAAATGATTTGTTAATTCCCATGAAATATAGGCCAAGGTAATGATCACGGGTAATACACCAATGATGCCAGACTCGGCTAAGACTTCTAAAAACCAACTGTGTGGATGTGAGGGAATAAGGTATGCTGTTTTACCCAACCCCGGAGCAACGGTGTGTGCACCAGCCAATCTATTGAGCTGATCAATGCCATTCCCAAACCAGGGATGGTCAAGGAATTTATGGTATGCAAATTTCCAGATGAGCTGGCGGTGGGGATCAACAAGCCATTCCGGTAAGTACATGCCTTTAAGGTGTCTTGTGGTCATCACCATGCGGTCATGACGTATCCACGCAAGGATGGCTGTGCCCCCGGCCACGGCGAATAGAAAAAGAGTTTTGCTATGGCGGTGCTTGTTTAAAATGACGACGACCATGCCGGCACCAATCATGGCCAGAAGTCCTGCAAGTGACGAACGGTTTTCCGCTTCCATGATGACGACGATGACGAGCGGAAGGTAAGCATAGGCCCAAAATCGCCACGGACCGCCAATACGACGTCCTGCCCAAATGATGACGGGAAGCATACACAGTGCCGAAGCCGCAAAGGCCTTAAAAGCGAGTCTTGGAACTTCGACAAGGTCAAGGTTTGCTTTGACTATGGATAATATCATCGGCACGCCGGCAAGGGATAATGCGGCCGCACTACAGCTTACGAAGGCTGCACAGATGAAAACTTTTAACAGCAGGTCATAATTTTCTTGGTGCGTTTTGAGGACGGCCCAAACGATGGTGACSGCTAAAATAAAGAGCCCCGTMCGTCCACCAATTTTTAAAGAYCCAAGYGGATCAAAGGAAAAGAAAACTGTAATCGYCCAAACCAAAAAGATGGAGCCAACCAGTGCCCCTAACCTTGATGTAATGGTTTGTTTAACCAGGCTTCGTATCTCGGCCTTTACACAGAAAATAATCAGYGCGCCAATCAARGCCARAATGAGMGCSGCTTGTTGCRTGGCGACCCCACTGACCCGCAAAGGAACGGAAACAGCAACCATTACGGACATGAAGCCCGCTATGTTTTTGACTGCAGTGGATGATGAAAACACTGTCATAATGAATCAAACAATCTATTGAAAAAAGATGCTGAATTTTGACGGCTGATTCACAGCCCCGAATATGCTGCAAATAGCACCATAACCCACGGTTTAACTTGTTTAAGGCTTGAAGGCAATGAGAACTATGCCTTCTCTTGCCCGTTCAAAAAATGTCTGTTGCATCATGCGAAGGCACTGATGTATGATGCGTTCACATGATGAACATAGTTGATTGGTAGGGATATGGCTGATCCCAACAACGGGAACAAGATTTTAAAGTTCGCGGAACGTGCGACATTGGATCTTCTTGTGGCCCTTGAAAGTGGTCGTCCGGAAACCCAACGGGGCCTTGCGATGCGGATCGGTGCGGCTTTGGGGATGACGAATAGTCTTCTTAAACGAGCTGTGCGTAAGGGGTTGGTGAAAGTTCAAAAAGTTCCGGCCAAAAGGTATGCCTATTTTGTAACACCCAAGGGGTTTACGGAAAAAAGCCAGCTTGTGGCCCAGTATCTTTCTTCTTCATTGTCTTTTTTTCGTCAGGCCCGAAGCGAATATTCAGGTCTATTTGTGCAAATTCAGAAGAATAACTTTACGCGTGTCGCCTTTTTTGGTGCGGGTGAACTTGCCGAAATYGCRCTGCTGTCMGCCCAAGAAAAYAGCRTTGAGRTTATCGTGATTATYGAYCCTTCCTACARGCAAAGCCATTTTTCAGGCGTGCCYRTSAGCAATCATTTGGAGTCTTTTGTYGMGYATAATATYGAAGCTGTGGTYCTGACCATTTCAGATRCYCCCCAAGATGCTTTTGAYCTYATGGCMGRWYAYTTTTCATCTGAACGCGTCTTTGCGGCACCGCTCTTGCATGTGAAGCGYGAYSATAACGGRGAGSCCTTGATATGAAGGCCTGGTTTGTTGTGCGYACGAAGACMTGCRGTGAAGAACAATCGGCRGYGCACYTRAAAAGACAAGRGTTTGAAGTTTTTTTGCCCCGCTACCGCAAACAAATCCGTCATGCCCGTAAAGTATCAACTGTTCTGCGTCCGC
The DNA here is from genome assembly GCA_016764335.1 of Magnetovibrio sp. Taxonomy (GTDB): domain Bacteria; phylum Pseudomonadota; class Alphaproteobacteria; order Rhodospirillales; family Magnetovibrionaceae; genus JANLGW01. Next base: position 22,647 of record JAESSB010000008.1, read on the forward strand.
TCTTTGCAGGTTATCTTTTTGTTCGCATCGACACCGACGAACAACGTTGGCGTTCCATCAATAGCACCCTGGGCGTTATATCGTTGGTGCCAAGTGGTAGTGTGGCATATCCTATTTGCGATGAAATTATAGATGATCTTCGCGCGCGTGAAGATAAGGATGGTGTTCTTTGTCTGGGCCCTATTGGCTTGAAGAGCGGTGATCTCGTGCGCTTTAGGGATGGAGTATTTGTCGAACATATAGCCTTTCTTGAAGAGGTTTGTGATGAGAAACGCGTCATCTTGTTGCTTGACCTTATGGGCAGTCAAGTCCGGGTCACGACGCGTGTGGAAAACCTTGCAAAGGTCTCCTAACGTTATTTTTGAACTATTTTGGATGTAAACTATGGCCCTCATTGTTCCCGTTATTCTTTCCGGTGGATCGGGCACCCGGTTGTGGCCGATGTCTCGGGCCTTATGCCCCAAACAACTCCAACCCTTGTACTCTGAAGATAGTATGCTGGTCGAAACCGTTCGGCGTGTGGCGGGCGACAACTTTGCGAGTCCGATTGTCATTTGCAACACAGAGCACCGTTTCATAATTGCGGAACAGATGTATCGTGCAGGCATCGCGCCTCAGTCCATCGTGTTGGAATCTGAAGGCCGAAACACGGCCCCCGCCGCAGSGGTTGTCGCGATCATGTTGGTCCATGACGACCCTGATGCCATGATGCTTTTAAAATCGGCTGACCACTCAATTCTGAAACCCGATGTTTTTGTGAAGGCCTGTCTTGATGCGCGCAAGGTTGCAGAAAAAGGGGCACTTGTTACATTTGGCATTGTACCGGATAAGCCAGAGACGGGGTATGGCTATATAAAGCAAGGTGATCCGATAGCCGATATAACCAATTGTTTTGCCGTGGATCAGTTTGTTGAAAAGCCGGACTTAAAAACGGCAGAAGACTACCTTTCAGACGGGGGCTATTTATGGAATAGCGGTATGTTCTTGTTCCGGGCACAAGACTACCTTGATGAACTGGCCAGCCAAAACCCGAAGTTACTTGAGGCCTGTAAGCGGTCTGTTCAATATGGTCAAAAAGACATGGACTTCTTCCGCTTGGATGAAAAATCATTTTGTGAAATTAAAGGCAATTCTATTGATTATGCCGTCATGGAACAGGCTGCCAACGTGGTTGTTGTCCCTGTTGATATTGGTTGGGATGATGTGGGGTCTTGGGCGGCTCTTTGGGCGTTGGGCAAGAAGGATGCATCGGGAAATGTCTTTCACGGGGATGTCGTCGCCCGTGACGTAGAAGGATCGTACATCAGAAGTTCAGGGCAACTGATCGCCACCATAGGCCTGAAAGATATGGTCATTGTTGCCACGGATGATGTCATCATGGTGGCGCCAAAAGGACGCAGCCAAGACGTTAAAGAAATTGTCAATATGCTCAGGGTCGAAGGTCGTTCTGAGCATATTTCTCATAAATGTGTGTATCGCCCTTGGGGCTGGTATCAATCCATGAAGATAAGTAAACATTATCAAGTTAAACAGTTGACGATTCATGCCAGAGGAGTGTTGAGCTTGCAAAGCCACCAACATCGTTCGGAACACTGGGTGGTCGTATCTGGGGTTGCAACGGTGACCCGTGGTGATGAGGTTATGACTTTAAAGGTCAATCAGTCGACGTACATCCCTGCGGGCATGTTGCACCGCCTGGAAAATGCGGGTGAAGAAGATCTCTGTATTATTGAGGTGCAAAGCGGAAGCTACCTTGGTGAGGACGATATTCAACGGTTCGAAGACATCTATGGACGCGACTGAGGGGTATTTTTTAACGCGGCTGTTCTGTTGAAATAATGTCAATTTTCTTATCGGTCATCAAGAGCCATAAAACCCCACCCGGAAGAGCAAAAATAATAGATGTAACCCCAAACAGAAAAGATAAGGCTAGGGCATCATCAGCTTGAACGCCCACCATCGCAAATGCGGCAACCATCGCTCCTTCACGTACGCCCCATCCAGCGATAGAAATGGGCAGGGTGGTGACGAGCATGACCGGGGGCATGAGCATCATGCAATCTAGGATGCTCACGTTCAAGTTTAACGACTTTGCAATAAAAAAGACCGCGACCGATATTGCAAAATGTCCAAGCATGCTCCACCCCAAGGCTTTGGTGGCATGATGCGGGGATAGAAATATACGGCGGGTATCCAAGGCAAATTTGGACATGGCTTTCACAAACCGCCAAGACCTAAATTTTCGGGGCAGACGGTCTAGGAACATTAAGAATAGTGTTCCGCATACGCCGATCGCTAACATCATTACGGAAAACGAAACCATTATGTCCGCTTCGGACGCATTGCCTTGGCGTTGAAAAAATGGTGCGGCGACGGCGGCGAGCATCAATAAGCCCAAAACGGTAGCCACACGCTCTAACATAATGCTGTGTACGGCTTCCCGTAGCGTAAGTCCGACCCGAAAGCTCTTATAGATGCGCACGGCATCTCCGCCGACGGACGATGGTAAAACTTGAYTGAAAAACAAACCGATAAGATAAATGCGTAAAATCTGCCAATAGGGCAAAATGGTGTTAATCCCCACCATAATGGCCCGCCACCGCAGGGTGCCAATCAGAATTTGAAGGGATATAACCAGCCCAGATATGGCTAGGTTAAGCGCATCAGCTTCCAACATTCGGCTCCAAACCGAGTGCAGGTCGATGCTCTGGACCACATAAGCAATCAACCCAATCGAAATAGAAAATTTGAATATGAGGGCCAGTGTTTTTTTGCTCATAGGTCGTTCGTATTGGCCGCGTCGCCACGGCGCAATTTTGCTTCTGCGATGTTTTTTGTAAACCAAGCGTAAGTCTGTGCCATTCCATCTTTGAGTCTTATGGATGCCCGCCAACCCATTTTGTGAATTTGCGYGCTATCRATTAAYTTGCGGGGGCTRCCATCAGGATGTTCAGCATTATAGGTGTAAGCACCTTTATAGTCCACCACATCAGAAATCGTTTCAGCCAGTTCGCGAATTGTAACTTCATCGCCGCTGCCAATATTGATGTGGTCGTCCTTGGAATAATTTTGCATTAAAAACACAAGCCCATCGGCAAGGTCGTCAACATGTAAAAACTCACGTTTAGGGGTGCCTGTTCCCCATATTTCGACGGTCTTGTCTCCCGCTTGTTTTGCTTGATGGGTTTTGGCCATAAGTGCTGGGGCTACGTGGCTGCTCAGTAAATCAAAATTGTCACCCGGTCCATAAAGGTTCGTGGGCATAGCAGAAATGAAATCGCAGCCATATTGTTTGCGATAGGCCTGACACATTTTAATGCCGGCGATCTTTGCCACGGCATACCATTCGTTGGTGGGTTCCAACGCCCCGGTCAGAAGCGCGTTTTCGGCCATGGGCTGGGCGGCAAGTTTTGGATAGATACAAGACGAGCCAAGCAAAAGTAACTTTTCAACACCCACAAGGTGCGCACTGTGGATGATATTCGTCTCAATCATCAGGTTGTTATAAATAAATTCTGCGGGGAAACTGTCGTTGGCAAGAATGCCACCAACCTTAGCCGCCGCAACAAAGATAACGTCTGGACGGTTCGCAGCCATCCAATCTTCGACATCTTGTTGACGCAGAAGATCAATGACGTCACGCCCGGCTGTGATGATTTCACACCCTTCGGCTTTCAGGCGACGCACAAGGGCAGAGCCCACCATGCCCCGATGACCGGCAATCCAAACGCGTTTTCCACGAAGAGAAAAAGGAGCATCAGTCATGACGATTTTGGCGGCTCACTTCTTGCTTCACCAGGTCCAGATCATGTTCAACCATTTCACGGACTAGATCTGTGAAGGGTGTGGTGTACGTCCAGCCCAAGATTTTGTGGGCCTTGGTCGCATCTCCAAGAAGATACTCGACCTCGGTCGGACGGAAGTAGCGGGGGTCAATTTCAACCAGAATATCGCCGGTTTTAGCATCGACACCCTGTTGCTCCAGGCCTTCGCCTTGCCATGTGATTGTGCGGCCAATGTGCGAAAAGGCAAGTTCGACGAATTCACGTACCGAATGGGTTTCTTCGGTGCACAGGACGAAATCATCGGGTTCATCATGTTGGACGATCCGCCACATGCCTTCGACGTAATCTTTGGCGTGACCCCAGTCACGACAAGCATCAAGGTTGCCCAGATATATCCGGTCTTGTAAGCCATGTTGGATCGAAGCAACCGCGCGCGTGATCTTGCGTGTGACGAAGGTTTCCCCACGGGTGGGGCCTTCGTGATTGAATAAAATACCGTTGGTCGCGTGCATGCCATAGGCTTCGCGGTAATTGCGGACAATCCAATAGGCATAAAGCTTGGCGGCGGCGTAAGGGCTGCGGGGTTCAAAGGGTGTCGTTTCGCTTTGCGGCGCGGGCGCATTACCGAACAGTTCCGACGTGGAAGCCTGATAGAACCGGGTCTTTTTTTCTAGGCCTAAAATGCGGATGGCTTCAAGCATCCGCAAAGTGCCCAGTGCATCGGAATTGGCCGTATATTCCGGCGTATCAAAGCTCACTTGCACATGGCTTTGCGCGGCTAAATTATAGATTTCATCGGGCTGGGTTTCTTGAATTAAGCGGATCAGGTTCGTCGCATCCGTCATATCGCCGTAGTGCATGAAAAAGCGCACGTTTTCTTCGTGCGGATCATGATAGAGGTGATCTATTCGCCCCGTATTGAATGATGAAGAACGACGCTTGATGCCATGGACCGTGTAGCCCTTTGACAAAAGAAGTTCTGCGAGAAGAGCACCGTCTTGGCCGGTAATACCGGTGATGAGGGCCGTTTTTCCTGACATTAAATATTTTCCATTTTGGTTAAAGTATTATTTTAAGGGCATCTCTAATCATGCCTTCTCAAACAATTTTATCTTATAAAAAGCTCACAAAGAAGGCTTTAAATGAAGTTTTCTAAATTTACAAAACTTTAAACATGCTCATTAAAAAGATCGTCGAGGCCATAAATACATAAAATGCAGGATATTTCCTTAAAAACGGCATATTTGCGACATGTTATTTGATTTATCAAATCAAAAAAGAAACTTAATTTACCCTCAGATGGCTCAAAATGGGCCGGGGCACCTGTGGCATGTATGAATTTCTACAAAATATGAGCGATATTTCAATAACAATCCTACGCCGGGTGATTTATGGGAATTGAAACGGTTAATCGGTAGTGCAACGCACGTTGCCTTAGCAAAAAAAGCAGGACACGTGTGACGTAGGCAGGGCTGCGTTTTAGAAGCCGCCTAGTGTTTCTTTTTGCATCCGGTCATCTTATTTTTTAGATTGGATAAAATGAATCGTAATATCTTTTGAAAAATGAATACAAAAAAACCAAACCAATGCTTTTTTTCTAAAAGAGGAAAATTAACCCCGATTTGGTAGCCTAAGAACTTCGTGATTGTGCCAAGGTAGCTTAGTGATGGGCTTCTTAAAAGAATGGTGAACTCATTGTTTGCAAACCAGTGCATCATTGGGACGATGCAATCTCTTGATGTTAACTGACCTTGGCTTGAAGCGCATATTCTTTCAAGATGCTTAATGAATTTGACCTCGGCAATTGTATAGCCCTTAAAGTCGGGGGTCATAACCGAATAAGATGACGCATGAGTTCTTAGAAAGACAAACGGCGCATCAAGCCAAATAACATTTCCATACTCTGCCAGCAATATCGGCAATAGCGTATCACTATAGGGAGAAAATGTCTCACCAAGAGCAGGCATCCCTGACATATCTTTCAATATTTTGGTGTTCATGAGCCCATAGCAGCCGATTAATTTTATACGTTTATTTGTATAATTTTTAATGAAGTCGCCTGTTGAAAAACAGGACACTTCTTTATGGGAAATCGGGTCATTAAAGGTCTTTGGAATTGATGGACCTGACGCATAATTTGTTAACGCAATTGAAACTGATGATGAGTTTTCAGAAATGACCTTAATCATCGTGCTAAAAAATGATGGATGGAAAACATCATCATCGGCAAGCCAGATAAACCATTCAGATTCTGCCATATTTAACAGATAGKTTTGATTTCTCAGCTCTCCCAAATTCTCAACATAATTGATGATCTCTATACGTGGATCAGGCTCAATGCCAAGGGTTTCGAATGAAACGGGTCCCTCTTGATGGTCATTTCCAATGAGCAGCCTAAACCCCGTAAAGTCCTGATTTAAAATTGAGCTAACAGCTTGTTTCAGCATATCCAGGCGATTATAAGTGGTTAGGCCAATCGTGATGATTGGAGGGGTATTCATGTTCGTAATTCCATAAAGTGACACAGTCCAGTTTAGCGTAATGCGCGGATTTCAAAAGTCATATAGATAAGCTCATACTTTCAAAATAATACGATAAAATCTAGATCAGATTACGCGAACTTATCCGCCCAAAGCGTGAAGAATACAATCAACAATTTCTATTTTTGTACCGGTGATGGRAATTGTTATCGCCTCTTTAGGTTTTTTCAATATTTCTAATTGGCTATCTAATAGCTTGCTTGACATGGAATACCCACCCCTAGAACCAAGTCTGTATTGAAGCACATCATAACGGCCAGACAGATAAATGAGTTTGTGGTGAGGCAAATTCAGCCTTGCGCGGTATGAAGTCTTTAATGCAGAGCATGCCAAGACTTAAGACACCTGTGTCCCTATCCCACATGACAAGAGATTCTATCGCATGCGCAATATCATGGATCGGTTCTTTTACACCATGAAAGACATGAGAAGGTTGACCACGCGATATGAAAAACTCAGCTCAAACTTTCTGGAAATGGTACATATGGCAAAACCAATGAATATTGATTATACTCTTATTTATGACTTATCCTATTGAATTTGTCGTCATGTGCTCTCTGTTCGCAAGAAGGACAGGCTGACATTTGAAGATACCGCCACTCGTTTTTGTAAAGGGATTGCAAGCCTCACCCGTTGGTCAAAAGATATTGAGCCTAAGGCTTAATCCCTTGAGAATGTACAAAGTTAATCTTGAGGATTTGGCTACAGATGTAAAACGGTAGCCTGACGCTTATCAACATGAGCGGGCCGAACGGTTTGATGTGTGTCAAAACGCCATTCATCAAGCTCTCAAGACGCTTGATGTGACCTATAAAAAAAGCTCTTCAACATCCAAAGGCAGACGCCGTCAAACGGCAACTCTTTCAGCAAAACATTGAAATACACAAGGTCAATGACAGGCCAATTGTTGACCTCGACGAAAGTGGCTTTGCTCATGACAGGCCACGGACCCGTGGCTACGCAGAACGTGGAAAGCGTTGCTATGGCCTTGCCGACTGGGGTGCGAAAGGACGGACGAATGTTATTGGAGCGTTGCTTGGTGCGACACTGTTAACGATTAGCCTGTTTCCGGACCATATGAACAGCCATATTTTCCACGCGTGGATGGAGCAGGATTTGATCCCAAAACTGCCGAAAAATGCAGTCATTGTGATGGATATCGCAACTTTTCACAAACGACAAGATACGCGAGAACTGATCTTTAAGGCTGGGCATATCATCGAATTCCTTCCCCCATACGCGCCAGACTTTAATCCAATTGAACATAAATGGGCTCAAACAAAAGCCATTCGGCGGAAACAACAATGTTCAATCGAAGAGCTATTTGCTAAAAATGAGATTTGAATCAGTATGCGTTGGTTAAGCTATACCTTTGCCATTCGGTTATGGATCAATTGAGTCTACACCATAATTTTCGAATAAATTTGCTCCATTGCTTTAAATTTGTACGCGTTTGGGAATCTCCTAAATGAGTCTTACTTTGCGCAACGTGGTCTTCGGCCATAGTAAGACCAAGGTCGCCATAAAAGTGAGGAGCAACCCTGGATAAATTGCAAGCGAGGGAAGGTCTTGTCCAAAAACGACTCCGATAAATATAACCAAAGCTGGGTTGAGGTAGGTGTAAGACATTACTCTTGTCGGGCCTATAACTGTTGTGCTCCATTGGAATATGAAAAATGTGATAAGCGTGGTAAACACAGCCAAATAGGCAATGCCACCATATACAGGTAATGGAACCATATTCCATTCCACTTCTGTAAGACGAGGTGCAGATAGTAAGAACAGCCACATCGCGCCCGTAACGAGTATCCAGAACATCATTTGGGCCACAGGTTCACCACGATGAAGATATTTTACAAGCGGGCTATAACATCCCATTGCGATTGTGCTCATTAGAAATATTCCATCACCTAACCCAAGGTTCAGCGATAAAACGTCTACTAGGTTGCCCCGAAAAATTACCCAAGCCGCACCAACCATACCTAACGGCAAGGCAAACAGCGATGATTTATGTAATCTTTCTTTGAGCAGTAAGCCTGATACGACGGCCGTAATGAGCGGTGTAAGAGCAAAAATCGCTGCCGTATTCAGTGCTGATGTCAGGCGGAGTGCAGCAAACATTCCCCAAAAGAAACTGACAAGGCATGCACTTAACATGCCGTATCGCATTAGATCGCGCAAGGATGGTATTGCAATGGTGTAACGCCAGGCGACAATGGGAGCAAATAAAAGTGCCGCCAACGCAAATCGTAAAAATGTTAACACCAAGCTATCCAGCCCGTTCGTGATCGCGGCCCCTACGGGAAAGGATGTGGCGACAAGGATTGTTGATATGATCATGAGTATATGAGCACGCCACATCTGACGATCTATTCCGCGGGGCTTTTTGCATTTTTCTGCATTGCCGGGAAGCCTTCTCATAACCATACCTCATTTTACAAGTCAGGGTTTTACGACCGATGGCCACGGAAACCTCTGCATGATAGCGTTCTAACGTTTGGCAGCCTAGCTCCCTTTACATAAAGTTCGAGTTGGTATAGATATGTATCGTATAGCTTCATATAATATAATTTTATATCAAATTATTATAGGCAGCACGAGCCATGAGTCAAGACGAAATAGAATTCTCCGTTGAAAACGCTCCAGATGATAAGAGTTTGATGGAGGCGATATTGATGCAGTGGCGTAGCGAACGACCTGATTTAGACCCAACGCCTATGGCCGTGTGCGGTCAAATTTGGCGAACAGGTGAAACCTTACGGCAAGGCGTTGCGACGAATTGGTTAAACTGTGATCTGGATATTCCTGGGGCTGACGTGATATTGACACTTCGCCGCCAAGGTCACGGCAAAACACTTTCACCATCAAAATTGGCCAAGGAAATGATGCTCTCCACGTCGGCCATGACGAATCGACTCGATCGTCTGGAAAACCGCGAATTAATCAAACGTACTCTGGACCCAAATGATCGCAGGGGGCTCAAGATCATTTTATCAGATAAGGGCTTTGCACTTGCGGACGAAATGGTCGTGTCCCATATTGCCACAGAAGAAAAAATGCTTGCGGCGTTAACAAATGTAGAACGAGATCAACTTCGTTTCCTCCTTGGCAAGATCGTAAACAGTGTTTAAGTCTGCTTGTGCTGGCGACCTTCAACCGGATGACGAACGCAGCTTCTTATGGGCTTGATTTATGATCGTACTTAATACTCGTCATGACAGATAATTTTTGATGAAAGCCGTGCCGTGAAGCCGTCTGGCACGATGGTTTTAGGAGGTTGAGGCTATCTTGGAACAGGTTTTGAAATCCTGTTAAAAAAGCCGAAAAGGAAAGTGTTGTCCAAAGAAGACAAGGCTTATAAGCGTTGGCCTTGTGGTATTTTAGCCTTCGTGTTGGGGGGGATGCCATCGGACCAATGGTCTGCACAACAGGATCGCCAAAATGGAGGAGCCTTGGCAAATATAAACTTGAAAACAGTTTGAAAGCAAAGAACCCTGATAATCGGGACCAAAAATTGTATGCTATTGTAAATCGGACCTAATGTTTGTATATACTTTGCGGTTCCTGAAAGGCTTCCAGGATGTCATTGCGTTCGCGACCAATTGGACTATAAAATGCCAAACACAAAACCCGTTCATTATCCTGCGCCACAAGCCGATATTTCCTGTTTCCCTCAGGCCTATTCGGCGGATGAAAGCGCAGAGATTTTCAAACTCTTGAAAACCGATCTGGATTGGCAGCAGGCATACATTACCTTATACGGCCGCACCGTGCCGATCCCCCGCTTGCAGCAATGGTATGGAGAAACGGCCTATACCTATTCACGTCTGCACATGCCAGCAAGACCGATGACGCCTTTACTGTCACGGCTCAAGGACCGGGCTGAACAGCTAACCGGATTTACCTATAACAGCGCACTCTGCAACCTCTACCGTCATGGGCGAGACAGCGTCGCCTGGCATGCGGACGATGAGGCAGAGTTAGGAACCAATCCGGCCATTGCTTCGCTTAGCTTCGGCGGTGATCGGATTTTTCAATTCAAGCCAAAATCAGGCGTGACCCTGCCGTTCAATATCAACCTGCAGGCGGGYAATYTGTTRTTGATGAMGGGCGAAACCCAGCACTACTGGYTGCACCAGATCCCCAAGACCAACAAACCAACRGGCGAGCGYATCTGCCTGACCTTCCGSATGACTTATKCCTGATCTAAGKRAASTAYYSRKMSYTTRAKKTWAKGKMWSKTRYKKKCMYWRARMTGAWGCSWTSTNCAGGYWWKWYMRMRCAYYWWYWTRWATWMMMWMWKWYKWWTRRKSAATAGCAGACATCTTTTTGCAGTTTCTGAAAGGTCTACTTATAACCAAGGTCGGGCATTGACCAATACGAAGAACTAAGTCTTGATGCTGCTGGGGCGTTTCCTAAGATGACTGGAACTCTTTGGGCTGCTGGTTTTGCTTTTGATGAGATAGAGTGGATGAAGGTGAATGAAATGTCTGCTTTGCATGACCCTGATTGGATAGAGAAGTCTATCCAGCAGATCACATCAGCAACTCAGGTTGAGCGTGGGCAAGTTATCCAGTCTCTTTGGAGTGGTTATGGTGAAATTGTTCGTCTGACCTTAACGGGCAGCTCTTTGTCTTCTGCTGTTTTAAAACATGTGAATCCTCCCCAGGCTGTAAACCATCCGCGGGGTTGGCATAGCGACCTTTCTCATCGGCGAAAGCTGAAGTCCTATCAGGTTGAAATGCACTGGTATCAGCACTGGAACCAAAAGTGCGGGAGCGGATGCCGTGTTCCAAAATGCTACACCGCGCAGGCTCAGAATGAAGAATGTTATATCTTGCTAGAAGACCTAGATGCGGCTGGTTTTGCCTTACGTAAAAGTGCGGTTAACAAGCGTGACATTCACCAATGTCTAGACTGGCTCGCTTCATTTCATGGAACCTTTTTAGGAGAAGCGCCGGATGGTCTGTGGGAAACGGGGACCTATTGGCATTTAGAGACCCGGCCCGACGAATGGGCCGTGATGAAGCATGAAGCTCTAAAAAGTAATGCCGGCCGAATTGATCAGATGTTAAATCAGGGGCGTTTTCAGACTTTTGTGCACGGAGATGCAAAGCTCGCTAATTTCTGCTTTGCCGACGATGAACAGTCTGTCGCAGCCGTTGATTTTCAATATGTGRGRGGYGGCTGTGGTATGAAWGACGTGGCYTAYTTTTTAGGAAGCTGCTTAGATGAGGCTCAGTGCGAGGTTCTTGAAGAAGAGCTCTTAACCTATTACTTTTCCGCCCTCCACAAAACCCTACGCCAACAGAACAAAGACGTTGACTTTAAAGCCCTAGAGAAAGAATGGCGGCGACTATTTCCCGTGGCATGGACTGATTTTTATCGGTTTTTGGTCGGATGGATGCCTGATCATTGGAAGATTAACCCTTATACCCAGCGTTTAGCAAACCACGTGCTAAACGTCCCCACAGCCCAATGAATGGAGATGAATTTGAGTAACATTGAAAGCCCTTGTATAGATGTGTGTAAATTGAACCCTGAGACCACGCTTTGTGAAGGGTGTTGGAGAACAAGGGAAGAAATTAAGGCTTGGAAGGGCGCAAACACAAACTATCGCCTTAAAATTCTGAGCAACATTGAAGGTCGTAAAGGTGCCGTTGGACAATAAGGGCCGCCGGTCAAATTTTTTACGAGGCGTGAAGCTTGATCGACATAGCGATGGGATGCAACCCTGTTTGGGAAGTCGATGGGCAATCGGTTTAATGACCGCTTTGGGTGTTTCGCTATCTTACTTCGGCTCTGTTTTCGCCGCTTAGATTAAAGGCACCAGACGGCGCCCTTAATCCAAGGGTGTGTTGGCCGGTGTCGGCTTGGTTGAAAATCGTCGGCGCAGATACACACAGATATGGTATGCCGCAAAAACAACAAGTGCGATTGCGATCGCAATGAGAACTTTCTGCTCAACGGCCTTGATTTCCCCCAGGAAGGTTTCAACGGCTTTGCCAAAGACATACCCTAATGCGGTAAAAGCGCTTGCCCAAATAGCGGCGGCGATGGCGTTAAGGACCAGAAAATCTCGGATTTTAATGTTGGTCAGTCCAAGGGCGATGGGGCTGATGGTGCGAATGCCATATATGAAGCGAAAGCTTAAGGTAAATTTTTTTGGATGGTCAGCAATCAGCGTCATAATTTTTTCAAAAATTGGTCGTCGGCTGATGCGCACGACGAAGGGGTGTGAAGCATGCCGCCGTCCAATATAAAACAAAAGCTGATCCCCCATAAAGGACCCAAGAAAAGCACTGACGGCAACACCATACGGATTGAGGCTCCCTTGGTGAGAGAGAAAGCCCGCCATGACGAGAATGGTTTCGCCTTCCAGAAATGTGCCTACGAATATGACGGCAGGACCGTACATCATGATAAGCTGTTCGATATGTGGCATGTGTCTCGCTTGTGTTGAACGTTCTTGTTGTCTGGTTAGCACAATAGGACCTGAATACGGCTTTTATTTGACAATTTTGTTGATTATACATTCGGTCAGGAGGGGGACCAGTGTTAAATAGATCATGAATATACCCCCATCTAGGGTATTCTTGGCAACCGATAGAATGTGAACATAGGACAACATGGAAACAGCGCTCCCCTGGAACATCGCCCTATTTCACCTCATCAATGCCTCAGCCTTGCCAAGCCCGTTTATGGTGCTGACGGCGAAATTTTTTGCAGCCTATGCGCCGTGGTTAACAATTGTCATAAGTGTGTTGTTTTGGTTCCGAGGTACCCCCCACACGCGGCGAACATTAATGGTCGCGGGGATTGCGCTTGGTATAGGGCTATCGGTCAATTTCTCGATTGCGCGCCTTATCTACGTGCCACGCCCGTTTGAACTGGGGATCGGGCAAACGTTCCTCAACCATAGTCTTGAAACTTCATTTCCAAGCGATCACGCCACTTTTTTATGGTCTTTAGCCCTTAGTCTTATGGCCAGTCGAAATTTGCGCTGGCTGGGCAGGGCTATTTTTTTTCTTGGACTGGCAACGGCCTGGGCGCGTGTCTATTTGGGTGTCCATTTCCCGGTCGATATGGTGGCCTCCTTTGCAATAGCCTTCAGCGCCGCTGGAAGTGCTCATTTCAGTGCGCCAAAATTAGACCGGATTTTATTTCAACCGGTGGAACGCCTGAACAAAGCTTTGCTAAAATCTYTAGCTTTTTTCTCATGACAAGGGGCTCCTGCGCCTAACGCGCCTGAATTCAGATTCATAAAAACTAGTCTGCTATGGGTTACAGGCGGCCCAACGGCCAATATCTTTTGGGGCAAGGCAAAATACACTGTAGAACGCTTGCTAAGTGAGGGGTATGTAGACCAGTATATCAACATAATATTTTCATTAGGACGATACGATGCATAATCATTCACTTGAAAACTGGCAACACGAACACGTCTTTATTGCTGACCAAAAAGGTCGCGGGGAACGCGGAGCCTATTGGGTTATTGCTCTGACGGTTTCGATGATGGTCATCGAAATTTATGGGGGYTGGTTATTTAATTCTATGGCTCTTTTGGCGGATGGGTGGCATATGGCAACCCATGCGGCAGCATTGTGCATCACGGTSTTTGCTTACGSGTATGCCCGTCGAAACATGCACAATAGCCGCTACACTTTCGGTACGGGAAAGGTCGGCGTTCTGGGGGGATTTGGAAGCGCCATTGTGCTTGGTATCGTTGCTCTGATGATGATATGGGCCTCTGTGCACAGGTTTTTTGAATCCATGACCATTAGCTTTGACCAGGCCATAGCGGTGGCTGTCCTTGGTTTGTTCGTCAATTTACTGAGTGCTTGGCTCCTTCACCAAGGTGAAGGTCAACACCATCATAATGATCATAACCTGCGCGCAGCTTTCTTACACGTCATGGCAGATGCCTTGACCTCCGTCCTAGCGATTGTCGCTCTGCTCACAGGAAAAATGTTAGGCTGGGTCTGGATGGACCCAATGATGGGGATCGTTGGCGCACTGATTATTGGACATTGGACCTATGGCCTTTTGCGCGATACAGGCCGCATTCTTCTTGATGGCGATGCTGATGAAGGGATGAAAGAAGGTATTCAAAAGACAATCGAGGCGGATGCGGATAATAAGGTGACCGATTTACATCTCTGGCGCGTTGGGCCCCAGCACTTTGCGGCCATCATCTCAATCGTCACCCATTATCCTAAAAGTGCTGAAGACTACAAAAAACAACTTCATGACCATCACGATCTGGTTCACATAACGGTCGAAGTCAATCACTGTCTTGGTGCGCCTTGCAAGCCTGAAACAGCATCTTAAAGGGTCGGTTCAATTTTCTAGGGTTCAAGACACTTTTTGCATAAAAATCTGGCGGATAAAATATTGCATATCGACTTAGCCCCAAAATGCAAACGTCATGAGGTTGAACCCTTTAGCCCGCATATTGCTTCCCCTCTTTAAATGTTCTAAAGGTAGGTTTACAAGTCAGGTGGATAAAGCCCTTAAATTGGGTCAGCAACATAGAGAAGGTAGCGTAATGGGATCAGGATCAACACGACCAAACAATGCCGACGACAAAATGATAGCCGCTATTGAGCGCGGTGACCGCGGCGAGTTTAAAGATCATAAACCCCCTAAAAATACAGATACGAAACTCATCAAAGAAAAAGAAGCCAGAACAAGAAAATCACAGGAAAAAAAGGAAGCCTTGAGAGCGTTGAGATTAGCTGCGGATCGCCAAAAATAGAACTGACTGATGCATAATCACAGCCAGATTTGGGCGAGGATCATATATTAAGGCGCTGTCCTATGTGTTTTGTCCCTATTTTGTAGATATATTCGTGCGGGGGGTAAACCTTGCAAGGCCTTCAAATGATTTGCACAGTTGTAAGCCTTTAAGACTGTCTGCAGGTGGGTTATCAGCTGGTCTTGATTTTGTTTGTTGTTCATGAAGCTCCACTCTTTGAGCGAAGCTTGCGATCGCTGTCTTTCTGCTCGGATGGCCTGTGTCGTCTTGGCGCATCCGTGTAAGACTTGTCTCATAGTCCGCCCGTGATCTGCACACCATCGGGCGTAGCCGACAAAGGCTATGATCGAATGAATTCGCTGATATCATTAAGGCTTCCGGCGTATTGCACACGATATGAACGATTAGCCCGAAATGACCTATCAACGTGACAACTGGCGGCTACAGTGATTCGCCTTAAGTGATCGTGAAGGACCTCTAGCGCCCAAACAGGCTGTCGATTAAATTTTTAAGACCTTTTTTCGTCAAATCAACCTTAGGGTTGGCGGGCGTTTGGTGTTCAATATTCGCCACCGCAGCGGGTAATTGTCCCGTGGGCAAGGCCATCGCTTGCCGATTGGCCGTGGCCGCCATCATGTAATGTTTCCAGAGACGGGCGGGAATGCTCCCCCCGGTGACCCCCTTCATTGGCGTTCCAACATCATTGCCCATCCACACGCCGGTGATCAGATTTGCCGTATAGCCAATAAACCACGCATCGCGATAATCTTGCGAGGT
Source organism: Magnetovibrio sp. (assembly GCA_016764335.1). GTDB lineage: Bacteria > Pseudomonadota > Alphaproteobacteria > Rhodospirillales > Magnetovibrionaceae > JANLGW01. Next base: position 38,507 of record JAESSB010000008.1, read on the forward strand.
CCCCGTTTTGCCCGCCGCTGGGCGGTCCAAACGCGCCGCCTTGCCGGTCCCGTGATCGTCATTGATCACGCGAGACAGCATGCCATTCATGGCCCCCGCAAAGGCCTGGGGAATCACGCGTCCGGGTCCACCACCGGACCGCGTGTACAAGGGTTTACCAGACGCGTCTTGAATTTCCACAATTGCATAAGGCCACAAGCCGATGCCCCCGGTGGAAAATGCACCATAGGCAGCGGTGAGGTCTAGCAAGGATATTTCGCTAACCCCTAAGGCCAAGGAGGGCTCTTCGGTTAAGGTCGCGCTGATGCCTAATTTTTTAGCCATTGCTCTGACATTTTCGCGACCCGCATCTTCGCTGACCTTGACCGCGATGGTGTTAACCGAACGCATCATCGCATCCGACAACGTCATCGCGCCCGCGTATTGTTTGTTGAAATTTTGCGGAGACCAATTGCCGATGGTCACGGGTTCATCAATCATCAGGGTATCTGGCGTGAGGCCCGCTTCAAAGCCCGCCAAAAAGACAATTGGCTTAAACGCCGAACCCGGTTGGCGCTTGGCCTGTACTGCGCGATTAAAGCGACTTGTGGCGTAGTTTCGCCCCCCAACCATCGCCAATACCGCACCATCTGGGGCCAAAGTCACCAGGGCGACTTCATTTGCATTGCGCAATTCTGCGCTCCCTTTTTTGACCATTGTACGCTTAACGGAAGCCATGGCTTGTTTTTGCATACGCGTATCTAGAGATACAAAAACGGTGACGTCTTGGTCCAAAGTCACATAGTCCCCGACCTGGTCCAGCACCCAATCTGTATAGTACCGCGCCTGGTTAAAAACCCTTTTTCCTTGTCGGGGGTTTTTCCACACCTTAGGACGCACCACGGCATCAGCATCAGCCTTGGAAAAATAGCCGGCCCGGACCATATTGCCCAGCACCACTTCGGTCCGCTTTTTCGCCAATTTTAAGTTATTAAAAGGATTGTATTTGTTGGGCCCCTTTAACATGCCCGCCAACATTGCGGCTTGGTAATCCGTCAAATTATGGGCCGACACGCCAAAATAATGGCGAGCAGCAGCATCGACGCCGTATACGCTTTGACCAAAATAAACCCGATTCATATAAATGGTGAGGATTTCATCCTTGGAGAATTTTGCTTCCAACCACAACGCCAATAAAACCTCTTGAAACTTACGGCGAAAGGTTCTGTCTGATTTTAAGAACAGGTTTTTCGCCGCCTGTTGGGTCAGCGTTGAGCCGCCTTGACGGATCCCCCCCGCCTTAAGATTAACCCACATGGCGCGGGCAATGCCGATGACATCAAGACCAAAGTGATCGTAAAAACGGCGGTCTTCAGTGGCCATGATCGCTTGCGGCAAGATCATTGGCACGTCTTGTAGACGCACCATCGTCCCAGAGCGATCGCCGCGCCGCGTCAATTCTTGACCATCACGGGTGAGCACGCGAATCACAGGCTTGCGCGTGGCTTGAATGGCTTCATCGACATTCGGCAAATCCCACGCGATCACCGCAATCCCCACAGCGCCGATAATCAAGCCCCACACCGTGGCAACACCGCCCGCATAAGCGATGCGTTTCCATAGTTTTTTGGGGGGGGATAGCTTTGCGGCCTTCATATCGTTTTCAGGCCCAGCGCGCCGTTATACACCGCCACCAAGGCATCAGCCTGTGCGCTCAAAGGGCCTTGGATATGCTCATCAATTCTAAAGGTCACCGTTTGTAAAACGATGCCAAACACCCACGCCGTCGCTTCGCGGGCGCTGTACGACCTTGTGTTGTCAAGTTCACCACAATCTAGACCCGCTTGAATGGCTCGTTTTACCACCTTTACCGGGCTGGACGACGCATTATCAACCTTGTCAAGCTGGCCATGTTGGACCAACAGCAAAAAGCGAAACACGGTTTCATCTTTATCGTAATATTCGCAAAACCCCTTCACCAAGGTCTCTAATTTTTGCGCCACGCCGTGTGCAAGGACTTGGCGGGCGTCTAGCGTGTCGGCCCGGACCGTGTGATTGTCCCTGTAATTGTCCCTAAAGAGCGCCCGCACCCATTCACCCTTG